>JAZUMF010000036.1:0-28418 GCA_045603485.1 Kiritimatiellia bacterium | reverse complement strand
AGGTGGCAAAACACAAATATGCCTTCAGCCTCGGTAGAAAAACAGGCGCAAGAGGCATAGGACTATGTAAAAACTGGGATGGCATAAAACTCTATTCAGCAAGAGACCTCCAAAAATCCCCAGTTTCATTCCAAGGCTAAGCAAAGAACCCGACAAAATACAATCACCTTCAACGGAGCCTATCGCCCCGAATGGGGAAGTGTATAAAAAATTTCGCCAAATACCTTTTTTGAGGCTATCGATGCGACTACAGTCGCAAAAATGTGCCACTTTTGCCAATATCCAATCCCAAATCCAATATTAGTGGGGTCAGCAGAGATGTATTAGCTTTGTAGTTTAAGAATAATTGCTGTTGTTTTATGAAATGAGATTATAGATTGGGATAATTCTTAGCATGGAGTTAAATTTTTGGTTTAGTATAGCAAGATATGAGCGGAATGTCAAGTGTAACAGTCTGACCCCACTAAGCCGATGGGTTACAATTTGAATAATTATTAGTTGTAAGTTGAATCATGGGTTGAGTATAGTAAGATATGGGCGGGATGTCAAGTGTAATAGTCTGACACCTAAAATTAGGCGTTTGGAAGGGATATAAAAAAACCGCGAGATTCTTGGTCTCGCGGTGGGTATCCCTTTGTGTATGTCAGTCTTATTTAGGCTTGAGGTGCTGGAGCATCTGTTGTGCCTGGCTTGACATTTTGTGCACGGATTTTGATGTGGAGCTCGCGGAGTTGCTTTTCGGAGGCTGGGCGAGGTGAATCCATCATTGGCTCTTCAGCGCGCTGATTCATCGGGAAGGCGATGACTTCGCGGATGTTTTCGGAGTCGGTGAGGAGCATTACCATGCGGTCGATGCCTGGAGCAATGCCTGCGTGCGGCGGTGCGCCATACTTGAAGGCGTTTGCAAGGGCCGGGAAGCGTTCGTAGACGGTCTCTGGCGGGTAGCCGGCGATTTCGAAGGCTTTGAGCATGACATCGGTTCTGTGGTTGCGGACGGCGCCTGAGCTGAGCTCGATGCCGTTGCATACGATGTCATACTGATAGGCGACGATGTCGAGGGGCTCTTTGTTGAGGAGCGCGTCCATACCGCCTTGTGGCATTGAGAATGGGTTGTGCGAGAAGATGACGGCCCCGGTTTCGGGATCTGTTTCGTAGAACGGGAAGTCTACTATCCAGCAGAATTTGTAGCAGTCTTTATCGATGAGATTGAGCGTTTCCGCCAAATGGGTGCGTACTTTTCCGCTGATGTCATTGGCTTTGTCGATTTCATCGGCAACGAAGAATACTGCATCACCAGGCTGGAGCTCAACGGCTTTCTTGAGTGCTTCAATTTCTTCTTCTGTCATGAATTTGGCGATGGGGCCTTTTAGCGTGCCGTCTTGGAGCCACTGGATGTAGCCTAATCCTTTAGCGCCGTTTTCTTTGGCGAAGGCTTCCATTTTGTCATACCATGCTCTCGGCTGTACGCCGACGATGCCCGGTGCGCGAAGGCCTTTGACGGTTCCGCCGTTGGCGATTGTCATTGAGAAGCCTTTGAAGGCGCTGTCTTTGAAGAGCTCATCGAGTTTGACCCAGAAGAGCGGGTTGCGGAGGTCCGGCTTGTCTGAACCGTACTTTTCCATTGCGGTGCGGTATGGAATGCGTGTGAATGGCGCACCGTCGATTTTCTTGCCTTTTGGGGCGAAGGCTTTGAAGGTTGCGGGAATGACTTCTTCCATGACTGCGAAGACATCGTCTTGTGTTGCAAAGGACATTTCGCAGTCGAGCTGGTAGAACTCGCCAGGTGAGCGATCGGCGCGTGAATCTTCATCGCGGAAACAGGGGGCTATCTGGAAATAGCGGTCGAAGCCTGCGACCATGAGGAGCTGTTTGTAGATTTGCGGCGCCTGTGGCAATGCGTAGAATTCACCTGGGTGGAGGCGCGAGGGAACGAGGAAGTCGCGTGCGCCTTCTGGTGAGCTTGAGGTGAGGATTGGTGTTTGATATTCGTTGAAGCCGAGCTCTTCCATTTTGCGGCGTAGGAAGGAGATGACTTTGGAGCGCAAGAGGATGTTGGCGTGGAGGCTTTCGCGACGAAGATCGAGATAGCGGTATTTTAATCTGATGTCTTCGGGGCCGATTTCTTCAGATTCGCCGGCAAGATAGATTGGGGTTTGTTCTGCAGGGGATTCAAATTGGACATCGTCTGCAACCAGCTCGATTTCGCCAGTGGGGATGTCGTGGTTGATCATCGCTTCTTCGCGTTTGACGACTTTGCCTGTGACGATGATTACGCTTTCGAGCTTGATGTCTGCGCAGGTCTGGAAGAAGGGGCGCGAGGGATGGATGACGACTTGTGTGCGACCATAGTGATCACGGAGGTCAATGAAGAGAATGCCGCCGTGGTCACGCTTGTGATATACCCATCCGCCCAAGCGGACGATTTCGCCATCGTTTTCGGCGCGCAATGCGCCACATGTATGTGTTCTGAACTGGTGCATAAAAATCCTTTGCATATAATTATATCATTTCTGTTTGCGACATGGAAGTCTTTTTGATATTATTGTTATGAAGGTTATGAAGTAAGGAGATTTTTATTATTTACGCTGCCCTGAAAATTTTATTTTGCGCAATGTCTTTTGCCTTGGTCTCTTATGCGGGGGAGAATATTCCGTCTGTTCCCGTAGTCGGAGGTGTGACAAATGTGTGGGAATCGGTATTTCCCAAGGGCGAGATGCCTGAGGGGATTCCGATTTCGGGTTTGTCTTTCCCTATTGCGTATTATGACGATGGTTCCATCCGTGCCCGTTTTAATGCTGACGACGCTTTTTTGCCGGCAGACGAATCTGCCTTTGTTTTGGCGAAGGGGCTGATGATTGAGCATTACGACGAGGAGGGTAAGGTTAACGGCTATTATTTGGCTTCGGATTGTAAATTCGATAGGGTGATTAAGACTGGTTATTGCGATTGCCCTATTCGTATTGAGCACCGGGCGCCTGAGCGCAATATAAGTGTTGTCGGCACGAATATGCAATGGAATCTTGAGTCGCGTATTGTCAAGATTTCAGGCGGTGTGAGTGTGAAGATGTCTAAGATTATGGGTGAATTGGAGGGTGCTTTTAGATGAGAAAGTTTTCTGTCATTTTGACGGCTGTGACGGCTTTTGTATTGTCTTCGGTTTTTAGTGTGGCTCAGGCGGCCAAGGTTGGCGGCGATACCGAGATTACCGCGAGCCGTATGGAGTATAACTACAAATTCTCTTCAATTACTTTTGAGGAGAATGTGAAGATTCAGAATCCCGATTATACGATGACTTGCGAGCAGTTGGTTGTTATGCTTAACTCAACTAATGATGTTAAGTGGATTCGCGCATCTAAGAATGTTATTCTTGTCAACGGCGACCGTAGCGCGAAGTGTGATGAGGCTGTTTACACGAAGGCTGACGGTAAGGTCGTTATGAGCGGCAAGGAGGTTGTTGTGCAACGGGCGAAGGATCAGATGACTGGCACGCAGATTACGATTTGGCTTAATGAGGAGCGTGTCGAGTGCTATCCTGCTCGTATGATTCTTGAAGAAAATACCGTCAACAGTAAGAAGGGCGGGGCGGGTAATATCCTCCCTAAATAGCTATGGGAAATTTGGGTAACAATTTGAATGGCGCTTCGACTGTCCGTATGGACGGCCCACCAGATGTCGAGGCAAGGCAGCTTGTTAAGAAGTATGGCGGTCGCACTGTTGTCAAGGGCGTGAGTATCACGGCTCGTTGCGGCGAGGCGGTTGGTATTCTTGGCCCAAATGGTGCTGGTAAGACGACATCTTTTTACATGATTGTCGGGCTTGTTAAGCCTTTTTCCGGGCAGGTGTTTTTCCAGGGGGAGGATGTGACGAGCCTTCCTGTCTACAAGCGAGCTCGCAAGGGGCTGGGATATCTGGCGCAGGAGGCTTCGGTTTTTCGTAAGCTTAGTGTCGAGGACAATGTCTTGGCCATTTTGGAGTCGCTTCCTTTGTCTCGCATTGAGCGTAAGGAGCGGTTGGATGAGTTGCTTTCTGATTTGCGTTTGACGCATGTCGCAAAGCAGAAGGCTTTTACTCTTTCCGGCGGTGAGCGCCGTAAGCTTGAGATTGCTCGCGCTTTGGTGCGTCGCCCGACTATGCTTATGCTTGATGAGCCTTTTAGCGGTGTTGACCCATTGGCTGTCCATGATATCCAGCAAATTATTTTGGGGCTTCGCGACAGGGGGCTTGGTATTATTATTACCGACCATAATGTTAGGGAGACTCTTTCGGTTGTCGACAGGGCTTATCTTATTTATGACGGCGGCGTTCTTAAAGAGGGTACGAGCGATTTTCTTATAAATGACGCTGAGGCGAGAAAGGTCTATCTGGGAGAGAATTTCAAGATGTAGGGAAGGGTCGCAGCTTTGTTGCGATACCGGATATTGTGGTAAACAACAAAAAGGAGGAGGCTAATTATGAGCATTGAAGTAACTGCAAGAAATAAGGACATTCCTGTATCACTACAAGAATACGCGTCTAAGAAGGCTGCCGATTTTGAGGCGGAATTCCCTCGGACTTCATCTGTCCATATCGTGCTGGATACTGAACGCCACCTCTATAAGGCTCAGTTTGAAGCAACCGTTGCGGGAACGCCTTTTGCGGCTTCTGCGGAGGAGGCTGATAACTTCATCAAGGCTATTGATGAGGCTGCCGACAAACTTTTCCGTCAGGCTCGGAAGCATGAGGATAAGATTGGCGACAACCGTAAGCCTTAATTGATTGTTATAGGATAAACTAGTGGCGGAAAACGAAAAATCTACGCAACTGACGACGGTTCAAAAGTTCTTCGAGGATGGGCGTAAGCGTCTTTCTCTTACCATTATGGCGGGAGAGAGCGGCTTGGATCGTCCAATCCGCGAGTCTGCGATTAATCGCCCGGGACTGGCTCTTGCGGGATTTTACAAGTACTTCCCTGTAAAGCGAATCCAGTTGATTGGATATGCCGAGTATTCGTATGTCATGTCGCTTGACGCCGCTTTGCGGGAGGAGCGTCTTGAAAAGCTCTTCGCCACTAGGGTTCCTTGTGTCGTCTATACCCGCCGTCGCAAGCCCAGCAGCCAGTCTTTGGCCTTGGCTGATAAATATTCGGTGCCGCTGTTGCGCACGAATATGATAACCGGTCACTTTGCAAATGCCGCTACAATTTTAATGGAGGAGCTGTCGGCTCCTAAGGTTAGAATTCATGCGACGATGATGGAGGTGGCCGGTGTCGGTGTTCTTATTGAGGGTGCGCCCGGAATCGGTAAGAGCGAAACGGCTTTGGGTTTGATTCGACGGGGATGTGCACTTGTCGCTGACGACTGCACTGAGCTTAAGGTCGCCAATGACGGGACATTGACTGGTTCTGCCGTGCCGGTTACGCAGTTCTATATGGAAATTCGCGGTCTTGGCATTATCTATGTGCCGTCAATTTTCGGTGTTGCCGCCGTCCGTGGTGAAAAGAAGGTTGACCTTGTTGTGACTTTGCGTCGGCAGGGTGAATGTGACGATGATCTTGATCGTATCGGTGAGAATGATTTGCGTCGGAATTTTCTTGGTGTGGATGTGCCGCAAGTTGTTATTCCGGTCGCCCCTGGGCGAGATTTGGTAAACATTGTTGAAACGGTTGCGATGGAGTACAAGCTTCGATTTGCGGGGCAGGTTGCCCATTTGACTCTAGACGATCGAATTAAGATGTTTAATAATTTGTCGAAATAATTGGAGTTTGAGGGAAATGAGCGATAACAAACAGTCTTTAACGAGAGACTTGGTTCTTCTCAATAAGTATGGAATGCATGTGCGTCCAGCGGGGCTTTTCGCAAAGGTTTCTTCGCGTTTTAAGTCGGATGTCAAGGTCGAGAAGGACGGTAATGTCGTCTCCGGTAAGAGCATTATGGCACTTATGACTCTTGAGGCGCTTTGCGGTACTGTTCTCAAGGTGACGGCGACAGGGCCTGATGCAGAGGCGGTTCTGGATGAGCTTGAAGCCCTTGTGTCCCGAAAATTTGATTTGCCTGACGAGCAGTAGTGATGGGTGGTAAAAACAACAGAAAATATTTTGGAGTCGGCGTGTCGCCAGGCATTGCCTTGGCGCAGGCTGTTGTTTACCGTCCAAATACTATTGATCCTCCGATATACCAAATTGAAAAGCATGATTCGGAGGCCGAGTGGGAGCGGTTGATTCATGCGAAGGATGTGACCCGCAGGCAGCTGCGTGATATCCGCGATTCGCTTGGGCTTGAGACTCCGGGTGGCGAGGCGGGTATCATCGATGCGCATATGATGGTTCTCGATGATGAGTTGATTGTCGAGGATATGAGGTGCGAGATTTTTGAGAAGCTTCACAATTGCGAGTGGGCTGTCCGAGATGTCGCCAATAAATATATAGCGAAATTTAACGAGTTCGACGATATCTACTTTGTTGAGCGCGCCGGTGATATTGCCGATGTTTCCCGCCGTTTGCTGCGGGCTCTGATGGGGATATCCGGCGACTTGGATTTTGATTGGCAGGAACCGAGGATTGTCGTTGCCGAAAATCTGACTCCTTCCGAGGTTTTGGCTCTTCCCCGTAATGCCGTTTGCGGCCTGGTTCTTGACCGTGGCAGTATGACTTCTCATGCCGCGCTGCTGGTTAGGGCAGTTGAGATTCCCGCGGTTTTCGGCCTTGGCAATTTTTCAAGTTCAATCACTCCCGGTGCCATGCTTGGAATTGATGGGGCCAAGGGTGTCGTCGTTGTCAACCCTTCCGATGAGGATGCAGTAGCGATTCGCGGGAATGCTCTGGAGCGTGATGCTTTGCTTTCGCAGTTCAAGGCCGACAGTCGCGAGGTTGCCACAACGCCGGACGGATTTACCGTGCGTTGTCTCGCGAATATAGAGAATCAGCGGGAGTTGCCTTATGTCGATGCCAACGGTGCAGAGGGCGTGGGGCTTTTCAGGACTGAATATCTGTGGATGGCCGAGGGGCGCCCTGTCGATGAAGAGGAGCAGACGCGTACATACGCCGCGATAGCGCAGGCTATGGGAGATCGCCCTTTTGTCGTAAGGGTCTTTGATTTGGGCGGAGATAAGTTTGTCGGCAATCAGGGTTTGAACGACAATGAGACGAATCCTTTTTTGGGTCTTCGCTCAATTCGTTTTCTTTTGCAGAATGAAGATCTTTTCAAGGTTCAGATTCGTGCGATTCTTCGAGCCGGCGCCGAGGTGCAGAAGCAGATTTACATTCTGATTCCTATGATTAGCGAACTGTACGAGGTTGTGCGTTCGCGCAGGATTATTGAGGAGTGTTTCCTTGAGTTGAAGGAAAAGGGCCTTGGAAATTGCATTTTCCCGAAGATTGGCATTATGATTGAGGTTCCTTCTGCGGCGATCGCTTCGCCGTTGTTGGCCTCTCATGTCGATTTCTTTTCGATTGGCACAAACGATTTGACTCAATATACTTTTGCCGCAGACCGTATCAATGACTCTGTAGCTTATTTGTATCAGCCGTTGCATCCTTCGGTGTTGAAGTTGATTTCAATGACTGTTGAGGCGGCAACCCGTGCCGGCATAGGTCTTAGCGTTTGCGGTGAGATGGCCGGCAATCCATTGCATGTTATTATTTTGCTTGGCTTGAGGGTTCCTGTTTTAAGTATGGCGTCATCGTCGATTCCGATGATTAAAGCATTGATACGCAAGATTCCGGTTGAAGAGGCTGCAAGGGTTTCGGAGATGGCCCTTAATTCGGCAACAATGGCACAGGTCCGTCACCTTGTACGCAATCTTTTAGAGCAATATGCTCCGGAGATTCTCCGTTTATGTTAAGGGGTCTTTAGTCTATGTTGTTTGAAGATAGATATTTTGGCCTCATTAAGTGCGGTATCGGTTTTACAGGTGTTGCATTGTTTTGCGTTTTTGTGCACTTTTTGCTGGACTTTTATATTTCCGGAGGCAAATTTCTTTGGCTGAATGAGCCTGAAGCTAAGATAACGACAATCAATGTCACTACTATTGGGAATACTCTTACCCCTGAAATTCTGATGGAATATCTGGAAGTTAAAAAGGGTAAGGAGCTTTTCTCGAAGGAAGACGGCGATGGTATCTTCAGTAATGTTTTTTCTTCGCGCCAAAAGAAAATCATATCAATGGCTCCAACGCTTTTGACTTTATCTGTTTCTAGGTATTTTAACGGAACGGTTGATATCAAATCATCGGAACGCGTTCCTTTGGCTCGCATCGGTGGTTCTGGTATGCCTTTAGCGGTTTCAAGCGATGGCGTTATTTTCGTATGTCGGCGAAGCGATATTGAGAATATCGTATCAATAGAGGGAGTTCCGTTAACGGCTATAAGGCTTGGCCATACTTTGACATCTCTTAGGATGGCGGTTGTAGCGCTTCGTTTTTTGGAACGAATTGCAGATGGTGACTTGCCGATAAGCATATCGGCGCTTTCGTCGGTCAATGTTTCTTCAAAAGACTATATAAGTTTGGTTTTTAGGGACGGGCGAGCGGCAAAGCTGGCTTGGGAGTATATGACCTCAACAGATGCAGAGAAGGGTGTTGCATATTTAGAGGCTCAGGTGCTCGGTCTTGCCGGGTCTATGCAGGATCCGCGTGGATTTAGGGAATTTGATGCAACTATAATGGGGCGTTGCAGTGCGCGTTGAAATGAGTCGTTTAAGTCGCATCAGGCAAAGGATTTTAAGAAGCTTATTATGAATATTCCTCCATTTGTAGCTTTGGAAGTCGGGACGAAGCGAACTGTCGTCCTTGTGGGTGAGGTTAATGACTCCGGTCAGATGGTTGTAACCGGACGGGGTGAGCATATATCTTCCGGTGTTAAAAAGGGTCGTATTGTTGATTTTGACTATGCGGTTATAGGAGTTCAGGAGGCTCTTAAAGCAGCGGCCGAAAATAGCGGTATAGATATCGGCACTGTTTTTATTGCCGTTAACGGAGATTTTGTTAATGTGATTTCAAGACCGGGCAGCACGAAAATTCACAATCATACCGTTTCACAGGATGACATTGATGATGTTAATGCGGTGGCTATGGATTGCGAGCTTCCCCAAAATACAACCGTAATGCACAGTCTCGCTCGGAATTATCGTATTGACGACCAGCATGGAGTTGTCAAGCCGATCGGACTTAAGGGCTCGGTACTTAGTCTTGAATTGCTTTTAGTTACGGCAAATGAAGGCCCGATAGAAAATTTCAGAAATGTCGCAAACGCCGCTTCGGTAGATGTGGAGGATTTTGTTTTCAGCCCGATCGCCGCAGCACAGGCGGTGTTGACTCCTCAATTGAAAAGGGCCGGAGTCGCGGTAATTGACCTTGGTGCCGGTACGACAAATTATATCGCTTATGTAGATGGAGTTCCTGCGTCAATCGGTTCACTTGCCGTAGGCGGGAACTATGTTACCGGCGATATTATGCATGCCTTTAATGTTCCTGAAAACAGCGCCGAGGAGTTGAAACTCAACCATGGAAAGGCTATCGTGGACGGAGGCGGCCAGCGAATCCCTTTGCCGCGCAGTTTTGTCATGCGCGACAGAACGATAGGCCTTAAGTCCCTTCGTACGGTTATCAACGCGCGTATGGACGAAACTTTGCGAATCATTAAATCGAAGTTTGTCCGAGATGATGTATTAGTCCGTTTGGGTGCCGGAATTGTTTTCACTGGCGGAGCCGCGGCTATGCCAGGCCTTGTTGAGCTTGGAAATGCAATCTTCGGGGTGCCGTGTACGGTCGGCAATAAATTGAATGTGATTGGGCTTGAAAATGTGGAAAATGCACAGTCGTATGCGGTTCCCGCCGGCTTGCTGATATATGGATACAAGCAGTGGGAACAGAATTATTCGCACGACTCCAACAGCGGATTTAAAAAAATCTTAGGAAGGTTGTTTCGCCGATGAGTGACATAATTGAAAATATTATTCTTCTCGGTGTTGGTGGCGGTGCGGCTCGTTTTGTCTCTGAGACAGTCCGCAAGGCTGATGTCGGGATGCGCGCCGTCGTTTTTGACGGAGATAGGTCTACAGCCGAGCTTTGTGCTCCTGATGTGGAGTTTTGTCTGCTGGGCGAAGGGCGTTTAGACGGGCATGGCACCGGCGGTCAATCGATTAAGGGGCGTGCAGCGGTTCAGGACGATGCCGAGTTTGTAAAGGCGGCTCTCAATAATGTTCGTCTGGCCGTCGTGGTTGTCTCGCTTGGCGGCGGCTTCGGCTCGGGGGCAACTCCGGAAATCCTTAATATCTTGCGCGAATGTGGAGTGACCATCTTCTGCGTTGCGACTTTGCCTTTTGAATTTGAAGGTCCCAGTCGTGTACAAATGGCGCGAAAACATCTTGCGTTGCTTGAGGATTCGGGAGGCGCGTTCGCGGCAATTAAGCTTGATGACCTCTTTGCCGATACAAAAGGCTTGCCAATACCTGAGGCTTATGGCGCAGCAACGGATATAATGAGTGATCTGCTTTCGATTTATTGGTCGTTGCTGGTCAAACCCGGCTTTGTGACTTTTAATGTTGAGCAGATGTGTTCGATTATTTCCGCTTCAGTCGGGCGCTGCAGATTTGCTATTGCGTCAGCAACCGGCGAGGGACGCGCAAGTATAGCGACCCAAGAGCTTTTTAAGTCTCCTTTACTTGGCGCAGAGAGTAAGGTTGAGGGAGCTGGGACGGTAATACTTGGAGTTTTGGCAAGTAAAGATCTTCGCCTGGTTGAGCTTACTGAGATCTCAGAGGTATTCCAGTCGCATTTATCTGTAAACAGCACATTTTTGATAGGGACGGTAATTGACGAGTCGTTTGAAGGTACTGTTAAGTTAATCGCGATATTCTTTGACAGTGTTGAAGAGGCAAATCTCGAGGTTTCGTCCGATCCGTTTATTTCAGATGAAAAGAAGCAACGCCGTTCCAAAAAGGATCTGCTTGGAACAGGAACGCCTCGTCATACCCGCAGCGTTAATGCTACGATTTACGATGGTCAAGACCTTGATATTCCAACTTATGTAAGGCGTGAAATAAAATTAGACCCGTGACTACTGCACCTAAATTGATATTGGCGCCTTTGAGGGGTGTCACGCAACTGACATTCCGTCGTTGCATTGCAAAGCATTTCCCTGGTTTTGACGAGGCTTATTCTCCGTTTTTGACAACTTTGGCGGGCAATCGTATCAAGGCAACGCATCTGAAGGATGTTATGCCGGAGGCGAATGATTGTCTTCCTCTTGTTCCTCAGATAATAGGAAAATCTCCGGCGGATTTCAAGGTATTGCTCAAGGCGCTTAGAGATTTGGGATATAATCGATGCGATTTGAACGCGGGATGTCCTTGGCCTATGATTGTTAAGCGGGGAAGAGGCTCGGGCTTGATGAAGGACGAGTTTGCAGTGAGGGCGATGCTGGATGCCGGCTGTGAAATAATGGGAGACGGCTTGTCTTTAAAGGTGCGTCTGGGTATAGATGCGCCCGATCTCCTTCTGAAGCGACTTGAGATGCTTAACAATTATCCATTGGCGGCTCTTACAATCCATGCAAGAACCGCAAAGCAGATGTATGAAGGTACTGTCGATTTAGAGACATTTTCGCAATGTTTGGATATTGCCAAAATGCCGGTCGTTTACAATGGCGATATCTTTACAGAGGAAGATTTGGCTAAATTACAGGTGCGCTTCCCGAAGGTCTCCGCGTGGATGATAGGGCGCGGAGCTGTTCGCGATCCTGCCTTGCCTTGCCGCATTCGCGGAACTCTCGTCGGTGATGCCCGTAAGGAACTTGTCGCCTTCGTGAAAGAGTATTCCGAATGCTCAAAGGCTGAATCTTGCGGACCATCGCCATTTCTAGGGCGCATAAAGGAATTTTGGAGTTATTTCAAGGATGGGGTGACTGACGGTGATTATATCTGGAAACGGTTACGCACCGCTAAAACCTTTGAGGATTTTGATATTGCACTTGCTCCATTTTTTTCGTAATTGACAGAATAGGTGAAAAATTAGTATTATATATAGCATATAAATATCTTTCGGGCCTGTAGCTCAGTTGGTCAGAGCAGGGGACTCATAATCCCTTGGTCGAAGGTTCGAGTCCTTCCAGGCCCACCAATCTGAATTTAGCCTCCCACGCCTTGCGTCGGGGGGCTGTGTTGAATAATGGGGGTCGCCAATGAACCGAATTGTTGAGAAAAAGCAACTCTCCGAGTTGGTATATATGATGAAGATTGAGGCTCCTCTTATCGCAGAGAGCCGCTTGCCAGGGCAGTTTATAATTTTACAGGTCGATGCCGAATGGGGAGAGCGTATTCCCCTTACGATCGCAGATGCCGACCCTAAGGCCGGGACAATTACTATCGCATTTCAGCCCGTGGGTTATTCAACAAAGCTCCTTGCAACAAAAGAGGTCGGCGAGTCTTTGCCTGCAGTTCTTGGCCCGTTGGGCAACCCCTCGGAAATTGAGAATTTCGGCCATGTGGTTTGTGTCGGCGGCGGATTTGGAACAGCGCCTCTTTTCCCCATCGTTGAGGCGTTAAAGAAGGCCGGCAATAAGGTTACTGTCATTTTAGGATACCGCAACAAGAAGCTTATTATTCTTGAGGATGAGATGCGTGCGCTTGCTGATGAGGTCGTCGTTGTGACTGACGATGGCTCGTATGGCCGTCAGGGACTTGTGACGGTTCCGCTTAAGGAGATGTGCGAGTCTTCTGCGCCCCCTAATCGTGTTATAGCCATCGGGCCGCCGATTATGATGAAGTTCTGTGGCGAGACCACGCGTCCTTTTGGTATTCCGACAATCGTTTCTCTGAATACCATTATGATTGACGGAACGGGAATGTGCGGTGGCTGCCGCGTGACCGTTGGCGGAGAGACGAAGTTTGTCTGTGTTGACGGTCCGGAATTTGACGCTCATAAGGTTGACTTTGATAATATGATTAAGCGTCTTAAGGCTTTTGTCCCACAAGAGCAGTCTGTACTTGAAAAGCATAGCTGCAATCTTCAAAAGGCTGCTGACCGTCTGGCCGCCGCTGAAAATAATAAGTAGCGTTGAGGTGACAAGATTATGACTCCAAAAGAAAAAATGGCTATTCCAGCTCAGGAGATGCCGAGCCAGAGTCCAGAGGTGCGCCGCAATAATATGCTTGAGGTTGCATTGGGTTATTCAGAGGAACAGGCCCGCTTGGAGGCAAGTCGTTGCCTGCAATGCAAGAATGCTCCGTGCATGGCCGGTTGCCCTGTGGGTGTGCATATCCCCGAATTCCTTGAGAAGACCGCTAACGGTGAATTTGATGAGGCTATTGCAATTATCAGAAACAGCTCACTTCTTCCGGCAGTTTGTGGCCGCGTGTGTCCTCAGGAGAGTCAATGCCAAAAGAATTGCACTTTAGGTAAGGCTCTTAAGGATGTGAACAAGTCTGTCGCCATTGGCCGTGTTGAGCGTTTTTTGGCAGATCTGCAGCGTGAGAGCGGCAAGCAAAAGCCGGCGGAGGTTATGGCTGAGACCGGTAAGAAGGTTGCCGTCGTCGGTTCCGGCCCGTCAGGTATTACCGCCGCCGCGGATTTGCGCCGCGCTGGCCACGATGTTACGATTTTCGAGGCGTTTCATAAGCCAGGCGGTGTTTTGGTCTATGGAATTCCCGAGTTCCGTCTCCCTAAATCAATTGTGCAGAATGAGATTGACGGCCTTAAGGCTATGGGAGTCAAGCTTGAGACTAATTTTGTAGTCGGCCGTACACGCAAGATTTCTGATTTCATAGAGAAGGATGGCTTTGATGCTGTCTTTATTGGCACCGGTGCGGGCCTACCGAAATTTATGGGTATTCCCGGCGAGAATTTGGTCGGTGTCTATTCTGCCAATGAATATTTGACCCGTGCAAATTTGATGAAGGCATATGACAAGGAGCATTCTCATACTCCCGCCGTCATCTCAAAGAAGGTTGCCGTCCTTGGTGGTGGCAATGTTGCTATGGATGCCGCTCGTATGGCTCTACGCCTCGGCGCTGAAGAAGTGCATCTGATTTATCGCCGCACCGAGAAGGAGATGCCCGCTCGTATTGAGGAGGTGCATCATGCCAAGGAGGAGGGCGTTATCTTCCATATGCTTGAGAATGCCGTTGAGATTATCGGCAACGAGAACGGATGCGTGCGTGCTATCAAGTGTGTCCGTTTTGAGTTAGGCGAGCCTGATGCTTCGGGGCGCCGCAGTCCGGTTGAAATTCCTTATAGCGCCTTCACCTTTGATGTCGATACTGTTATTGTCGCTATCGGTAACGGCTCCAATCCTTTGATTTCCCGTTCTACCGAAGGCCTTGCCGTCAATAAGCGCGGCAATATAATCGTCGACGAGAATGGAAAGACCTCTATCGATGGCATCTATGCCGGTGGAGATATCGTCCTTGGCGCAGCAACGGTTATTCTCGCTATGGGTGAGGGCAGGCGTGCCGCAGCTGCGATTAATGAATATCTGATGTCTAAGTAGGAGATTTTATGGATAATGGCAGGTCTAATTGCGGTGTCGCACTTGTGACGGGTGGTGCACGAGGTATTGGGCTTGGCATTTCAATTGCTCTTGCGAGGCAGGGCTTTTATGTCGCCGTGTGCGGTCGCAGTGCTCCAAACAAGGTTGCGGACGCCATGTCGCTTATTCGAGCCGAGGGCGCCGTTGCGGAATATTTTTCGTGCGATATTTCATCTGCCGATGAGCGCGAGGCTATGCTTTCAAGGGTTGAGGAGGCTTTCGGCGTTCCAGATGTCCTTGTCAATAATGCAGGAGTAGCTCCCGAGGTGCGGTCTGATATCCTTGAAATGACACAGGAGAGCTTTGCCCGAGTGATGGCGATTAATCTTGAGGGGCCATTCTTTCTTACTCAGGCAGTCGCTCGCCGTATGGTTGCCAAGGGCAAGTCTAATCGCTTTCGCTGTATTATAAATACCGGATCCGTTTCAGCGGATTATGCAAGTATTTCTCGCGGCGAATATTGCATTTCAAAAGCGGGTGTCGCTATGGCGACAAAGCTTTGGGCTTGTCGCCTTGCCGAGTTTGGTATTATGGCCTACGAAGTGCGGCCTGGTGTTGTGCACTCCGATATGACGGCTTGCGTGACAGCCAAGTATGATAAGCTTATCGCAGATGGTTTGACACTTCAAAACAGATGGGGTGAACCAGATGATGTCGGGGCTGTCATTGCGTCGCTTGCCTCTGGTGCTTTTGGATATTCCACAGGTCAAGTCATCAATGTTGATGGCGGAATGACGGTTTTACGCCTCTAATTCTTTTCGCCAGAGCGGTGCCACGCGTTTTGCAAAGGCATCTACTTCATCTTCCCAGTTTGGCATTACATCAATTCCCAATCTTTGAAAATTTTTATTTTCTAAAATTGAGTTGGTGGGCCGCTTTGCGGGCGTAGGATATTCTGCCGTAGTTATGGGGATTACTTCATGTTTAATTCCTGCGGCCTCAAAGAAGCGTATCGTCAACTGATACCAATTGCAATAGCCTTGCGATGTGGCGTGATAGAGCCCCGGTGTAAAGCTCTGAAGTAAGGTGCCAATCTGTTTTGCCAGTGAGGCAGATGAGGTTGGAGAGCCCCATTGATCTGCTACCACGCGTATTGGACGATCATGCATTGAGAGCTTCAGCATCGTGCGGAGGAAATTATTCCCCGATTCGCCGTAGAGCCATGCTGTGCGAAGGACCGCGCCATTTTTGTATGCTAGAACGGGTAATTCACCTTCGCGTTTGGTGCGCCCATAGACGCTCACAGGGTTTGTTTCATCGTCTTCAGTGTAAGCAGAAAAAAGTGGCTTTGTGCCGTCAAAAACATAGTCGGTTGAAATGTGAACAAGTATGGCATTTGTGCCATTAAGTGCATTGATTATGTTTTTGGGACCATCAGAGTTGATTCTTCGGCAAAGTTCTTCGTTGTCTTCAGCCTTGTCAACTGCGGTCCAAGCCGCACAGTTGACAACAATCTCAGGTTTAACTTTTTTTATGATAGAGGCGAGCGAATCCGCACTGGTGATGTCTATGTCGGGCAAATCCAGCGCCACAACATCATAGTCATTTTGGAAAAGCTTTTTGCAGTCCTGTCCAAGTTGTCCATTGGCTCCAAGTATAAGCAGCTTTTTCATAGTATTACGCTCGGTACAAATGCCAATGGAAAATTTTGTCAGCTAGAAGCACCTTGCAAACTGCTGTGCGATAATCTGGGAACCTTCAGCATTCGGGTGGAGTCCATCTGAAGTCTGATAAATTTCGGGAGTGTCTCCGAAGGCGCGATTGACATCTACGCACTTAACTCCTAAGCTGTCGCAGGTGTTTTTGATAGCCTCGTTAATTCTATCCAGTTTGCCGTTAAAGATGGCATGTTCTCCAGTTTGCGGAGGGGGGAGGGCTACGATGGGGATTGTCTGGTTAGCACGGCATAATTCAATTATTGTCGTAAGTGAGCTGACAACCTCTTCAATATCGCGTTCTCTGATTGCGTCATTTGATCCATACATTATGCACATATATCCTGGCTTTACACCTAATGCCGCTTGTGCTGAATTGATACCATCGTGCATCTGCGCTCCAGCAATTCCACCATTCCTTACGCTTTTCCCCGTCAGAGCCGCCAGATAAGAGGGGTATGGCGCACCTTCACAGGCATAACCTTGAGTTATTGAGTCACCAATACAGACGATGACATTCGGATCATTGCTGCCTATATCAAATGAACTGCCACTATCGCCACCGCCATCACAGCCACAAAGAAGTGCGGTTAAACCGAAAAGTGCAACTACAGTCATGTTTGCGAAGTATTTCATAGTTATACCTTACAATGGTTGGATTGAAGAAAAAAGTGGGGCTTTGGAGTCTTTGTCAGAAATTGTCGGTTGGAAATTTATCGGCCAATCAATTTTCAAATCCAGGTCATTCCAAATGCAAGACCTTTCAGATTGAGGGTTATAAAAGTCTGTGCATTTGTAGATGAGGTGAACTTCATCGCTGAGAACGACAAAGCCATGGGCAAAACCCTCTGGAATCCACAGCATCTTTTTATTGTCGCCTGAAAGCTCAACTCCGACCCATTGACCGTATGTACTGGAATTTTGACGAATGTCTACGGCAACATCCCAAATTGTTCCGTTTATTGCAGATACCAATTTGCCTTGAGTGTGAGGTGCCGCCTGCCAGTGGAGCCCGCGAAGGACATGTTTTTGAGAATAAGAATGGTTGTCCTGAACAAAGTCTGCAAAAATGCCGGCTTCATTAAAGGCCTCTTTATGGTAAGTCTCACAAAAATAACCGCGGGCATCACCGAAAACCTTTGGGGTTACGATGATGACATCAGGAATCTTCGTTGATTGAAAGTCAAATGGCATAGTAAAAATTGCAATGAATAGTGAAATCTAGCATCTATTATATCATAAAATTAGTCTTTATGTATAAAGATAAGCCTTTTCTGTACTGTGTAACTTAAAATGAACAAGATTAAGTCAACAGCGATTTTGATAAAAGATACGGCGCATTCTGAATTTTTTATTAGAAGAGCGGTTCCTTTTGTTAGAAGATATGAGGCTCCCATAATTACCATTGCAAGTGAAAGGTATCTTAAAAATGTAGAGATATCTGCGACTCCGCCATTTTTATTTTTGAATACATAATTGCGATTGCAAAGATAGTTGAAGCAAAGTGAAATTATTCGTGCTATGACAACCGACAGCAGCAGACGCCCCTGTGTTTCACCTGAAAAGACAATGTAATACAACAATGAGAAAACAGCTATGTCGACACCAAACGACAGAAGCGAGACGGCAACGAATTTAAAGAATTTTGCAAGTCCGTAACGAATAATAATTGCCGAAATCTTAATTGAATCCTTTATCGGATTGAAGTGTGATTCTGAATTGCCGTCTAAATAGATAGTTTCTATTGGAACTTGCACTAATGGGCGATTCTTAATCATCAGGAGCATATAAGTTTCATATTCAAATCGTTCGCCAGGACAATCAATTAACTCACGCATAAACGATGTTGGAATTGCTCTGAGACCTGTTTGCGTGTCCTGAAAGTCTTGCTTTGTAAAAATGCGAAAGAGCTTGTTCATTGTCTGATTGCCAAAGCGGCTTCTCCATGGCACATGCTCCAAGTTAAAGGTACGGCAACCAAGTACCAAGGCCTCTGGATTTTGTTCTAAAGCTGCAAAGCATTTTACCACATCTACTGCACGATGCTGTCCGTCGCTGTCGCAGGTTATGCATCCTTTGATATCTGGGTATTTGTCCAAAAGATACGAGAACGCCGTCTTTAAGGCTCGTCCTTTTCCTCGATTGATATCGTGTGTGAGTATGGTGACATCTGATGCGCTTTTTTTACATTCTTCAAAAATTGGTTTTTCCTCTTGACGGCTGCCATCGTCTACAAGGATAATCGGATATTTCAATAAGGTTCGCAATTCTTTAACATAATCAACCAGCCTTAATGGGGGATTTAGGGCCGGGATAATGATTGCAAACTTATTGGAGCTATCCATTTTGTTCCCTTTTCATTATTGTTTGCGCTCGGGAAAGACCCCATTCATAGCCTTTCGGACAATCTCATGCGTTTCAGAGGGGAAATTTGCCTTTAACATCCATTTCAAAAAGGCTTGCCCTTTTTCAGCATAGAGCTCGCGAAGAGGAACGCCCTTCTTCTTTCCAAAATTTACAACAGCCTCTCCATTTTCCCATTTGAAGCGTCCAGCCCGATCGATATTGTCAGGGTCAATATCGTTGAATTCCCGTTCAATTTCTTCAATTGACTTAGGAAGATCATCATATTTCTCAAATTCGCCACAAATAACATCCAATGTCGCTAGGGCGTCAGATTTTGCCCCATGGGCGTCTATATGTTCTTTGCCGCAGAAAAACCTCAAGGCCGCGGAAAGATTGCGCGGTTCTTTTTTATGGTATATTTTTTGCGCATCAAGGACATGTCTTTCATTGACGAGAAGATCGCGTCCGCAACGCTTGAATTCCTCTTCAAGAAGTGGAATGTCAAAGTGAAGAACATTATATCCCGCCAAATCGCAACCGGCTAAAATGTTGTCAACCTCATCGACAATACCGGCAAAGGATGGACAATCTGCCACATCCTCGTCAGTTATCCCATGAATCATGGTTGTCTCTTTTGGAATTGATATCGGAGGTTTTACAAGAAATGTATATTCAGATTGCCTGCCCGTGACTTCAACTCGGACGATAGCGAGTTCAATGATATGGTCGGACCATGGATTCAGGCCAGTCGATTCAATATCAAAGATTGCAAGTGGGCGGGAAAGCTTAAGTTTGTTGGTTAAAGTATTCATTTTTTGCCGTTCATTGTGCTGGTGATGGTAAGTCGGTTGTTTTATTCAAGTATCGCATATCCATTTTTAATAGGGATTGTTGTATGGTATCTTTTAATTTCTTAAACTCGTCAGTGAGGAATTCATCCGCAGAATCAACTTGACTAGAATACAGCCAGATGTGCTCATTTGTCAAGTAGGGATATATAAGAGAAATGTCTTCATCAATTTTAGCGGCGATGGCAGAATCGGAGAGGGGACCTTGTCGTAGTGATGTCCATTTTTTGCAAAGAAACAGATTTGCATTCGGTAATGTAATGCAGCGATTGAATAAATAATTTGTTAAAAGTCTTCCCCTTAATGGTGGTGAGAATGATTTGTCGTAATCCCAAGGTATAAGCTCCCATTTTTTAGTTCTTGGATTATAGGCAATATACTGATTGTTAACTACACCGTCATAATTTTCGCTAAGGTTTAGTATTAAAAAGTATGAAAGAATATTTGGAATATTGAGCAACACTGGAGCCTTTTCGGCGAATTCTTTGCCGGATGCCGTTGCAACAAATGTAAAGAGGTCTGATATCGGCTTGTAGGGCTCAGTTGATGTTTTTGAATGCTCGCTCACACACTCAAGCATCTCGGTTGATGACGATTGCCAAAGTCTTAAATCCCTTGCCCTTGCTTTATAGAGGAGTGTTTCAGGATCGCTAAAATCCTTAACTCTTTGGCTTGTTTCATATAAGCCGAAATATTCGTTATTTATGAAAACTTCGGTAAACGAAATCCTTGGAACCAATCCTTCATTGTTGAAACTGGCATAAAATGCGTCAAACGCTATTTTATTGCGAAGTCGAGTTGCGTCGCTGTAGCCAGAATATAAGATTATATGTCGTGCAGGGGTATTTAAGCCAAACCAATCAACAGGAGTGTCAAATTTCAGCAACAGAGAACGGCGTTTTCCTTTTATATAGCTTGTGTTTCCCCGCTGCTTTACACCTGAATTTTCACTGCCGAGACCAATATTCCACTCTGGCGTACCTCCATTTTTGGGAATCCGAAGGCAAGTGAAATCAGCCCTTTGAGTTTTTGATAGCGGCCGTCCTATGTAAATGAATAATGTGTCTATTGGCTGCTCAATAGGCATCACGCGTAAGATGAAATCCTGTGTAATGCCAGTATCTTCTGCTGTACAATGGATAGTTACAAACTTTGGAATATGTCCCTTGGGGCGATTTACGATTCCCGAATTTGTAATTAACTCTGGTGCTGAACTTTCCCAGCTGAAGTTTCCTTCAGGAAGTTTTAGGTTTTGAGTAATATAAAGGCTTGCACGATTTTCTCCAAGAATATCATTTATAGGCATAATAGACGGCTTAAAATCTTTTATTCCAAGCTGCTGCCTCGCTCTCAAACATTGCAGTTCCCTTGCTTTGATTTCCTGCCTGCTCCATGGGAATTGCAAGTCGGAATTCAGCAGCGTTATTGCTCTATTGTATTCAAGCGGGGTTTGTGGGCGCACTATATCCTCGTAGGAAGGCGCCCCATCAAGATATAAAGTTTTTGGAACTAAAAAGCTTCTTTCGTCATAAGCCATCCATGCGCTTCCACTTCTATCAAATGGTTCAATGATATATATACCTTTGAATCCGTCATCTATGTAGAGTTTAATAAAATTAGATTTTAAGGGGAGTGGTTTTGGTGCATCCGGATGCAAAGCCAAATGAAGTTCAGGTGGGTAGATTCTCGCAATTCCACTGCCATTAAGAAGCTTTTGGCTTTTATCCTTCAAAAGGAATGACTGTCGCTTGCTTCTATTTTGGAAATGGTATACATCGTCAAGTGCTAATTCAAACTCTACCTTCTCATTATTGATTAATGCATAAATTTTTCGGAAATTGGCGGCTTTTTTAGTCCGATATCCATTCTTGAGAGATTTTTCGTGATGATTTTTAAAATGCCGTTCGTCCTTTACGGACATTCGTAAAGATAGTGTGGGGATATCTTTTTTTAATAGAGATGTGCCATAAAAATGAGGCATGGCTCTGCTCAAGGTTCTATATGTTGATGGAACAATATTTGAGCCCCAATGGGAGATTTTTTCGGCAAAAGTCCAAAAGGGCTCTAGCGTTGTTTTTAAGTCGTTGCGTGATGTCGCAATTTTCTGTATTTCTTTTTGCGATAGGGCGCACTGCCAAATCGCAATATCATCCAAAATCCCGTTAAATGGATAGTATTCAGCTGAAAAGTTGAAGTGTCGCGGTGTTATGATGGTGCTGTTTGTTATTGTATGGTTAACCATTACCTCTCCGTCCATATATAGAGAGATCTCATTTTGATTAAAGGTAACTGCTACATGGGAAAATTTATTTGTAGAATTCCGTATGGGGATATAAGACGGTTTTATTTCGGAATTATTTGGGAAGTCAAAGACATAGTTGTTATTTTCTATAAATAGGCGGCATCCGCCATTACTACCGTTAGCATTTAGCAGAATTTGTTTTTTTGTAATATCGTGTGGTTTTATCCACATAGAGTAGGTGCCGCATTGCCTTATGTATATGCGAGGGTCGCCAATTGGTTGAAAATTGTAATTTTTATTTTCGGGATTCAATCTTCTGCCATTGCCATATTTGCCCTTTACCAATGGGATTTGATAGAGCCTTATTCGCTGGTTGTTTGTCGCATCAATAGGGACCGAATCGTCCAAAGTAGATAAAAAGATAACTTGATGCTTTTCGATGAGTCTATGACTTATTTTTAGCTGTATTTTTTTGTGCAGTTGAAAAGATTTGTCGATTAAAAAACCTCCAAATATTGACAATAAGGCTAAAGTGGCAATTATTATGAACCAAAGTATGGCACATTTGCCGATTTTAAGCTGTCTTATTTTTTTTATGAGAGGGGTGAGCATTTTACTTCTTTATCGAATGCCGCCCGGGCGATCTAAAAAGATGTTTATTTGGGTGAAGTCTGCAATTTTAGAGAGGCCACCTTCAAATGTGGCAACATCATCCTTTATGCCTGAAAATACAAATTGATAAGTGGTAACACCTGAGTGGGTCGATGTGCTTTCAAGCGTTAGGTGCGTTGTCTTGTCTACAAGGAACGCTTCGATTTCCTTATACTTGGCAATGGCCGATTCCTTGGGAAGGGTCATAATAAGAAGTCCGTCACGCTTCAGCCAGCGGAGCGATGCCGTCCCGCGCATAATGATGAGGGCAAGAAAGGCTGCGATGTACATATAGACAATAAAAGCAAAATTGAAGGTTGCCGCTGAGATTGACGCTGCAATTACGAGCATAATGAATCCAACCTCCTCTGGCTCCTTAATCGGTGTACGAAAACGGATGATTGACAGAGAACCAAGTAAGCCGAGCGAGAGAGGAATAGAGATTTGAACACCGATAAAGAGTGTAGTAACCGACACTGCTAAAAGGGGAAATGCTCTATGTACCTGACTGCCAGTCCCCCGCCGTTCGTAGAAAAAACGATACATTAGCGACGCCACAAATGCTGCCGCTAGTGCCGCTAGAAGTGCCGAGATAAAAAGACCTGGGTCAAGCTGTTCGCGTACCTGACTCAAGTTGGAGTCCAAAATTTCCATAATTTTTGAAGTGTTGTTCATACTAATGAATCCTTCCTGTTATAAAGCGTTCCATGCATTCCCCATATTTTGAGAAGCTTCCAAAGCGTAATCCGGCATCTTGGAGCGATTTAGCCCATAGAGGGGGAATTCCTCCCTGGTTTTTAAATTCGCAAACCATGCTTGTAAGCAGAATCGGTGCACCCCAAGGAAAGATTGTCCTATTAAAGCGTGGAGCCCTTATATTCCAATCTACGGAAATTCTACTTGAAGTAGGATGGTCAAAAAAACGGCGTCTATTATATGATATTTGGCACACTGGATGCCAGTCACAGGAAATCGGTATTTGCAAATGTTTTAGCTGTGATGATATGAAGTCTTGCAAATAACAACCCTCAAAAGGCGCTTCGCAAATGATGGAGCGAGGAGCTATTGCATCATATCGAAATTTCCGTCTGGCGGAGCCTAATCGGGTTTTTACTTCAATGAATACGGGCACATCGTTGGATAAGTCTTCGTTGTTGCCATACCATCTAACGCGAACCTTTGTCTTCAGGTTGTCTCCGTTTGCCTTTTCGCTGTATGCGGCTAGCGACGGCGTGTCAAAATATATGCTATTTACTATCCCTTCGGCAAATTCCGCATCTGCCATACAAGCGGTTTCAACAAGAGACATTACGCGAGGTAGGCAAGCGATCTCTCCTGAAAATTTTCTCTCGTTAACGAGATTTTTTTCTAGTGAATGAAGCATATAATATCATAATACTTTTATATCGCGGCCGATGTCAAGTGTAAGATGTCTAATTGCGCTGGTAAAAATCTCAGGTGACGGTGACCAATACTTGTATTAAACTTCTGTCTAATTGCCGATTAAAAGAATCAGCATTGACAAAAAATATGTATCTTTTATTTTGGCACGGAATTTGCTAGTATGATAAATATCGTGATATTTTTGCATTTTGGGAGTTTACAAGAATGAAGCTTAACTTCAAGTTTACTTTTCTGATGGCTTGTCTATTGGGATTTTTATCTGGCTGCATCTCTTTAATGCCGGTATTTGGCGCAAAAGAGCCAAATCTTAAGATTGGTGTTTTGAGTGATGTTCACATCAGGTGTGAGCCTGGTTTTGAGAATGTCTTTGTCGAGACATTGAAGTGGTATGATAAAGAGAAGGTTGATGTCGTCGCAATTGCCGGTGATATCACCGACCAGACGATGAATATGGAGCTTGAGAAGTTTGCTCGCGTTTGGTTTTCTGTCTTTAAGGATAATAGGCGCTCAGATGGAGAGCCTGTTGTTCCCTTTTTTGTCACAGGCAATCATGATGATGAGGGAGCATATTATATCATCGGCTCATGCAATGGTCTGGCGCCTAATAAGATTAGGGGCATCGCTAATGGTAAACATTCAATTGACAAGGTGCGTTTGGATATTACAAATGCGGTAAATAAGGCTTATCATGCAGTCATGTACAATGTGCCTGCCGCTAAAGCGGCTCCTGTTTTGAAGGGGCTAAAGGCATTTGAACGCAAGGTTTTTGATTGCGGTACCAATGTGGCTGAAATCGCCAAATTGGCTGGTGAGTCGGGTATGCTTCAGACAAATGCTCGAGCGCTATTCTTCTCCGAGGCCTTTAACACAAATCTTCCGGCAATGTGGAAGCGTCTCTTCAACGAGGAGTATTCCTCGCATTTCTATAAAAATGTAAAGGGATATGACTTTGTCGGTTCTCATTGGAATATTATTGGATGGGGTGGCGAGGTTGAGGGGCTCGCTGATTATATGAAGAGCCTGAATCTTTCAACCGATAAGCCGATTTTCTATTTCCAGCATCCTCATCCAAAGCTGACTTGCCATGGTGTTAAGGCATGGGGGCAGGATAATGGCTCTTCGGTGTCGGTCTTGACGAATTATCCCAATGTAATCGCTTTTTCAGGCCATTCGCATCATCTTATAAATGATGAACGCACAATTTGGCAGGATGGTTTTGTTTCAATTGGAACAGGGTCGCTTTATTACCCTGATATGACTCCCGGAATTGAAAGGCAGCACTATTCTAAGGGCTCGGTTCGTCAAGGCCTTTTGGTTGAGGTTTATGACGACCGTGTTGATGTGCGCCGTCGAGATTTTTACCACCATGAGGAACTGGCGCCTAAGTGGTCAATCCCAATTGATTATCGCCCCGAGGCTGTTAAGCCATATTCGATTGATTATCGTACAAAGAATTGCAAGGCTCCGGCTTTTAAGGGTAGTGCTGAGATAACTGTCACGCTATCGAATACTAATGCACCGGGAACAGGTCGCACTTGCGCCACAACCTTGAGCTTCCCCAATGCCGTGGATGGCAAACGCGGAGGGCGTCTCTCGCATTATATAGTAGGAGTTGAGAAGGAAGGAACAAACGGTTGGCAGTCTTGCTTTTCCAAGAATGTCTACCCCTCAAATGGTTTCTTTGCGCGGTCTCATTGGGTTGATACCAAGGCGACGATTCCTGCCCGCAATATTCCTGCAAAGACTAACATCAGATTTTTTGTTACACCCGCTAATGCCTTTGGCGGTAAGGGTAAGTCGATTTACAGTGAAGTAATAAAGTTTTAAGTTCAGTAACAGGTAAGGACAATAGGAAAGAACAATGAAAGTGAATCAACAAAAATTCTTGGCATTATTAGTCGCAGCTGTTGTTGCAATGCCAATTGCAGTTAATGCCGCACACGAGTTTCTTTTCGCGACCAATGGGCAGGCGAAGGCGGTCATTGTTGTGCAGGATGGTGCAACAAATGGGCTCCGCACGGCGGCGAATCTATTGTCTGATACGCTCGGCAGGATGACAGGTGCCCGTTTTATGGTGACTGACCGCCCGGTTTCTGGATTTAATACGATTCTCGTTGGAGCTCCGTATAAGGCAACCCGTCCTCAGGAGTTGTGCATCCGTGTCAAGAACAGGAAAACCCTAGAGGTTACTGGTGACGGACCTCGCGGTGCGATGCATGCGGCCTGCGAACTGCTTGAGCATTTCGGAGTTGTCTTCTCAGCACATGATTATACCTATACACCATCGGTAAAGGGGCTTGCGCTTCCAGAGGGATTTGAGCGTATAGATGCTCCGCATATGCTTTGGCGCGAAGCATGCGCACAGCTTCAGCGTCACCACTTTGATTATATGCTCCGTTTGCGCTTAGATCCAAATGAGCGCGATTCTCGTTGGCGCCCGCTTTTTGGTTCGCCATATCGTCCAGACATCAGGCAGATGGTTTGCACAGCTTGGGTTTCGCGTAATAAGTATGCCAAGGATCATCCTGAATGGTATTCGTACAACCGTCATACCGGTAAGCGCAACTTACATTGGGTTTGTGTTTCTAACGAGGAGATGCTGACTAAGCTTTGCGAAGAAATCGACGCATATCTCGCAAAACAGCCTGGTCGTTATGAGCTTTCACTTGGTATTGACGACTCATATACATATTGCGAGTGTGAAAAATGTCTTGCCCTAGTTGACCGCTATATCGACAAAAATGGTATGCGTCACCCCGCCTTGCAGTGTGCGGTTCTAGCTAATGAGGTCGGCAAGCGCCTTGGTAAAAAGTATCCCAATGTAAGATTTAACTTCTTAGGCTATGGCGGCTTCCACGATACAATCCCCAGCGGTACTGATTTTGCCTTCGAGCCGAATGTCGGCGCAGGTGTTGCCGAGCTTTGGCGCAACCACGGTCTGGCAGCTGATTTGAACGAACGCTCGGACGCGCTTCTTGGAGCAATTTCGCGTTTGGCTGCTAAAGAGAATGGTACATATATCTGGGATTATCTTGCAAACTTTGAAGATTATCTTATCCCGTTCCCCAATCACTACATTCTTGGGCAGACGATGAAGTACTACAAGCGCATCGGGGTCAAGGGTCTCTATACCCAGATGCAGTGGACGCGAATCGGTGATTTGTCTGAGATGAAGATGTGGCTTTACGCTAAGCTACTTTGGAATCCCGATGCGGATGTAAACAAACTTATCGAAAAATATGTCAAGGCTACTTATGGAAAAGGCGCACCTCATGTTATGGAGTATATCCGGCTTCTTGAACATGCCCGCTTGCGCCAGCGTTGGACATGGTATGGGTGTTATGTAGGTGATACATCCCACTATTTGACCGCATATGATTGTGTAAAGATGTTTAGAGCAATGGAGCAGGCCGTTAGGGTTACTCGTGGAGACATCAATCGCCATGTCATGGCGCGTCGCGCAAGCATAGCCGTGTGGCAAATGGCAATGGGGCGCTATAATGATATGATTGTGCCAGCCCAGCACCTCAAGTACAAGCTTCCATCGCGTGATGCAATTTACGATGGATGGAACGCAACATTGCAATCAGAATTCTTCCGTCAGGCGGATGGCGAAATCGGCGAAGGCCGTGTGTTCCATCAAGTTAAGGCACGCTTTAAGAAGTCCTTTGCAAATCCTCCGGCTCCAACAGAGTATCCTCGTCGTAGCACTATTATTCATGTAGGCGCAAAAGACCTGACAGGCGGCAAGCGTATGACAAAGGAGCGCGATGCCGATGGTACCGAGTATGCACAATTCAAGGTAAAGCTTGGCGAAGAGGTTGATAATGTTTGGATGAACCCTGGTTTTGCGGAAATCGGCTACACGCTTCCAGCCGAAGATGCCGGCTATTGGTATGTCTTTGCAACCGTTCGTATCGACACTTCTGTTGAATGTAATCCAGCTGCAGCATATATGGGCATCTATCAGCCATGGTTTATGAATGGTGTAGAAGTCAAGGGTGGGCAGGAAGTTGCAAACCAGGCAATTCAGGCTCGCAAGGGCGATCTTGAGTGGAAGACAATCTGCTTGGGTAAACGCCGCCTTTATCCAAGAAGCCGCATTTGGATAATGCCAGGCGTCCTCCATCACAGTGCCTTCTGTGATGTTAAGGAGATTACTCTTGTTGCACCTGAATTGATTGAAAAAACCGTTATACAGCAGCCAAAGTAATAATTATAATTTGGGGCTCTTCCTTAAAAAGTGTGGGTAGAGCCCTCCTTTTTACTGGATTTGATACAAGTATAACAAAATAATTTGCCGCATATTAATTTTAGACAGAGCCGTAATGAAACGAAAAGGACTGTCCCCAGAAAAGTTAGTAAATAAGTAATAAGTAATAGGTAATAGGTAATAATTTTTGTAGTTTTTAGGTTAAGTTTTTTTGTGCCTTTTGCAAAGTACACGAAATTGGGAAGGCCTGTCCCCTTATAAAATTTTATCGCAGAGAATGCATATAAATTGCAGCTTGGTTCTTAAAGGTTATCAGGTGGCAAGTTTGACAGTAAAGACAGTTTGCGAGTTTTACAGTTTTAATTGAGAAGGACTGTCCCCTTAAAAGGTTTTACCGCAAAGAAAGCAGAGAAGTTGTGATACCGACTATTTGTTGTGTTAGTATAGCGAGGTTTTATTGTTATGTCAAGTGTAACAGTCTGACACTTAAAGTGTATAATAACACTGCGTCATTTGCGATATCAAATGATGTCTTGTGTTTTTATATAAAAAATATTAA
>JAZUMF010000035.1:0-28684 GCA_045603485.1 Kiritimatiellia bacterium | reverse complement strand
AGGCGCGAAGCGGTCACAAAGGCGTTTGAGACGTTGACCTGGTAATTGTACGACGGCCCGATGTCCGACTCCCACGCGACAGGGTGAAACTCCATGTTCGCCCCGGCCTGCCACAGCCGCTTGAACATTTCCGCCGCCCATACGCGACCATCCTGTTCGCTTACGTTCGCGCCGTGTATGAAAAAGACATTCGCCTTTTCAGCGCGGACGGCAAGCGGCATCAGAATTGCCGCAAACGCGAGAAGCGTTGCCACGATGCGGCGGCAAATTTGCCGCGATTGGTGTTGTTGAATTCGTTTCATTTCTGTGTGCCGTAAATTATACCAAAAATGGCGTATTGTTTGGGCGGCAAACAAGATAACACAATAACAACATAACCCATAACCACCGCGAACGCAGAAAACGTCGCCGTGATGAGGCGGAAAAACTATGGTGATATTGTCAAATTAGGCTCATAGCCCCATGTCATTCAACATATTATACAACTGTGGAGTTTTATTAGGATTATCCTTGAATTTGAAATCCATCAATTCTCTTGACTTTGGATTTTTAACATAATGAACCTCAATATATTCTCCGCCAGCCGTAGTATGATGATGTTCCAATTTTTCAAATCCCTTGAACCTTGGATCATGCAATCCTTCCATTCTGCGAGCTCCTGCGCCAGCTTTTGCATCTTCAAGCACGATTTGTTCTGACAAGTTTCTTGGTGTGCGACGAAACTTGTCTGCTACACTAGTTGTAGACGCCCCAGAATGAAGTGGTAAGGCCTGTCCCCTTAAAAGTTGTCAATATCCTTCTCCAAGGTTGCGGATGTAGAACAGTGCGGAATTTAGAAATAGGTAATAGTGAATAGGTAATAAGTAATAGGTAATAGTGAAGAATTTTTGTAGTTTTTAGGTTAAGTTTTTTGTGCCTTCGGCGAGGTACACAAAAAGGAGAACTTTTGCAATTTAATGACGGATAAGTTAAAAATTTTCCCGCAGAGAACGCAGAGACCGCAGAAGAAATGGGTAAAATTTGTTCCGCACAATAATCTCATTTTGAGGTTTGATGAGTTTATAATGTTTGGTTTTAGGAATGTATTGAGGTGATATTTCAAAAATGAGATTACGGTGCGGAACAAAATGCGGTGGCAGTTTTGATTTTAACACAGAGTCACAGAGACGCAGAGATTCATTTCGTAATCATGTTCAATCCTGTCAAAAAAACTCAATCCGAAAATCAACGCAGAGCCGCAGAGATTTTGTGATACCGACTATTTGTTGTGTTAGTATAGTGAGGTTTTGTTGTTATGTCAAGTGTAATTGTCTGACACTTAAAGTGTATAATAACACTGCGTCATTTGCGACATCAAATGATGTCTTGTGTTTTTATATAAAAAATATTAAACCTTCATAAAATGTTGTAATGTAATAATATATGTACAAAATTTACGGGGGGGGGGTAATTTCAAAGCAAAAATTTGACAATCGTTTTTATAAAGGATAAATTATTAGCATTAGGTTAAATATAAGACTTTCTCGGAATGCGTGTTCCAGGTTTTTTATGTAAACTTGATTTTACGACCTAACTTGGTTTTACCCACACTTTTTAAGGAAGACCCGAATATTGTTGTTTGGCTTATTTATGGAGTTTATAGGTATGATTATCAGATTGACTATTTTCTTGTTTTCAATTGTTTTTAGTTCATTTTACTTGTCTGCAGCGGAGATTTATGTAACGCCGTCGGGAGCAGGTGTCAAGGATGGTTCTTCATGGGAGAATGCATTTGATAATTTGCAGGCCGCTGTTGATGCTGCAGATTCGGGTGATATCATCTACTTGAAGGAGGGTGTCTTTACAAATGGTATCTTCGCTTCTGGGGAATCTCACTGTTCAATTGCCGATAAGTCTAATCTTGCAATTTTGGGTGGTTATAGGGGAATTGGCACTCCAGGTGTTGTTGACGGCAGATCCGAGCTTTTAAACCTTTCTTCATATAAAAAGCGCCTTTTTTATGCAAAGAATGCGACATTGTCTATAAATAATCTTTCCTTTGCCGCTGGTAATCTTGGCGAGGGAAGGCATGGCGGCGGTTTGCGTTTGGAAAATTGTATTGCCGCAATGACAAATTGTATTGTTCGTAATTGTTTTGTTTCGGGTGGTGGTGTATCTCAATCTATTACATACGGCGGTGGTATTTATGCAACGGGCGGTAGTTTGGATTTTGTCGACGGACTTATTGTGAGTAATAATATATTGGGCTATATGCACTATCACGGCGGTGGAGTATATCTTGGCAATGGAATTAGTGCAACATTTGCGGGGACTAAATTTTATCGAAACTACAATAAGCTTACTCAGGGAGGCAGTGGTGGCGCATTAGCCTGTTTTTCGTCGGATCTTTTTGTGCGTAATTGCACTTTTGAGGAAAATTTCCTTATAAATGGTAACTATGGCGCAGCAATAAATGTTACCGATGATAGCCGTTTGTCGAAGGTTGAAATCAGCGATTCATATTTTTTAGGCAATTGCCACGCTTTTGCTTCTGCCACTACACCATCTTTGGGCGGTTGTATTTATATGAGCGGTAGCAAGTTGGAGGCCACGGTTTGTCGAACTGTATTTGTTGATGGAAAGCCTTCCAATTCGTTTTATCCGCTTGCCACCGCTCCATACAATGGAGATTATGCTTCGGGAGCGTTTCAGTTCGCCAGTGGGGCTTTGTCTATGACTAATGTGCTTTTTGCGAGAGGCGCTTCAAGGGCAACGCATTTTACCAGCGGCGGCAATTCAAAGCTCTATAATTGTACATTGACGGAAGCAGGCGGTTCTGCCGTTACTGTAATTGGTGGTACGGTCATTATTGATAGTTCAATAATATGGGGAAATGGTGATGGCGTTAAGCAAAACGGTGGTACGATTGAGGTCAATAATTCTGTAACCGACGAAGCGATGGCTTCATTGGGTGGAAATAACCTCGTTGCCGATCCGCTTTTTTCTTCAGATGGATACTGTCATCCCCGTTCTATGGCTGGATATTATATGGGGGGATTTTTTGATGGCGGATGGTGGAATCGCGATTCAGCAGGGACGAGTCCATCTATTGACTATGGAACGAGGGCGTCGCTTTTTTCGGCGGAGCCTCAGCCTAATGGCAATCGCGCCAACATTGGATATGATGCAAATACAGAGGTGGCATCGAAGAGTTATCTTGGCGAACCTGCCATTGTAAATGGCTTTGCCGTATATGCGCTTCCCGCTACCGATATCGGGGCTGATAGCGCGACTGTCGGTGGCGTTGTCGCCAATAATGACGAGAATGAGAGGACGAGTGTCACTTTGGTTTGGGATAATGTTGACAGGGGCGTTGCTTCAACTGATTCATGGAGTAATTCGCTTGAGCTTGGTGAATTTGGCACATGGGAGTATTTTACAACTCAAATTGAATCGTGTGGAAATGTGACATATTACCGTGTGGTTGGTCAAAATCAAGATGGTGAGATTTCATGGTCAAATCCTGTCAGGTCGTTTAATTCTGCCTCTCCCCCAAGGCTTGCGAAGGCTTTTGTTTCACATGTTTCACGCCATAATGCTACGATCAACGGTGAACTTCTTGAGAATGGCGGTATTGCGACAGACATTAGGATTTATTATAGAGAGGATACTGCCAGCGAGAGTAAGCATGTTGAGCTTGTTGATAGTGCCATCGGGCAATTTAATGTGAAAATTCCGAATCTGTCACCTAACACTTTGTACCATATTGAGATTGTCGGTAAAAATGATGCAGGCAGCGTTTCACAATCATTTTCGTTTACAACTTTGACGACAGAGCCGATTGCGTGTTATGTTACGCCTGAGGGTGCTGGAATTAAGGATGGGTCGAGTTGGGATAATGCCTTCGGAAATCTTCAGGACGCTCTTGATATTTGTTTTTACAAGGGCGATGTAGTATATATGAAGAAGGGCGTTTATACCGCTAACCAACAAAACTATAATGAAATTTCGCATTATGTTATAACGAATGCGGCTGGGCTTCTGGTTGTTGGCGGTTATGAGGGAGTGGGGGCTCCAGGAAATCGCACCGACCAGGAAACCGTACTTCGCAGACCTTCGTCATCAACTTTGAAGTGGCGTATATTGCGCGGTAATAATTCAACATTCGCCTTTGACGGTGTGGCGTTTGAAGGTGGTGAGATTACGGCGGCTAATACGCATGGTTGTGTTTTGCGTTTGCAGGCTTGTAATGTTGCATTGACAAATTGCATTATCAGAAATGGGCTTTATCGGCAGAGCTGGCAGTCTAATTATGGTATAGGTCTCTATGCTCAAAATGGTGCATTGACTATGGTTGATTGCGTTGTCTCAAATAATGCAGGTAGCGGGAATGCCGCTCAGCTTGGTGCTGGCTTGTATTTGAATGGCGTGAATTCTTCGATATCTAATACTCTATTTAGCCGCAATAGGCTGAATGTCAATTGGGGAGCAGGCGGTGGAGCAATCTATGCCATCGGCGGCACTATTAGCATTGATAAAGGTGCATTTATGACTAATGCGGTTATAGAATCGCCGAGTACAAGTGCTACAGGTTCGGCTATCTATATAAGCTCTACAAAGGCCTCAATAGACAACTCAATGTTCTTTGGCAATTTATGCTACCGCAATGGCGGTACTGTTGTGCTAAATAGTACACATAAAACGGTTATCCGCCGTTGTGTGATGAGTGATAATAATTATATTCCATGGGGTAATACTTATAACAACAATAACGCCTTTGGTGGAATTTTGAATAATGCAGGTGATTTGGCTGTGACAAATCTTCTTATGGCGCACAATGCCGGCAGTACGCGAGGAGCCATAGCGGTGATGGGCGGTACTGCAGATATTGTTAATGTTACTCTGGTAGATAACCCATATTCTGGCATAACGGCAGGGGGGGCCGCAATCGTAAAGGTGTTAAATTCAATTATATGGGGTAATGAAGTATGCGGTATTGAGGATAAGACATCATCTGGGAATGGCTATTCTGTTTCATATTCTATTTCTCAAGAGAGTCATATTGGCGATGGTGTTGTTGTAAAGGATCCTGTATTTGTCGATAATAGATATTATCACCTCTTTTCTGCCAAGGGGTATGTGGTTGGATATTTTGGAGGGGGATGGTCGACCACTCGTCCGCGGCCTGGTATTGGAAGGGGGAGCCCTGGAATCGATGCGGGAGCACCGTCTTTTGGAACGCTAGATGAGCCAATGCCAGCTGGGCATCGCCTTAATTTGGGAGCTTATGGCGGTACGGAGTGGGCCTCATTGTCACCTGGTTTGCCTTCTCTTTTCATAATAAGATAGGTGGTCGGTGATGTTCCATTCTTATGCGGGGCTTTGTAGTTTCTTATTGCACTTTAACTTGCACGATGTGGGGTAGAATTGGTACAATATTATCAATTGTTTATTTTTGGAATTATGGCGATGAATAACAACGAATCGAATCCAGTTTTGCAGAATACAGAGCCTTCGGCTTCTGTGAATCAATATCGCGAGCAGCGTATTAAGAATCTTCAGGCTCTTGAGGCTATGGGATATGAGCCATTTGGTCAGGCATTTGATCGTACTGCGCGTCTGAAGGAGCTTCGTGATCCTTTTGAGGAGGGGCGTGAGGTTTCTGCCGCTGGTCGTCTTACCTCTATTCGTTCAATGGGTAAGAGCGTTTTTGCCGATATTTACGATGGGTCTGCCAGAATGCAGCTTTATGTCGGTAAGAAGTCTTTGACTGAGGATGCCTTTAAGGCTTTTGGATTGCTTGATATGGGCGACCATATCGGTGTCACTGGTAAGCTTTTTACAACCCGCACTGGTGAGAAGAGTATTCATGTCGAGACTTGGACGCTTCTTTCAAAGGCGATTTTGCAGCCGCCTGAGAAGTTCCACGGTCTTGTTGATACTGAGGAGCGTTATCGTAAGCGCTATTTGGATCTTTTTGCCAATCCTGAGGTTCGTGAGCGTTTCAATATCCGCATTGCCATGACGCGCGAGACTCGTCGCTATTTGGAGGATTTGGGTTTTCAGGAGGTTGAGACTCCTATGATTCAGCCTCAGGCTGGCGGTGCGGCGGCGAAGCCTTTTATTACTCATTACAACGCTCTTGACCGCGATATGTATATGCGTATCGCTCCTGAGCTTTATTTGAAGCGTTTGCTTGTCGGCGGCTTTGACAAGGTCTTTGAGCTTAACCGTGACTTCCGCAACGAGGGCCTCGACCGTACGCACAATCCTGAGTTTACCGTCCTTGAGGTCTATGAGGCCTACGGTGATGTGGAGTCGATGGTTCGCATTATCGAGGGATTGATTCCGCACCTTTGCAAGACTGTGCTTGGGAAGATGACCGTTGAATATGGCGAGAATGCCGAGGTCTTGGACTTTACTCCTCCATATCGCCGTGTCAACTATGCCGATCTCGTCAAGGAGCGTATGGGTGAGGATTGGTTTGACTTGGATGATGCCGCCGCTCGTGAGCGTGCGAAGGCTGCGGGTTGCGATGTCGATCCTAATTGGAATCATCTTCTTACGACTCATGAGGTTTATGACAAGCTTATTGAGAAGACTTTGCGTCAGCCTACATTTGTTATGCGTGTGCCTCGTGAGTTTGTGCCTTTGGCAAAGACTTGTCCGGATGATCCTAAGAGTGCGAATGTCTTTGAATTTGTCGTTGCTGGTAAGGAGCTTTGCCCTGGGTATACGGAGCAGAACAATCCTTTTGAGCAGCGTAAGGCTTTTGAGATTCAAGCCGGTGACGATGTTGAGAAGATTGACGAGGACTTTATTTGCGCCCTTGAGCATGGTATGCCGCCAGCCGGTGGCTTGGGCATTGGCTTTGACCGCCTAGTTATGCTTTTAACTGGCACGGAGGTTATCCGCGATGTAATCCTTTTCCCGCAACTCAAGACGATGCGGTAATTTGATTGTTTCTTTAGTGCCTTTAAGAAGGAAGGACTTCTTTTTTATGTCTAATACAGTTCTTGTTGGTGCCCAGTGGGGTGACGAAGGTAAGGGTAAGATTATCGATGTCCTTACTTCGCGTGCAGATATTATCGTCCGTTATCAGGGTGGCTCTAATGCGGGGCATACCGTTATTGCGGAGGGCGAGAAGCATGTGCTCCGTCTTGTTCCGTCGGGTATTCTCCACGATGGCAAAATTTGCGTTATCGGTAACGGCGTTGTTATGAATCCTCTTGATTTGATTGAGGAGATTCAGGCTCTCCGTAAGACTGGCATTGAGGCTAAGGGGCGCTTGTTTATTTCTACCCGCACTCAGATGGTTATGCTGTGGCACCGCGCACTTGATAAGGCCGATGAGGCTGCCCGTCCAGCTGAAAAGAAGATTGGTACTACGGGCAGAGGTATCGGCCCTGCATACGCGGCCAAAGTTTCCCGTACTGGTCTTCGTTGCGGCGATATGCTTGCAAAGGACTTTCTTGACAAGGTCCGCGAGCAGGTTGAGGAGACTAATGCCCGTTTGCGCCTTTTGAAGATTGAGGGTGAAGCGCTTGAGGTCCCTGGCTGCACAATTACCGACTATCAGCTTGATGCCGATGAGATTGTTTCAATCTATGCCAAGGCTAAGGAGCTTCTCTCGCCTTACATTATTGACACTATTCCATTCCTTCGTAAGGCGCAGGAAGAAAAGAAGTCAATTCTTCTTGAGGGTGCTCAAGGTACAATGCTTGATATTGACTTTGGCACTTATCCGTTTGTGACATCTTCGAATCCTACCGCTGGCGGTGCCTGCATCGGTTCCGGTCTTTCACCTCGTGCGGTCGATTGCGTCGTTGCATGTATCAAGGCTTACACAACCCGTGTCGGTGAGGGACCTTTCCCAACTGAGCTTTTTGACGATAATGGCAAGAAACTGGCCGAGCGCGGCCATGAGTTTGGTGCCGTGACTGGCCGCCCGCGCCGCTGCGGCTGGTATGACGCTGTTATTGCCCGCTATGCGCGCCAGATAAACGGTGTTGACTATTGGGCATTGACAAAGCTTGATGTTTTGGACGAGTTTCCAGAGATCAAGATTTGCGTTGCATACGAGCTTGACGGCGAGCGTATTGAAGACATCCCGGCCTCTGTCTCTGATTTTGCCAGGTGCAAGCCTATCTACGAGACAATGGAGGGGTGGATGGAGAAGACTTCGGATATCACAGATATTTCGCAGTTGTCTCCTAAGGCTCGCGCCTATGTCGATCGCTTGATGGAGCTTTCGGGTGCTAAGCTTGGCATTCTCTCGATAGGCCCGGCCCGAGAGTCTACGATTGTTCTAGTCTAAGGCGCTTCCAGTGGCGTTGTAGGAGGACGATGGGAAATAAGGGATATGGTTTTGGTGCCTTTAAGGGTGTTTTTACGCCAAGTATTTTAACCATTATTGGCGTTGTCATGTACTTACGCTTCGGCTGGGTACTTGGCAATGTCGGTCTTTTGCAATCTCTTATTATCCTGACCGCGTCTACTGCGATTACTTTCCTTACAGGCTTGTCGATTTCAGCCCTTGCGACCAATATGCGCGTGAAGGGCGGGGGCGCGTATTTTATGATTTCGCGCTCCTTTGGCATTGAGGCGGGCGCCGCTATCGGCATCCCGCTCTTTTTGTCGCAGGCAATTGCCGTCGCGTTTTACACTACGGGCTTTGTGGAGGCCTTTTGCGATTCGATACCTTTTGCAGAGGGCTGGGATGTCCGTCATGTGTCGCTTGTTGTGCTTGTCGCTGTCCTTGCATTGACTGTCTTTTCAGCGGATTTGGCGTTGAAGGCGCAATATTTTATTATGGCTGCCATAGGGCTGTCGCTGGTTTCCTTCTTTCTTGGAGGTGCGCCTGATTTGGCAACATTGAAGAATGTCATACCTGTAAGCGACTTGAATAATAATGATGCGGCTTTGGCGATTGTCGAAAGCAGGTCCTTGGGCTTTTGGACTGTTTTAGCGGTGTTTTTTCCTGCGGTGACGGGAATCCTTTCGGGTGTCGGTATGTCGGGCGATCTGAAGAATCCCAGCCGCTCGATTCCACTTGGCACTATTGCCGCGATTTTGGTTGGCTATGCGGTTTATGCCTCCGTTGTCATATTTTTAGATGGCTTTGCCGGTGATTCGATACAGATGCGTGGTGCACTGCTTGAGGATCAGATGTTTTTGGCTAAATGTTCAAGATGGACAATTCCCGTTATTGCCGGCATTTGGGCCGCGTGCCTATCAAGTGCCTTGGGAAGCATGCTTGCCGCTCCGCGTGTATTGCAGGCTCTTTCTCATGACGGTGCCACTCCCCGTTTTCTGGGAAGGGGTTTCGGCAGCAATGACGATCCCCGATTTGCCGCAGCGCTGACCTTTATCATTGCGGCGGTTGTAGTTTATTGCGGCAATATAAATGCTATCGCAACCTTGCTTACCATGTTTAACCTGACGGTCTATTGCCTTCTTAATCTGTCGGCTGGTTTGGAGGAACTTATGGGGAACCCTTCATGGCGGCCAAGTTTCCGCGTCCGTTCTACCCTTTCTTTTTTAGGTGCTGCAGGCTGTTTGATAATGATGTTTATGATTAGCCCTGGGAGTACCTTTATCGCCATAGGTGCTATCGCCGCGATTTTTTGGATAATGCAAGCGCGGGCAATGAAGGCTCGTTGGGGAGATATGCGTTTCGGACTTTTGATGGCTCTATCGCGTTTTGCAATTCGCAGGCTTTCAATGCGGTCAAACGACGAGCGAAATTGGCGCCCCATTCTTTTGGTCTTTGCGGGGGCTCCAACTAAGAGGTGGCACCTTATTGAGGTCGCTGGAGCAATATCACATAACCGTAGCCTTGTAACTATCGCCTCGATTATTCCAGAGGATGTGTGGAGCATAGACAGGGCCGAAAGTATGCGTAGCACTATTCGCTCTGTCCTTGATGAGAGAGGAATTGAGGCTCAGGTGCGAATCCAGCCGGGAGAAACAACTTGGTCTGGAATGAAAGAACTTGTTCGCAGCTACGGCTGGGGGCCATTGATTCCCAATACGGTTCTGATGGGGCCGACTCGCAAAGAGGAATCTGGTAAACCTTTCGGTAGTCTTGTCAGGTCATTATGCAAGCGTCAATGCAATATTGTCATAGTATCAGATAATGACAACGCGGCCTTGTCGCAGGTAGAGACTCCTGTAATTGATATTTGGTGGCGCGGAGGAAACAGCAATGCTCCCTTTATGCTCTCTTTGGCATATCTTCTGATGCGTGATGATAAATGGAAAAGAGCAAGGTTGCGTATCTGCCATTTGGCAGAAAGCCCAGAAAAGGTTGATGACGCCAAGAGAATGCTTGAGGTTTTTGTGAGAGACTCTCGCGTTGAAGCAGAGTGTGTCGTAATACCTCCCAATACTGTGGAAAAGCCTTTAGATACGATTTGTCGTGCGTCCTCTAATTCAGCTTTGGTCTTTCTTGGCTTGCGTAAGCCTGCTGATGATGAAAGCGATGAGGCATATGGGGATTATTTCCGTTATTACGAAACCCGTACAGAGCATTTGCCTTTGGTAATTTATGCGCTTGCATCTGAAGATGTCGATTTTAGAGCAATCTTTAACAATGGAGAGGGTGGTAAATGAGAATTTGCTTTTTTTCGGATATTCACGGAGTTGCACCGCAGCTTGAAAAGTTCTTTGTCGCTGCCGATCGGTTAAAGCCGGATATTTTCGTTCTTCTTGGCGACTGTTTATATCATGGTCCAAGAAATGGGGTGCCGCAGGCGTATGCTCCCACAGATGCCGTTGATATGCTGAATGCCCGTAAGAAGCAGATAATGGCTGTCAGAGGTAATTGCGACTCAGAGGTTGATCAGATGCTGCTTGAGTTTCCAATAATGGCTGATTATTCAATTTTGCAGGCCGATAAGCAGCGCTTCTTTTTAACTCATGGTCATTTGTGGAATGAATTTGATTTGCCTCCGATTCCATCAGGCACTATACTTGTACACGGCCATACCCATTTGCCTGTCTTGAAGAAGCTTGATAACGGTATCACGGTCTTTAATCCAGGCTCGATTTCTCTACCAAAGGGAGGCCATCCTCCTTCATTTGGTTTTTACGATGGTAGCGAACTTTCTCTTGTCACTTTGAATTAAAATGGAAGAGCAGCTTGATAATATACCGCGCCATGTCGCAATAATCATGGATGGCAACGGCAGGTGGGCCAAAAAACGCGGCTCAATCCGTTTAAGCGGCCATAAGGCAGGTGCGGAGACATTGCTTCGCGTTCTTGATTATTGCGCAAAATATAAGGTGCAATATCTTTCAGTCTATGCCTTCAGTACCGAAAATTGGTCAAGACCAAAGGCCGAGGTGGACGGGCTGATGTCGCTTCTAGGCAATTTTTTGCGAAATCGCGAAGAAGAGCTGATAGAGGCAAAATGTCGGTTTAGGGTAATGGGCCGCAAGGAAGGACTCTCAGAGTCACTTCAAAAGCTTATTTCAAAGGTAGAAGCCAGTACCAAAGGCTTTGAAAGGCAGCTTATCGTTTGCTTGAATTATGGCGGCCGTGCAGAGCTTTTAGATGCCGCAAAGAAGCTTGCCGAGGATGCCGCTAGGGGAGATATAGACCCGCAATCACTTACCGAAGAAAAGTTTGGCTCATACCTTTATTTGCCTGATGTGCCAGATCCCGATTTGATAATTCGTACTAGCGGCGAATTTAGACTTAGCAACTTTCTTCTATGGGAGGCCGCATATAGCGAGCTCTATGTGACTCCAGTTTTGTGGCCAGACTTTTCAGAGGAAGAATTTTTGTCAGCCTTGAAGGATTTTGCAAAAAGAACCCGCAAGTTTGGTGCGATTACCGAGGATACAACCAATAAGTAAGGAGCCATAGTTATGTTGATCAAGAGAATAATTGCAGGAATTTTGGTAGGCCTCTTTTTTGGCTCACTTCTCGCATTGTCATGTGGGCCTCTTCTCTTTTTTATGCTGTTGGCGCTCTCTGCACTTTGCCAGTATGAGTTTTATACCTTGGCTAAAAAAGGTGGAATCCCTGTTTTGCCTAAGACAGGAATTGCTCTCGGTACGCTTTGGCTAGCGCATGAATATTTATGCAGAGCAGATGCCGCACCATTGCATCATCTGCTGCCAGTTTCCGAGCCTCTGTGCTTGTTTGTGATGATTTTTACCATTGCTATGACCACAATGTTTTCTTCATCCGAAAAGCGCAAGTTTGAAGCTGCTGGCACCACTATTCTCGGTATCCTCTATATGCCATTTTTACTTGGCTTCTTCTTTAGGCTTGCGCAGTGGGGAGCAACAGCTCCATTCGCCACGACTCGTTCTGGCGTATTCCTAGTTTTCTTTATGTGCTTAGTGATAAAGATGAGCGATACAGGAGCATTTTCAGTAGGGCTTACCTGTGCAAAGACTATCGGCACGCATAAGATGGCTCCAATTATATCGCCGAAAAAGTCTTGGGAAGGGCTTGTTGGTGGAATTGTCGTCGGCTGCCTTGCTGCAGCTTTGGCAGCTCTTGGCGCAAACCATTATCAATGGGGGCCCGAAGGTATCTTCTGGGCACTTGACGGGGCAGCTCCCGCTTTATCGCTTGTAAAGACAATAGCAGTTGCCGCATTATTGATAGTTGTAGGAGTTTTCGGCGATCTTATTGAATCAACCTTCAAGCGTGCCGCGGATATCAAGGACAGCGCATCAATTTTCCCTGGAATGGGTGGATTGCTCGATGTCATCGATAGTCTGGTCTTTATTCCAGCCCTCTTCTATGCCATCTTGGAGCTATTGGTTTAATCAGGCAAACGGTGAATATAAAAAAAGCCGCAGAGAATTCTCTGCGGCTTTTTTGTTTACCTTGACGCTTTTTAGTCGATAGCGGCTGCGAGCTTTTTAATGAGGTCTTCAATTGAAAAACGCTCTTGCTCCATTGTGTCGCGGTCGCGGACTGTGACCGTGCCATTCTCAAGTGTGTCAAAGTCGACTGTGACGCAGAATGGCGTGCCGATTTCGTCTTGGCGGCGATAGCGGCGGCCGATTGCACCGCTCTCGTCCCAGAAGCAATTCCAATGGCGGCGGAGCTCTTTGAATATCTCGCGTGCTTTGCCGTAGAGCTCAGGCTTGTTTTTGACAAGCGGGAATACGGCAACCTTAACAGGCGCAATCTGGGGTGAGAAGCGAAGGACTGTGCGGATATCCTGTTTGCCCTTGTCATTTGGAACTTCTTCTTCGCAGTAGGCGTTGCAGATGAGAGCTAAGGTCATGCGGTCTGCGCCTGCAGAAGGCTCAATGACATGCGGGATATATTTGCCTTCAAAGAGACGGTCAACAAAGATTGCCGCCTTGTCGGCGTCTTTGCCACGGCTTGTCCAATCCTCAATGACTTTGGCTTTAAATGCCGCCTTGGCTTCATCGTCGAGCTGAGCGACGGCATTCTTGAGCTGCTCGTCGAATACCTCCATTGACTTGCCGCTGTGATTCTGATGCTGTGTAAGGTCAAAGTCGGAGCGGGCGGCAATGCCTTCGAGCTCTTGTACACCAAACGGGAAGGCATACTCAAAGTCAACGCAGGCGCGTGCATAGTGAGCAAGCTCATCGGGCTTTTGCCAATATTCAACGAGTGACTCTGGAGGCAATCCGACATCGTGAATCCACTGGCGGCGTTGCTCAACCCAGTAACGATGCCAAATTTCCCAGCCCCAGTCATCCTGTGGCTCTGATAAATCGGTCTCAGGGGTTAATTGGGCGACATGACCGCAAATAAGCTCAACGGCTTCATCGGGCTTGATGAAATATTCAAGCTCCATCTGCTCAAATTCGCGTGAGCGGAAGGTGAAGTTGCGGGGGTTAATCTCGTTACGGAAAGACTTGCCGACTTGTGCAATTCCAAAAGGTGCCGATTGGCGCGAGGTTGAGATTACATTTGAGAACTGGGCGAAGATGGCTTGCGCAGTCTCTGGGCGAAGATATGCAGCAGAATTTTCATCTTCAACGGGGCCGACATAGGTTTTGAACATAAGGTTGAAGGCGCGCGGCTCTGTCAGTTCTTTTGATCCGCAGGCTGTGCATTTTGCACCTTCGGGCAGGGCGAAACCATTGTCAGTCTTGATAAGCTCAAGGCCCTGTTCTTCGCAGAGCTGGTCGGCGCGGAAGCGTTTGCGACATTCTTTGCAGTCAACCATCGGGTCTGCGAAACCTGCAGCATGGCCAGATGCACGCCAAATGTCAGGGTGCATAATGATTGTTGCATCAAGCCCTTCAACATCTTCGCGCAGGCGGACTGTGCGCTTCCACCAAGAGTCTTTGACATTTTTCTTGAGCTCGCAGCCCAGAGGACCATAGTCCCAAAAGCCGTTGATTCCTCCGTAGATTTCGGAGCTTTGGAAGATTATGCCGCGGCGTTTGCAAAGCGAAACAATCGCTTCCATTTTGAGATTTTCTTTATTGTCTGCCATGATGGATTCCTTTTTGTCCCAATCGTAAAATGTTCAAGAATTCAAAATATCTATTATACCACAAACTAGTGCATTTTGCATAAATATTGAGTTTTATCGATAATCTTTGATATAATGTCACTTGAATGCAAGCTGAATCAATAATATTAACTGCTGTGCCTGTTATTTTTAACAGGTGCTCTTCTTTTTTACTTGTCCGCAATATTTTGTTGCGGCTCTCTCTCTTTTCGTCGTTTACAAGTTCATTGATTTTGGCTGAAGAGGGGGGCTTTTAGGATGAAACGCATTTTGAGTTATTTGCATTCGTTGCCATTACTTAGAAGCTTGCAGGCGGTTTCTTTTGCCATTTCTTTTGTCTTGCTTTTATTTATGTGCCGTGGGTTGTTCTCTTGGCTTGCGGAGTTTGTCTTTAATGAGCCTCGTGAGGATATGGCGCATGGTTGGATTGTTCCTGTTTTTTCGTTGGCTATTTTATGGATTAAGCGTAAGGAGATTTCCGCTTCGTTGGGGCATCCATCATGGCTTGGGCTTTTGGCGACTGTTCCGGCAATCTTTTTATTTCTTTTGGGAACGCTGGGAGATCAGGTCCGCATTACGCAAATAGGTGCAATTGCGTTGCTGGGAGCTTTGTTTTATGCCGTTTGGGGCTTTAAGCTTCTTAATGCCGTCGCGTTTGCGGTTGCATATTTGCTTTTTACTGTGCCGATGAGTTTTCTTGACGCTGTCACTATCAAACTTCGGTTTGTAATTGCCGTTATTGCGTCAATCATGCTTAATGGCTTCGGTATCCCGGTACAGCGTTCGGGAACGGGGCTTTACTGCTTGTCGGGTGAGGGTTTTAATCTTGATATTGCAGACCCTTGCAGTGGCTTGCGGTCAATATTTGCACTAATGGCGCTTATGGCGGCATATGCTTATTTGACGCAACATAGCCGTCGCGGTAAATGGTTGCTCTTTTTGTCTTCCGTGCCTGTTGCTATGTTGGGTAATCTTGCGCGAATATTTACCATTGCGTTGGTTGCCAGATTCTTTGGGCAGGCTGCGGCAACGGGTTTTTACCATGATTATTCCGGCTTTGTGGTATTCCTTGTTGCAGTTTTGATTATGATTTGGCTTGGCGGAGTCGTTTCCCGTCTTTTTGCTTCTTGTGAAAAGCTGCCAGCCAAGCAAGATTCGGTGAATGCGTCTATGGAAAATACCTCCCTTCGAATAAAGCACATTGCCGTGCTTGTCATTTTGCCGATTTTAATTTTTTTGTCATTCATTCACATTAAAAGAGTCCCTGCGCCACAAGAGGAGAGTACTGACTTTTTGAGCGAAAGCCTGACATCGCTTCCTAACTTCAATATTAAGTATCCGATCTATTGTCAGAATGAACAATGCGGTAGGATTACAGAGGTTGAAAGTTACATGTCGGCACCTGACGCGTGTCCGAGTTGTAATTCTTCGATGGATAGGATTTCGTTGGGAGAGAAGAATATTCTTCCAAAGGATACGATTTTCCTTAAGGGTAACTATTATGACGCCGTGGGTGATGCCTGGCGTATTACCGTTGTTGTGAATGGCAAATCGCGACAAAGCATACATCGCCCTGAGATCTGTCTGCCAGCTCAGGGGCTATCAATTGAAAATGGTCATATTGAGAATTTTGTCCTGAATAACGGAAAGAAGTTGGCTGTCCATTGTATGGATATTCGCTCACGCAGTTCTCAATCGGCATCCCGTCAAGGACATGGCTATTTCTTTGTGAGCCGTGATACCTGCGCCGCCTCGCATCTTAAACGAATATTGATTTCGGTACGCGATAGGGCTTTTAAGAGGCGAATTACCCGTTGGGCAATGGTGACGATTTCCAACGAGGAGTCTTTCACAATTTCTAAAGAGCGCAGGGAAGCAACGGTTGAATTTTTGTCAGAGTTTTGGGAGTCGCTCTTTGTGGATGAGAAAGACGATGGAGGTATACAATGATTCCAATGCTTATCAAGCTTGCGGTAGCAGCATTACTTGCACTTTTTATAGTGCTATTGCTGACGCCGCCAGTTGCCAAGATGCTTATTTATTTTGGCATAGTCGATAAGCCTTCTGCACGCCGCATCAACAAAACGCCTATTCCTCGCGGTGGCGGAATCGCATTGATTTTAGGTGTAGTGCTTTCGCTCCTGATATTTGAGCTTTTGATAGGAATCGATTTCAATTTGCCGGTTTGCCGCAACGGATACACATTAATCTACATAGCCCTTGCAATTTTGATACTTATCGGTTTAGTGGACGATATCTTTGAATTAAGGCCTGTTTTTAAGTTGATCGGGCAAATTATTGTCGCCGTCATTGTTTATTCGACGGGGATTTCAATCGGCGGGATTATGCCTTTTGAAGTTCCCGAATCGGTTAATTGCTTTTTTACCGTCATTTGGTTTGTCGGTATTATTAACGCTTTTAATTTAATTGATGGTTTAGATGGGCTTGCAACAGGCTTGGCGTTGATTGGTGCCTTAGGGCTTTCGATCTGTTTGATAATCAGAGGAAATTATGAGGCGGTCTTTCCGCTTGCAGCGCTTATAGGCGCTTGTATCGGATTTTTGCGCTTTAATTTCAATCCGGCCTCGATTTTTCTCGGGGATACCGGTTCAATGTTTTTAGGTTTTGTGCTTGCGCTTGTTCCTTTAGCGGCAGGCGGTAAAGCCGCTCTCGTAGCTTCGTTGGGTGTCCCTCTTTTAGTAATCGGTGTGCCGATATTTGATACAATCCTTGCCATTTGGCGCAGAACCTTTAAGGCCAGTATGACATCCTCAGGTGGCTTGAAGCAGGTTTTCTCGCCGGACATGGAGCATCTCCACCATCGTTTGCTCGCTTCGGGATTTGGGCAGCGTCGCGTTGCGTGCTTCCTTTATGGTTTAGCCATTGTGATGGTTTCTATGGCTATTGCTATTACAGTGAGGTCACACCATACCTCCGGTATTATCTTAATTGGGGCAATTATCATTTTCGGTATTGTCGGCGGTCAGTTATCGCGTGTCGAGTTATGGTATACAGGCAATGTGCTTCGCAAGTCATTCGGTCCCAAAACGCAGAGACTGCTGGTTCCTATGTATGTGCTATGCGATATCGGAGCCATATTTTTTGCATGGTGGCTGGCTGGTCACTTAGCGATGATTCCGCATGTAAGGATTGAAACCCGATTGTATTATACGATTTTCCCCATTTTCTTTTCTGCAATCTTTGGAATGATGTGGGCGTTTAGAATTTATCACAGAATTTGGGGAAGAGCTCTTGTAAGAGATTTTTTAATTTTGCAATTGGCGATTATTTTAGGTTGGCTTATAGCATATTCCATCTCTACGCTGGCGTTCGACAGATATCCTGGTTTTTGGCGTCACGCGGTTGTTTTTCTATTGATAGCACTACCGCTCTTAATTAGTGTGCGTATACTTCGTTCAACAGGACGAAATCTACTTATAACCGGGGAAACCTCGCGCATTATGAACGAAAAAGAATCTGAGCGTTTAGTCGTTTATGGGGCGGGCGAGCGTTTCGCAATGTTTGACCTGATGCAATCGGGCAGTCAGCTTGGGTGCCGAAATTATTGCATCGTTGGACTTGTTGATGATGATCCTGTAAAATATCATCGTGTAATAAACGATTACAGCATATACGGCGGCATTGATGAACTTGAAAAGGTTGTAAAGGAGAAGGAGGCTACGGCAATTTTAGTCGCAGCCACCTTGCCAGAGGACCGTTTTAAGCGTATGATTGATATAGCAACCAAGAATGGTCTAAAGGTACTTGATTTTAACTTTGATTTACGGCATATTCTTGTCGAGGAAAAATTGCCAATCGAAAAGTAGAAGGAGAGAAGATATGGGAAGAGAAAACAATATCGGTTGGATGAAGGAGTGCTTTGCAGCTTCTCATGCAGCGTTGAATTCCCTAGAGGCACAAATTGAAAAGGTTTCCGATGCGGCAGATATGCTGGTTAAAGCCTTTGAAGACGGCGGCAAACTTTTAACGGCAGGTAATGGCGGTAGCGCCGCCGAGGCAATGCATATGGCAGAAGAGGCTATTGGTCGCTTCCGCGCAAATCGTATATCACTCCCTGCTGTCGCGCTTGTCGCCGATGGAACAGCGCTTACCTGCATCGGCAATGATTACGGCTTTGATAATGTGTTTAGCCGTCAGGTCGAAGGACTTGGAAAAGAGGGCGATGTGCTTGTTTTGTTCTCGACAAGCGGAAATGCGGAAAATTTGCTGCGGGCAGTTGAAGCAGCAAAAGCAAAGAAGTTAAAAACGATTGCCGTGTTGGGGCGTGATGGTGGTCGCCTTTCCGGAAAAGCCGATATCGAAATCATCATTGAAGGCACCGACAGCGGTCGCATTCAGGAAGCGCATCAGCTCTTTATGCATATCGTTCTTGATGCTGTAGACCATCGGTTTGTCGTTGCTTAGTGGAGAAAACGAGATGCGTAAATTTGCGATAGCATCGTTGGCGGTATTATTTTCATTTTTGGCAATAGGTCAGACGGTAAGCTTCAAATTAAAGACCGATTACTCATCCTATGTCGTAGGTGAGGAGGTTAAGCTTTCATTGCGACTTGTCAATATGGGCATAACGCCGGTAATCATCAATGACTATGAAGTCTACAAAAACAACCGCATAGTTATAGATATTGTCAATCAAGACAAGGTTCATCTAAAGCCGTTTCGGTCCGATCCGATAGTTACCGATCTGGCCTTGGATAAAGATGAAGGTGAGGTAATCACCATAAACCTCTCAAATTGGTACCCGCTTGATGTAGCAAGATACCAACTTAGAGTCTTTTTATTCTGCAACGGCCTACGCTATGAATCTGAGATGATAATCTTTGATGTCGTGCCAGGAATTGAGCTTGCAACAGCGAGCCATTATACAAGCCTGTCTCCGGCAGTAGAGCGTACATTACGACTGGTATATTGGTCGCGAGACGGCAAAGAACTGGCGTTTTTACGGGCAGACGACCGACCAGGCGGGATGTGCCGCACACTTCAGCTTGGTAACATCGTCAGAGTAAAGAAACCATCCATAGAGAAGATAAAAGGCAAGCCCTCGTCATTTTACATCTATCGTCAAGTAACAAGAGATGTCCTTTCCAGAACTGAAATAACCTCAGATGTAAACGGCATCCATGTCAAGGACAACAAGAGGGCAATTGAGTCGGCGTCTTCGCCAATGATTGATAGTTTGCGTGAAGCAGTCGAAAAGAAAGCAGGCAAAAAGAAAAAATAACGGGTGTCGGCAACACAAGAAAATTTCTTTTGGACAAATCACCCATTAATTACTATAATATCTAGAACTTTTAACTGAGGGTTTTAAACATGAGCGAGAAAAAAATTGATGGAACACCGGTAAAGCCGGTTCCCGAAAATCTTCCAGAGGAGCTAATTCCTGTCTATGAATGGTTTTGCGAGCACGGAAAGGATTTTCTGTTGCAGGTGGCTATAGTTGTGGTAGTGATTATCGCAGCATTCACCTTCAAGAACTATAGGGCTTCGCGTGCCGACGCCGCTTCAGCCGCATTTCTATCTGCAAATGATGTCGCTGGACTTGAGGAAGTCAATGGCAAGTTCGGGGGATCGAAATACGCTCCGCTGATACGCCTTCGTTTGGCTCGCGCCTATTACGACGACGAGAAGTTTGATTTGGCTTCAGAGGCATTCAAGGCTTTTCTCAAGGAAAATAAAAAGCACGCACTCGTAAACGAGGCTCGTCTTGGCTTGGCAACTTCTCTTGAAGCTGAAGGTAAATTTGATGAAGCACTCACAGCGTATGAGGCAGTCAGCGGAGACGCCGGCAATCCTATGTGGGTTCAAGCTCAATTCGGCAAAGCCCGTGCAATCGCACTCAATGGAGATAAGATTGCCGCAGCAAAATATCTTGATGACCTCTTACCGCAGCTCAAGGATCCCGAAGCCGCCGATATCATTCAAGGCCAAAAAGATTTAATTGCGCGCTTTGACGGCTTCCGCGAGATTTCAGGCTTTGATAAGCTCAATGCCCTAGAAAACGCACTTCCACCGTCAGACGCTGCAGATGTGTCAGTTGCGCCGGCGGCAAAATAAACAAAAAACCCCGTCAAAAGCGGGGTTTTTTTATAATATATCTGCATAAGGGACAGGCCCATAAAAAAGTAATCGCAGACTTCCCGTGTTTAAGGTTGCTGTATGTTTATAACAACATGGTCTTGGATACCTTACACTTTGGCTTAATCGCGTAGGTTCGTTCGGGTTGTGCGAACCTATGCGGCATTGGTGCCATGCCCCTTCATCCGTTCTTATTTGTTCATTTCAATTTCATTCCGTTTATATTGCATTCATCAAACTGTAAAAAGTCTAGGTATTTAACTTGCAAATAACATATTGATTCGGTATAATTTGGAGAGTGTATTAGACGATGTTACTTTTGTTGTGATATAGGAAGGAGCGCTTTTTTGACCTCTAATGATGATTATGTCCTGCAGCTTTTGCAGGAGCAGGGGATGGTAAGTCAGGAGCAGATTGATGCCGCAAGTGCCAATCTTGCTGTTGACGGGTCTACGGTTATTGACCAATTGCTTGCCGATGGCGCGCTTTCCGAGGAGAATCTCCTTTCTATGCTTGCCGCGCAATTCGGTATGGATTTTGTTAATATCGATGCGAAGGCATTGGATACCGATTTGGCTTCTGTTATTACGGTTGCCGATGCCCGTAAATATGGCGTGGTGCCATTGCTTATGGACGGCGACACTTTGACTGTAGCTGTTAAGGATCCGCTTGACTATGATGTTGTCGACCGGCTTCGCTTTATTTTGAAGTGCAATGTAGTTTGTGTTATTGCTTCTCGAGCGGATATCGCCAAGGCTCTTGAAACTCTTTATCCAGGCGGTACGACAATCGGTTCGCTTCTTGGTGAGCTTAACGATAAGAATGTCGACATTTCTTCGCGCGGCAGTGAAATTGAGGATCAGCTTGGCGTTTCAGACGCGTCAGATTCTGATGCTCCTGTTATCAAGCTTGTTTCGCTTATCATTATGGAGGCCTTTAAGCGTAGGGCTTCGGATATTCACCTTGAGCCGCTGGAGAATCGTTTCCGCATCCGCTACCGTATTGATGGCGCATTGCAGGATATGGATCCTCCGCCGAAGCGTTTGCAGCCTGCAATTATTCAGCGTGTAAAGATTCAGGCCGGTATGAAGATTTCCGAGAAGCGTATTCCTCAGGACGGTCGTATCCAGGTTAATGTAAAGGGACGCGATTTGGACCTTCGTGTTTCTTCAGTTCCTACCAATCACGGTGAATCTATCGTCATGCGTATTCTCGATAAGCAGAATCTCGCTCTCGGTCTCCCTGAGCTTGGCTTCTTGTCGGATGACCAGCAGAAGTTTGAGCAGCTTTTGGGCTTGTCTGATGGTGTTTTGCTTGTGACCGGTCCTACCGGTTCAGGTAAAACGACTACGCTTTACGCTTGCTTGGGTCAGATGAATACGCCTAACCGTAAGATTATCACCGTTGAGGATCCTGTCGAATATCAGATGACGGGTGTAAATCAGGTGCAGGTGAACCGCGATGTCGGCCTTGACTTTTCATCGGCGTTGCGTTCAATCTTGCGTCAGGCACCAAATATTGTGATGATTGGTGAAATTCGTGATAGCGAGACTGCCGACATTGCTATGGAGGCGGCTCTCACCGGTCACTTGGTTTTCTCGACCCTTCACACTAATGACGCTCCCTCTGCTATTACGCGTCTTGTTGATATTGGCGTTAAGCCTTATCTTGTCGCCTCGGCTGTCCGCGCTGTTATGGCTCAGCGTCTTGTGCGCAGCATTTGCAAGGAATGCAAGGAGGAGAAGATTCCTACCGAGCGTGAGCTTAAGATGCTTGGCGAGCTAGGAGCTAAAGATGTCGCCCATATGAAGATGTATCATGGCAAGGGTTGCGGTATTTGTTCTAATACCGGCTACAAGGGACGAAAGGGTATCTTTGAAATTTTCACGATGTCAGACGAGATTCAGCGCATGATCTTTGAGCAGCGTCCTGCGCTTGAGCTTCGTGCGGCTGCGCGCGAGGCGGGAATGCGTTCTCTTCGCGAGGACGGCCTGCTTAAAGTCGCGTCTGGTATGACTTCACTTGAAGAGGTATTGCGTGTAACCATGGGAGATGCTAACTAATGACAATTGATATGAACGAATTGCTCCAGCTTTGTGTTGACGAGGGAGCTTCAGATTTACACATTCGCGTCAATGTACCTCCGATGCTTCGCATTCACGGTTCGCTTACACCTCTCGATTGCCCTGCACTTACCCCGGCTGAGACCGAGGAGCTTGCCCGCTCGATTTCTTCCGAGGCTCAGATGGACGATGTCAACAAGCGTGGCGGCAGCGACTTTGCATACGCCTTCAGCGATCAGGCGCGTTTCCGTGTGAGTGTCTTCAAGGAGCGCGGCAACACAGGTATGGTTCTCCGCCAGATTCCCAACAAGCTTTTGACTCTCCAGCAGATCGGCCTTCCAGAGCAGGTTCGCGAGTTGCTCTTTAAGCCGCGCGGTCTTGTGCTTGTGACGGGCCCTACCGGTTCGGGTAAGTCAACTACCTTGGCATCGATGCTTAACATTATCAATGAAGAGCGCGATTGCCATATGATTACCGTTGAGGATCCTATCGAATATTACCATCAGCATAAGAAGTGTGTTGTCACACAGCGCGAAGTCGGTGCGGATGTGCCTTCATTCAGCGAGGCTATCCGTCGCGCCCTTCGTCAGGACCCCGATGTTATCCTTATCGGTGAAATGCGTGATTTGGAGACGATGCAGGCCGCTATTACCGCTGCAGAAACCGGTCACCTGGTCTTCGCTACTTTGCATACCACGGGTGCATCTACGACGGTTGACCGTATTGTCGACGCATTCCCAACGGAGCAGCAGGCGCAGGTTCGTACACAGCTTTCGGTTGGTCTTAATGCCGTAATTTCGCAGCTTCTGCTTAAGCGTATCGATAAGCCCGGTCGCGTAGCTGCATTTGAGATTATGTTCTCAACTCCGTCAATCCGTTCGCGTATCCGTGACAATAAGACCTTTATGATTGATTCGGATATTCAGACCGGTTCTAAGTTCGGAATGATTTCGCTTGATACTCACCTGCTGAATCTTTACACTGCCGGCGTCATTTCCTACGACGATCTTATTACCAAGTCAAAGGATCCTGACACTCTTGTGCAGAAGCTTAAAGAGATGCAGGGCGGCGGACGCTAGGAGAGGAGACGAATAGATATGGCTGACGATACTCTGAAAGAAGATCCGGTCTTGCGTTTTGATGCCATTTTGGATTTGGCTCTTGTTAATGGAATTATTGATGAGGAGCAGGCGCTTTCGATTCAAGATGAGCATGATAATTCAGGTAAGCCTATCCGTGAATTGATTGTAACTCTCGGCTATATCACCGAGGATGATTTGCTCGGAGTGTTGGCCGGATATATGTGCACCGACATTATTTCCTTTGCCAATATATCGATAAGCCAGGATGTCCGTAATGCAATTCCTGCGGCAATTGCACGCGCCCATATGATTGTCCCTGTTGAGGTGGGGCAGTCTTCGATTACCTTGGCGACCTATACGGTCATTGATCCAACGGCCACCGACGAATTGTCATTTGTTCTTTCGAAGGATGTCCGTCTTGTTCTTGCCCGTAAGGATGAGATTGAGCAGTTTGTCAACGACTGGTACGGCGATGACAGTGCGACAGTGTCGGATATGCTTTCTAATATCGACGATGTTGTCACTACCGATCCGTCATTGATGACCGAAGGGTCTATTGACGAAAAGGACCTCGAGGCGCAAGCGGGTTCGGAGCCTGTTATTCGCTTTGTCAACCTTGTTCTTTATCAGGCCGTCAAGGACAGAGCTTCGGATATTCACTTCGAGCCATTTGAAAAAGAGTTTCGTATCCGTTACCGCGTTGACGGTGCTCTTTATGAAATGCAGCCTCCTCCAAAGCGTCTCGCGGTGCCTATTATTTCTCGTGTCAAGGTTCTTGCCAATCTGAATATTTCAGAGCGTCGTATTCCTCAAGACGGTCGTATTCCTTTGACGGTAGCGGGCCATCAGGTCGACCTTCGTGTTTCATGCTTGCCTACTCAGTTTGGCGAGTCTGTCGTGCTTCGTGTTCTTGACCGTAATGTTGTCGCACTTGATATTGATAATATCGGACTTCCTGATGATATCCTCGACGATATGCTTATCGATATTGAGAAGCCTAACGGTATCATTATCGTTACTGGCCCTACAGGTTCTGGTAAGACGACGACCCTTTATTCATGCCTGAAGAAGATCAACACGCCCGATTCAAAGCTCCTCACCGCAGAAGAGCCTGTTGAATACGATATGGACGGCATTATTCAGGTGCCAATCAATCCGATCGTCGGTAATACCTTTGCCGCCGTTCTTCGCGCCTTCCTGCGTCAGGACCCCGACACAATGATGATTGGAGAAATTCGCGACTTTGAGACTGCCGAGATTGCCATTCAGGCATCGCTCACCGGTCACTTGGTTTTCTCCACGCTCCATACCAATGATGCGGCCGGTGCAGTGACGCGTCTTATCGATATGGGCGTTGCTCCATATCTCGTGTCGTCTACTCTCGAGGCTGTTTTGGCTCAGCGACTTGTCCGTACAAATTGCGCTTCCTGCAAGACGCCATATCAGCCCGACGATGAGACATTGCAGCGCCTTTCAATGACTCGCGATCAAGTCGGCAATCGCAGCTTCTATTACGGACGCGGCTGTCAGACCTGCAACAATACCGGCTACAAGGGCCGAAAGGGCATCTTTGAGTACCTTCGCGTTTCTCCACAGATCCGCGAGATGATTAACGAGAAGAAGCCCACCCTGATCATTCGTGAGCGTGCGCGCGAGCTCGGTATGCGTACTATGCGTGAGGATGGTGTCCGTAATATTCTTGACGGATATACCACCGTTGATGAAATCTTGCGCTATACTTAAGTTGCCGCTATGGGATGCAAGGCCAAAGATATCAGAAATAGCAAGGAGAGCGCGTGGCGCAAATATTGTGCGGTCACGCATGGTAAAATCTCCTTTTGGCGTGTTCTCCGCAATGAGCTTCTAGTGCTTTTATTTTCTAAAGTGCCAGGGGCTTTGGGTATGGCATTCCGACGGATTTTTTATCCTTGCATGTTTCGTTCGTGCGGTAGGAAGGTTGTCTTTGGTACAGACCTTTCCTTCCGTCATGCGGCGAAGATCGACCTTGGAGATGGCGTAGTTTTAGATGATGGAGTTATGCTTGACGCCAAAGGCGATGATAACCATGGCATAACTCTCGATAATGGCGTCTTCATAGGGCGTTTTACAAAGCTCTATTGCAAAAATGGCGACATCCGTCTTTTAGAGAAGGCAAATATATCTTCCAATTCTACGCTTTACTCCAACAACAGCCTTACAATCGGTAAAGGCTGTATGGTCGGTGCCTACACTTACATTTTGAGCGGCGGCGAGTATGACCCTTTAGATCCGCATCCATATTGCGAGCAAAATGGAATGAATACAAAGGGGCCCTTGGTTATCGGTGACGATTGTTGGATCGGAGCCCGCGTCACAGTCCTTGATTCGGCACAAAAGGTTGGCAATCGAGCCCTGATTGCCGCATCGGCCCTGGTTAATAGACCGGTTGCCGAGGGTGACTTGGTAGCAGGAGTCCCAGCAAGGGTTATAAAGAATTTTAGCAAACGAAATTTGGATAATTAGGCATTCAGATGCGTAAATACTTAAAGACATTTATCAAAATTGCAGTAAGCGGTCTCCTTATATGCCTTTTATATTCCAAGGTCGATTTGTCTGATATTTTAGGAAAGCTCAGGAATGCCTCTCCAGCATGGCTTGCATTGGCATTTTTCCTTATGGTCGTAAATACCATTGTAAGTGCATTTAAGTGGCGACTCTTTTTGAGGTCTGACAACCTTGATCAACCAATTCCATCCCTATGGGCCAGTTATATAACGGCTTCGTTTTTTAATCTCTTTCTTCCATCGACAATCGGCGGAGATGCCTATCGAATTGCCGATATCGGCTCGAGGACAGGATGCCACGCTAGAGTTGCAGCATCAATTTTAGCAGACCGCATTACCGGTTTCTTTGCTCTTTCAATTTACGGATTTTTTGCATCATTACTTGCTCGTCCCCTCGTAACGGAGTGGCAATGGTGGTTTTATTTGCCGTCCTCGGCAGCGATTTTAGCCCTTCTTAGCGTTGCCGTTTTTCTTGCCAACGCCAGCTTTTTTCAGTTTTGCTTGCGGTTGTTGCCAGTTAAGCGTCTTCGTGAAAAAGCATCAGCGATTGCCGATCAAATAGGTAACGCAATGCGTGGCTATGCAGCCCGGCGAAATGTGATTTCCCCGGCATTGGCTCTTTCGTTTATATTTCAATTCGATTTAATCTTGGCGGTATGGGCGATAACAAAGTCCATTGGGCTTACCCTGCCACTTGGAGTCTTTTTCTTATTTATCCCGATAAAGACATTTCTTGAGATGATTCCAGTGTCGGTTTTCGGGCTCGGCCTCCGCGATTTAGGGTATACGATTTTTATTCTCGCTATGGGGTTTGTCGATTCAGAGGCTGCCGCTTATGCCGCTCTGATTTCAGCGGCAGAGGTGCTTTTGACGATTATCTATTCACTGGTAGGCGGAGCCGTTTTTATCTGCCGCAAAAAATAAAGAGCTTACCAGATTATGAACCTAATCAATCTATTTTATCAATTGATAAAGCGAGTCTGTGATTTGGCGACCGTAATTGTTACAGCCCCGATTTGGGTGCCTTTGCTTTTGATTGCTTCATTTGCAGTAAAGATTAAATTAGGCTCTCCCATCTTGTTTCGTCAGCAAAGAGCAGGGAAGGGCGGTAAGGTTTTTACAATCCTAAAGCTTCGCACGATGGTCGATGGTGATGGTGAGGATGAAGAGCGCATCACTCCCCTTGGCCGTTTTTTGCGGAAAACCAGCCTAGATGAGCTTCCGCAGATGATAAATGTATTGCGTGGGGAGATGTCAATTGTCGGGCCGCGTCCCCTTCTTGTTGAGTATTTGCCTCACTACAGCAAAGAGCAGTCCAGACGCCACGAAGTTAAGCCTGGAATTACAGGATGGGCTCAAATCAATGGTCGCAACGCTATTACCTGGGAAGAACGCTTCAAGCTAGACATTTGGTATGTTGACCACGCCTCGCTTTGGCTCGATTTGAAAATCGTCTTGAAGACATTTGCCTCCGTCATAGATGGAAAAGGCGCCACGACAGAAGATGGCAAGACGATGTCAAAATTTAACCAATAGCCCTTGAAAACTCTTCTATTGAGCTAGAAAATATTTTAACACAAAGCCGCAAAGACAATCACGCATCTTTGCATAATAACCCCATTTGTAGGTTTATAATCGTTGTTCTTAAGAATGTAGTGAATTGTATTTTGAAAATGAGATTATAGTGCGGAACAAAATGCGAGCGGTAGTTTTAATCTTAACACAGCGGCACAGAGTCTCAGAGATTTTGTAATACCGACTATTTATTGTGTTAGTATAGAAAGGTTTGGTTGTTATGTCAAGTGTAATTGTCTTTAAGGTTTATCTCTTTCATCGTCACTATTCCTATTTAGTTGTTTTGTTTCGGGCCACGCCCTCGCCACTCGGCCAGGGCAACGCACCCTCAACATTATTAACTCAAATCCAACATTAAACCTAATTACCACGCCCGCGCGTTTTCAAGATTCGTGTCGTTGTCTTTCTTGTTGAACCAAGAGCGTATTGATAGCCCTATCTGCTGGCTTATGCCATCGCCGATTCTTCCGTAGTGCGCATGGGTCACTTGCCCAAGTTCATTTGTCTGCGTTCTGACTCGATAGACAAGATACTCGTCTTTTGCCAAACATACGCGATTCGTGACGCCATTCATGACGCGGGCAAAGCGGAAATCCAATTTGTTCTTGTACACCTCATTTGTCGAAGCGGCATAGTCGTAGCGGAATCCGCTTGTCATGTCCGCCGTCCGACGATAGAAACCATCAACGCAATTCGGGAAGCTGATTGAAAGGTGTTCATGGAAATCATACCAGTCTTTGGGGTTGCGCCATCCGTCGAAAACCATGTGCAAATCGTCGTGACGCCCCTTGCCGTATGGCGGACACCAATCGAGCATTTCAAGGTCGAGTTTTAAGACTTCGTTCGTTGCAGGGAACTTTCTGTATTCCCAGAACTTGAAA
>JAZUMF010000034.1:0-33444 GCA_045603485.1 Kiritimatiellia bacterium | reverse complement strand
GCCTCCTTGCGTTTTTTTTTGCTTTGCAAGAAAGCATACAGCCAACGCCTGATTTTTTCAACCCCCGGCTGAAGCCCGCTCAACAGGCCAACCGCTCAAGGCAGAACCTCCCGGTGTTGCACTGGAAACTCGCGCGCGCGACGAAAGAAAGGATTATGCAAAGCGAGTATCCAAATCCTGAAGGAGACTATTTCTGCTATATCCTTGATGAGCCAGTTTCACTGGGCGTTATAGATTTACCGAAGTTGCTGTCTGAGAACATGGATGATATAGAGCACCCATATAAACCTATTTACTTAACCGCACAAAAGGTTAAGGAATATGTTTCATGATATCAAGGGGATTGGCATGGTGAATGGCGTGATGAGCGAAGATAATAAGGATATTAAGAGGTATTATATTGCATATATGGATATCCTTGGGTACAAGGATTTTTTTAGAAAACATTCTGATCAAGTTTTTGAGTTTTTTAAGCGCATTGATGCAGCGGTACAGGATACAAAGAGTCATATTGGTAATGTTAATAAATCTGTGATTTTGCGGAATGGTGCAGATTTGAATATTATTGTTAAGATGTTTTCTGATAATATTCTTTTGTGTGTAGAGGTTAAAGACGAGTCGGTTGAGCTTATTCGATTGTTAACTTTTTTATCAACGGTTGCAGAAATACAACGCACTTTTATAACAAAATACGGGTTGTTTTTACGTGGAGGGGTAACGATTGGAGATTTGGCCATTAACAATGATATTGTTTTTGGACAAGGGATTATTGATGTTGTAACATTAGAGGAGACAGCTATATATCCAAGAATCATATTGTCTGAATCAGTTATAGAGTTTGCGTATAAGAGACATTATGTATCAGAAGAAATTTTATCTTTTTGTCGTGAGATATTGAATCGTTTTGAGGAAGGTCAAGAAATCTTACAAGGAGAACAAGAATTTTTATCTCATAATGCACCTTTGGTTTCCCTCGAACACTTTACTCATGTTTGGAAGTGTGAATTATTGGCTCAAGATGCTGACGGTGTGCATTTTCTGAATTATTTATACAAGTTACATGTGTCAGAGATGATGCCAGATAATCAATTGCAAAGTATTGTAATGCTTCTAAAACGATTTTTTCCTGCTGATTCAGGAATGATTGTGGTGAATGAACCTGATTATGTAGAAAAATTGAAAATGCATGGAGAAAAGATTGAGGATAAGCTGATTGAATATGGACATTTTAATGACATAAGTACTGGTAGCGTGAAAGAGGCGAATATTCGGGAGCGAGTGTTACAGAAGTATATGTGGGCAATGAGTTTTCATAATTTTATATCAATGAAAAATAAATTTCCAAAGTGTATTATAAATGCTCAAGCTAATTGTGAAAATAGATTCATGAAGATGATTATTCGCGTTGAAAGAAATACTGCTTCTGAATGAGATTATTTCATTGGGGATTCCGTGGAAGTAAAAAGCTTAAGTTATGAACGCCTTTACCTGCATCGGCGCATATGCGATTTTGATTCTTTACGGAATCAAGCGTAAGGAGAATCGCAGTATGTTGCCGTTTCCGAATGAAGGGCGGGCGGCGATTTCGTGTTCCAAGTCGTTTTGTAAGGAAGAGTTTGGGCGGTTCATTGCGTGGGCGTCGGTGAGTCTGTCGCCAGAGGATTTCGAAAAGTTGCCGTCATGGCGCGAGGTGAAGGACTGGCTCGGCAAGGTCGTCGGCGTGTGCGACTATGCGGCTCGGGCACGCGGGACGTATGCCCCTACCATTTCGGCGGTCGCGGATACCCCCCAGCCGAAGACTGTCCGCGAAGCGGATGCCCTAGCAGGGGTGCGACCGCCCTACCAAGCGGGGATACTTGAAATCGTCAAACTACCGAACACAATATCATTAAATTGCCGAACGGAATATCCATAAACTGCCGAGCAAAATGCCAACAAACTACCGAACAGTATTGCGTTGATGAGGGATATTTGGTATTGGTGGGATTTGTCGAACATTGTGCGCTTGCCCGATCCGATTCCGTGTCGCGGTAATGTGGGGATGTGGAAAATGCCGTCCGAACTGCTTGGCGTCAAGTTTCTTGACCACATCATCCTAGGTTGGCCTGACTGCGAAGAAGGGCGAGGGTATGTGTCGGTGATGGAGTGGGTAGAACACCAATAATAGGAAAGGAGTTATGATGGAAAAGTTAACGGAATCATTTGATGATCTATTCTCGGCGTCTTTAGAGAAGTCGGATAGTGAGGCACGTAGACTTGATGTAGTAAAGATGGAATATGTCGGTTCTGAAAGCATCACATGGCGGGAACTCTTTTCTGGCTACGATTCAATCAAGGCAATTACGTTTTCGTCAGGGATTGGTTTTGTTTATCAACTGCTTGATATGTTTAAGGATGCCGAGATTATATTCGGATGCGAAGAGGTCATGTCATATACGCTTCAGGAGATAATGGCTTATCAGGCGAAGTTGATGGAGCGTATCCGAAAGACGGATTCTGTGTCAAAAGAGAAGATGATAGAGCGTGTGGAGCACGGAGATGTACGGCTTTTTGTCGCGCACAGAAGGCTGTCTCACGAGAAACTTTATCTGCTTAGGTCTAATGATGGACGGGCCCGAGTAGTTTTTGGATCGGCAAATATGTCTTTCAACGCCTTCGGTGGGCGACAGAGAGAGATCATCTGCTACATTGATTCCCAGGAGGCCTACGAACGGTTTGAAGAGGCGTATGAGGATCTGAAACGGGACAGTGTAGACAAGATCACGAAAAAGGCCGTTGAAATATCGGATGCCACGGAGAATCTTGACGCGCTTCCCTTCGCTGAAACCGTAAAGGTCGAGAAGGTGGTGTACATAGAGCCGGCAAAGGAGGCCGCTGAGGACGTCAATTTCATCCTTGACATTCGCGATTTGGCAAAACGGATTGCGCCGTCCATCCCGGTTTCCAAGGAAGAGAAGCGTAAAGGCAAGCTCCTTGTGACGCCTGATTTCATACAGAAGGTAGGGCGACAGCGTGTGAAGGAAAGCGAACATGAAAAGGAGTTGCGGAGCGAATATCCTCAGCTTGTCGTCGATGTCGAAAAGGGGAATGTGCTGCTTAACGGCGATACGCTCGATCTGCATCCAACCAAAGACGAGATTCAATCTGACGCAGAGCTTTTTGTCCAATATATGAAAGGATTTGAACGGTTTCATGGTGACCGTGAAGGGATGCAGTACAGATATTATGAGTTTGCGAATTGGTTCTTTTGTTCGCCGTTCATGGCTGTCATGCGCGATACTGCGTTGCGATATGACCAGAAGACACTTCCGTATCCGGTGTTTGGTCTTATTTATGGACAGTCAAAGGCAGGAAAGACATCTTTCCTTGAGACCTTGCTTAAAATGATGATTGGGCAAAAGGTTAAGATAAGTGCGCCTGATTTTACCCGCACTACAATTGATGGTCTTCGACGAACAGTTCAGGGCGCTCCTATCATAGTTGATGATTTGACCAATACGCGATTCAACCAGCATGCTATTGAGACGATTAAGAATGATGATTTTGGTTCATTAGATCATCTTCTCAATTATCCTGCTGTGGTTATCAGTGCGAACGAGGATGTGAAGGCGGTTGCGCCTGAAGTAATACGTCGAACAGTGATTTGTCGTGTTCAGGCTGGACTCACTAATACCGAGGTGATGAAAAGTAATATCGTTCGCTCGGTTCAGCAGAAAATTGGGACGGCGTTTTACCGAGAATATCTTCGCCGGATGCTTGATGCTGTGCCGAAATTGATGGAGGCATTAAAGGATGATAACCCAGAGTCGGAATCGCCGGATGTTCTCAAGGTCTCATCTGTGACGCTGCGCTCCATATTTAATGAATGTTTGACAGATATGCCAGTGTTTATTCGTGATTTGTCCTTAGAGGACTATTTCAGTGAGAAGGTCACTGGTAAGTATGCCATACAAACAATCAAGACTGCTTGGCAAGCTAATCCCGACGCATTCGAGGTAAATGATCGGATAAAAACTGTCCGCTATATTGCTGGTGAAAATTGGGATGCAGATCGATTGATGAAGGAACTGCCAGAGAACCTTTGTGCTAAGCGTTCGCGTGATAGTGTTATTATGGATTTGGATGCGGCAAGAGACTTCTTCGATATAGATTTTAAGCCAAGAACGTTCCTTTCTCGCCTGTTTGGCAAATGAAAGGAAGAGGTTGCGGATGACGATTTCAAGCAGTTGCCAATTGTGGACTCGTTGAGTCCACAATTGAGGAGAATTATGCGGTCGGGCGAAACCCGATAATTTTCCGTTTGTTAACGATTACCGTAATCCTTTGCTCGCCGAGGCTATGAAAATTCTCGGCATGGTCAACAAGTATAATCGCGGCATTGCCAAGGCGAACAAGGAATTGGAAAAGAATGGTAATCCCAAGGCGCAATTTGATGTCAATAAGCTGACGGAGTTTCGGGTAACTGTAATGCCGCGCGGAGAAAGTGGCCAGATAAACAAAAAAGTGGCCAGATAAAGTCGGTTAAAGCGTATGATACAGAGGGGCAGGATAGTGCGGTTTTAGAGATTATCCGAAATAATCCCGGTATAAAAATGGAGGCAATCTTTCTTGAGATAAGAACTTCTACGCGTTCGGTTCGTCGTGTTTTGGAACGACTTTTGAAAGATAATAGAATTGAATATCGTGGTTCTAAACGGACTGGTGGATGGTTTGTTAAGACTTAATGACAAATGGCGAAAAATGTAACAGAGGTATTCAGAGTAGCGGTTCTTGTCAAGTTTTCTATTCGAGATTTTTGCAAGTTTTGCTTGTTTTCTCGATTATCGGGGTGTGGGCTATTACCATTTGACGCAATAAAATTGGGGGCTTCGCCTTGGTTTTGCGTTTCACCCAATGGGTAAACGAGAAGGACTGTCCCCTTAAAAAGTTATTCTATGCCTAATAAGGCGGAAGATGCCGCCGATCTTGAAGTGCGGACGGCAAAGAACATTGGGGCTGTCCGTCATACCGCAGGGAATATTCAGAGAAGAAAAGGGTGGTGACTCGGAAAGTGGCTGAGTTATGGTATTTGACAAATAATATGAGTCTAGTATGATAATAGTATGACTAGAGAGCAACTTTTAGAGCTTTTGGAGGGGGTGCGAGACGGATCCGTCACGACTGATGATGCCGTTTTGCGCCTTCGTGAGGCTCCTTTTACTGATTTGGGCTTTGCTAAGATTGACAACCATCGCGAGCTTAGGCAGGGCGTTCCTGAGGTTATTTACGGCGCAGGCAAGACAGCTGAACAGATTTGCCAGATTGTGAGGGCTCTTCGGGCTTCCGGCGTGGAGACGGTTATTGTGACTCGTCTGGATTCTGAGAAGGCTGAGAGGTTATGCCAAGCTGAAGGGGATGTCGATTGGGATGAGGCAAGTCGTTTGGCGATTGTCGGTAAGGTGCCTGCGCCAGATGTTAAGGGGACTATTTGCATTTGCTCTGGCGGTACCAGCGACCAACCGGTTGCCGAGGAGGCGGCAAGGACTGCGGAGGCTCTCGGCAATAGGGTGATTCGTCTTTATGATGTCGGAGTCGCGGGACTTGAGCGTTTATTATCACACCTTGACGAGTTGATGTCGGCGCAGGTTGTCATTGCTGTCGCCGGAATGGAGGGGGCTTTGGCAAGTGTCGTAGGCGGCCTTGTTGATGTGCCTGTAATTGCCGTGCCGACGAGTATCGGATACGGTGCATCATTCGAGGGGCTTTCGGCATTGCTCTCTATGCTTAATTCGTGTGCTTCGGGAGTGAGTGTCGTAAATATTGATAATGGCTTCGGGGCCGGCTTTTTGGCTTCTCGGATAAACCATATTTCTAAATCTTGAAGTGGAGATACCATTTAATGAGAACTCTATTCTTTGATTGCTCGCATGGTGCCGCGGGTGATATGTTGACGGCGGCGCTGTTGGAGCTTGTGCCGAATCCTGAGGCTTCTCTTGCCAGAATCAACAACTTGGGGCTTCCCGATGTTGAGGTGAGCGCCAAGCGCGATGCGCGCGGTGGTATTGCCGGTCTTTTGGTCGATGTTTTGGTAAATGGTGAAGAGGAGATGCAGGATGTTGATCACCACCATCATGAGCATCATCACGACCATGACCACGAGCATGAGCACCATCATGATCATCATCACGACGCCCATGCCCACGAGCATCATCATCATGACCATCACCATCATCATGCTTCGCTCGATGAGATTCGTTTGCAAATAGCTTCTCTGAATGTCTCTGAGGGTGTTAAGGAGGCGGCTCTTAAGGTATATGATTCTCTTGCGGATGCCGAGTCTAAGGCCCACGGACGGCCTGTTGATCAAGTGCACTTTCATGAGGTTGGGGCTATTGACGCTTTGACTGATGTTGTTGCGGTCGCCCTTTTGATTGAAGAAATCGCTCCCGACATGATTCTTTCGACACCTCTAAATGCCGGCGGCGGTACCGTTCGCTGCGCCCACGGCGTTTTGCCTGTTCCTGCGCCTGCAACGGCAAATCTTCTTTTGGGAATTCCGTGGCATGGAGATGTTGAGACTGCCGGTGAATTGCTTACGCCGACGGGAGCGGCGTTGCTTCGTTATTTTGTCGATGACTTTGTCCCTATGCCGACTTTGTCTGTTGAGAAGATCGGTTATGGTCTTGGCCATCGTGACACTTCGGGTGCCGCAAATCTGGTCCGCGCAATGCTTGCTGACGATGGGGCGAGCTGTTGCGGCCCGAACTCTGAGATTGTCAAGCTTGAATGCAATATTGACGATATGACGGGTGAGGATCTGGCATTTGCTTCGCAGCGTATCTTTGACGCCGGCGCTGTGGATGTGGCGACAGCTCCGCTTGTGATGAAGAAGGGGCGTTCCGGCTTTTTGCTTATTGCCCTTTGTCATGCTGACAGGGCTGATGCCGTTGCGGCGGCGATCCTTCGCGAGACGACGACATTTGGCGTCAGGAGGATTAACTGTCAAAGGTACGAGCTTGAGCGCACGATTACTGAAGCTGACGGTAAGCGTGTGAAGGTCGGTAAGGGGTTCGGCATAGAAAAGTCCAAGGTGGAGTTTGATGACCGCGCCCGTATTGCAAATGATAGCGGTTCTCCTATCTGCCATTAAAAATGAATCTTTCGATCGACAAAAAAATCTTGGCTCTTAAGGCCGCTTTACGGAGTTACGGCTCGGTAGGGGTTGCCTTTTCCGGCGGTGTGGATTCCGCTTTTTTGTTGAGGGTCGCGCACGATGTGCTGGGGAGTGACGCTATTGCTTTGACAATCCGTTCCTGTCAATTTCCCGTCGGAGAGTTTGAGGAGGCCGTCGATTTTTGCGAGCGGGAGGGAATAAGGCAGATTGTGGTTGATTTTGACCCGTTTGCCATTTCGGAATTTACAGATAATTTGCAGGAGCGCTGCTACTACTGTAAAAGAGCTTTTTTGAGGTTGCTGCTTGATGCGGCAAGGGCTAACGGATGCAGGGCTTTGCTGGAGGGGTCTAACCTTGATGATGATAATGATTATCGTCCAGGTATGCGAGCCGTCAAGGAGCTGGGCATCATGAGCCCGTTGAGGGAGGCTTTTTTTACCAAGGCGGAAATCCGCGAGCTTTCGCGCGAATTGTCGTTGCCGACATGGGATAAGCGGAGTATGGCGTGTTTGGCATCGCGCATCGCCTTCGGTAATCCTATTACTCCTGAACGGCTATCGGCAATAGATGAATGCGAAAAGCTTTTGCAGAAGATTGCGTCAGGTCAGGTGCGTTTGCGCGTAAACGGCGACGATGCCCGCATTGAGGTTGAGCCTGCTGATTTTGCGGGCATCTTGTCGCATAGGCAAGAGATTACGGCGGCTCTTTCTTGCCATGGCTTTAAGCGCGTTTCTCTCGATTTGGACGGATACCGTACGGGCAGTATGAATAAGTAGCCTTTGCGGAAGCTATCTTGACGCGTTGTCTTTCAGATTTTCCAGATCGAGAGTGACGGAGGTTCCGTTAAAGGTTATTTTCCACTCGGTCTGATTTATCTTTACTGCAGTAGGAAGCGGTGTGCCGTTTTCAACGGGAAAGAGCAGTGTCAGAAATCTGAAGTCTTTTTTACCGCTTGCCTTTATTTTTACCGTGGTCGCTTTGTGCAGTTTTTTGTCTGTGCGGCCGACATACCATCCTGCGAGGGGGTTTGTCTGTCCTGATTCGGCTGCAATCTCAACTCCCTCTGAGAGTGTGAGCGCGTAAAGGTCATGTTTTTTGCCGAAGTTACTGCGAATGGTCTTTGATGTCACTTCTACCGATTCGGTGTCGAGATGGAGAAGCATCGTATAATCGTGCGGTTTGCCATCCTTGCTTTGCATTGTGTCGGCGACGACAAAGAAATTCGGCTTTGCGAAAAGGACCTCGCGTTTATGGGAGGCAGGCTTTTCTCCGTTGTCGCCGAAGATGTCATCGTATATGCCAAAAGCATAGTCGAACTTATTGTTTGAAATGTATCCCGCGTCAGTTGGCTCTGTTGAGACGAGCGGCTCGGTTCGCATTTGTCCCATGCCGTCAACGAGGATTGTATTGTGTGAATGCGCCGAGATTGCATATTTGCGATATTCCGAGTCTTCGTATTCGCCGCCACCATCGTCGAAGACGAGTTCTTCGTCGCCTTTGAAGATGTTGATGTTGAGCATATCCCAGTGTTTGTGGGCTTTGCCCAGCGGCCCTACATCAAAGCAAAGATAGGTGGCGTCGGGTCCCCAGTCTGAACGCATTGCGACAAAGCCTGCCCATGGTAAAAACCTTGACGCAATTTCTCCTTTAGGCGGTTCGCCTTCAGTTCTCTTTGTGCTTGCCCAAATAAAGTCTTTCCGATTGGGAAAGAGATTTGCGGCCGTTTTAGCGATTAGGGGAAGCTCGATTGTATATGTGTCGTTTGTTTTTGGCTGGATAAAACCTGGGGTTGTCAACTTTATAAATGATTCGGCAAGCTTTTCGATATTATCTGTTAAATCTTTTGGCAAATCGGCAAATGTGCCTTCGAGTTTAGCGATGTTGCATATTGTGGATGCACAGATAAAGGTTGCATAAGCGTAGTCGGGAGAGAGCTCATATTGCATACCGTCAGGCAGAATCTGCTCCTTTAAGTCCTGATTGATTATTTCGGCGGACTGCTGCTTTATTTCTGATGACAATTTGAATTCGGGGTATGCGGTAGCAAAGGTATGCGCTCCATTTAGCTCAAGCATCAGCCAGTTTTTGGATGTTCTGTGATGAAGGGCGTGAAGTGCCTGTTCGTGCATAGATGCGAGCATTAAGGCAAGTGTTTCGTCTGTTAAAGAAGGAGAGGCGCGGAAAATTTCAAATGCTATCGGCCAGTTGCCCATTAGTCTGATGCCGGTTTCTATCGTCCTCCAGGCACTTCCGCGTTTATTCCAGCCTTCAGTGCAGTGGATGGTTGTAACCCAATTGTACACTTGCTCGGCAAAGGCTTTGGCATATTTCTCATCTTTGGTGTTTTTGTAGGCCAGCGCCATGTGCAACCAGAAGTGCATCCGGTTCATTTGCCATTGCCATTCAGGATTGTAGATGCCTGTAGTCGGGCGCGTAGGGTCAAAAAGAAAATCTATTTTTCCATTTGGAAACTGATATGGAATATTTACGACGGTGATGTTGCCTTTTACGGCATTATCGGCAGTTTTGAAATCGCACTTCGTATTGCTGATTCTTTTTTCGAGATATTGCGAGCATGGTCTTTCGCGGAAGTATCGGATGGCGACATTTATCGCTTTATCGAATTCATTGTTTTCGATGTGCTTAGAAAATTCAGAAGGCAGTTTGCACGGGTTCAGCGCATCAATGAAATGCACTTTAAGTTTTTCTGAAATGTCCATAATTGCACCTGAAATTCAACTGACCTTTTACAGATTTTGCGAAACTCTGTTTCTGAATATATCTTACCATAGGTTTGATTCATAGACTAAAAATATTTGGAAATGCGGCCTATGAATATATTTGCTTATGTATGCTGCGGTGATGTATGTCGCGCGTATGACCTGCATGCCGTTGCAGCAGCAAATAACGGCCGTGCTGACGGCGTTGAGGGCATGTTGATGATTTGCGGAAAAGGGTGCGCTTTACTCCGCATTAGCGAGAGTTGCCTGCGGGAAGATGGAGCGGACGGAAGATGGCGCATGGGTGATCATGCGGCGAAGTAGGTAGCTGAAGATGACGGTCGCTAGGAGTGAGCGGAGGTAGAAGGGGAGTCCTGCCGCCATGCAGGCTATGTAGCCTGATGCGGTTGCGGGATAAACTTCGAGCGAGCCGAGCATTCCGTTCATTGTGAAGAAGCATAGTGTATTTGAGAGTAGATAAAATGCCGTTGCAGAAAATATCGCCGACCGTTTGGCTATGTAATAGCATAGTGCCCATACGGGATATTGAATAACGGTAAAGCCGATAACGCCGGTTGCGAGGTCAATGGCGAGCTTGCAGATAAAGAAGATTGCAAGACTTATCCAAGGAAGACGACTTTTGCGTGTTTCGCCCATTACTGCGAATACTGGCGAGAAGCCATTTGATATGGCTGTTGAGCAAAAGAAGAGTGTGCTTATTGTTATAAGTGAGGTAATCATGGGTGCAATCCTGAATTTTGTTTTTTGAAGTAGTGTAATGAATCACCACGCCTTCCGTAGATGATTTTTTCTCCGATTTTGGCGAGGCTTTCTTCGAGCGCCATTCGCGTAAGCTTATCGTTTTCATCTTGGGCGGGCTTGCCTTGGTACAGCTGATAATTCCGTCTCAGGTTTGAGAAGGTTATATTAGGCATTATGACATTCGCTCCTGCCAATATGCCTTGCTCGCGTCCATCTTCCGCAAGTGCCTGAAGCGCGGTCGTCGCAGCTATGTTCACATCGTGGAGATATAATCTGGTTGCGGCAATCATATTGAGCCCTAAGTGCAGCCTTTGGGCTTTGTCGATGGGCGGCGCGATTTTTCCTAAGGGCGTATCGGGATGGGGAATGTATGGCCCCATTCCAATCATGTCGGCGTCGATTTCGCCAAAGAAGATGATATCTTGTGCAAGGTCTTTTGCTGTTTGCCCCGGTAATGCGCTCATTACTCCCGTGCCGACTTGATAACCGCATCTTCCTAATGCCCGTAAACATTCAACTCTTCGCTCCCAGCTGTGTGTCGGGGGATGGAGTGTTTTATAGAGCTCTTTGTTGGATGTTTCTATGCGAAGGAGGTAACGGCTTGCACCTGCGTCTTTCCAGCGTTTGTAGACTTCTTCTGTCTGCTCACCTAAAGAAAGTGTCACTCCAAGATTTAACGGCGCGATTTTTTTGAGGCATTCTTCTATGAATGCGGTGTGCGCTTCACCTTCTATTTCGCCGCTCTGGAGGACCAGCGAGGCATAGCCCAGTTCGGCATTGAGTTTTGCAAGCTTTTCAACATCATCAACAGACAGGCTGTAGCGTTCAAGTTTTTTATTTGATGAGCGAATTCCGCAATAATTGCAATCTTTTGAGCAAATGTTGCCAAGCTCTATAATGCCGCGAATTGAGACATTCTTGCCGATGTACCTGTTCTTGAGCTGATAGGCCGCACTGCGAATTTCTTTGACGGACTGAGGGTCGCGCGCTTCGATTAGAAGTTGTAATTCTTCAAGGGAAAGGGCACGAGGCCTGTCTAGGGCTTTTTCAAGAATTGCCGAGAGTTCCATAGCAAAGCCTACTTGATTATTCCTCCAAGGAGGATAAGTCCGTTTTCATCGTAGAAGACTGCGCTTTGCCCGGGGGCAACACCTGCTATTCCGTCGGGAATGGTGCAGCGGCCGTCTTCGTAAAGCGCGGGGCCTTTGGGTGTGCCTACGCTGCGAATTTTGACATTGCACGGAATTTTACGGTTTGCGGCTTCTTCGCCGCTTGCCGCCATATATGCGATGTCTTCAATTTCAAAGGTTTGCTTTATGGCTTCGTTGTGTCTGCCTACGATGACTTCATTGCGACAGGCGTTGAGGTCAACCACATAGTAGGGGTCTCCAGCACCGCCGATTCCAAGCCCTTTGCGTTGCCCGATTGTGTACTGCCAAAAACCTGTGTGTCTACCCAATATTTTGCCTTCGGTATTGACGATATTGCCAGGGCGTTCGGGTTCTCCAATCAACTCTGAAACATCTCCTGAGTAGAAGTCTTGAGAGTCGGGGCGATCGGCTGTTATAAGGCCGTGCTTTTTTGCAATGTCACGGGCTTCGGCCTTTGTGAGGCTGCCCATCGGGAAGATTATATTTTTGAGCTGCTCCTGCGTGAGGCGATATAAGAAGTAGCTTTGGTCTTTGCCTTCGTCGATTGCCCTTTGTAAAGCAAGTCTACCGTTTGGGCAGTGTGCTATGCGGGCGTAATGACCGGTGGCGAATTTGTCGAAGGAGAGGCCGGAGTCAGCTGCCAACTTGGGCAACAGCCCGAATTTGACAAGAGCGTTGCACTTGACGCATGGGTTTGGCGTCTTACCTGACAGGTAGGTGTCGCGAAAGTAGGAGATTACGGTTTTATCGTAATCGTTTGAGCAGTCATAGACATGATACTCTATGCCTATTGCCTTGGCAAAGGCTTCTGCCATGGCAATGCTTTTTTCTTCGCCTGCTCCAAAACATGCGGCGCGACTCCCGCCTTTATATCGGCCATCCCAAAGTTTCATCGTGATGCCGATTACGCGGTGCCCTTGCTCTTTGAGCAGGAGCGCCGCTACGCTGGAGTCAACGCCGCCAGAAAGTCCTACCGCAATGTCCACTCGTTAATTGTTAAGTACGAAGTCAAATGCGTCATCAAGCATATCAACAGCTTCGCTGATATCCTTTTCGGTGACATTTAGGGGTGGTACGAAGCGTAATGTGTTGCAGCCGGCGGAGCAGATCAGGAGACCTGAATTGCGCGCCTCGGAAACGATGTCCGCCGCCTTGACTTTGTCTTCGTTGAGAACCATGCCGAGCATGAGACCTTCGCCGCGGACTTCCTTGACGACATCGCCATACTTGGCCTGGATTTCTTCGAGCTTGCCGCGAAGTATATCTCCCGACTCGGCTGCGCGATCGAGGAGCTTTTCGTTTTCAATGACACCAATTGTCGCAAGCGCGGCAGCGCAAGCCAACGGGTTGCCGCCAAATGTGCTGGCGTGGCGACCAGGTGTGAAGACATCGGAGAGCTTGCCGGATGCAATCACTGCGCCCATGGGAATGCCTGACGCAATGGCCTTTGCGACGGAGAAGGCGTCGGGCTTGACGCCCGTTGCCTGCCATGCAAACCAATCGCCGGTACGGCCCATTCCGCACTGAACTTCATCGCAGAGGAGGAGAATGTCTTTCTCGTCGCAAAGCGCACGGATGGACTTCATGAATTTTGTTTCGGCAGGGAGGACGCCGCCTTCGCCCTGGACGCACTCCAGAAGAATTGCGACGGTGTTGTCGTTGACTGCCGCCTTGACGGATTCGAAGTCGTTGAAGTCGGCGTATGTAAAGCCGACGGGGAGCGGGTCAAAGCCTTCCTGCACTTTGCTTTGCCCTGTTGCTGTGAGGGTGGCAAGTGTGCGTCCGTGGAAGGAGTTGTGCATTGTCACGATCTCGACATAGCCATCGGTCTGGTCGCCCTTGCCTGTGAGGTGAGCCCAGAGGCGGGCGAGCTTGATAAGGGCTTCGTTGGCTTCTGCGCCAGAGTTGCAGAAGAAGCACTTCGTGTCATCGTCAATGTCGGCGATTTCAACGAGCTTCTTGGCTAGGAGTGCCTGCTTTTCATTGTAGAAGAGGTTGGAGCAGTGGTTAAGCTCTTCCATCTGCGCTTGGACGGCCTTGACGACATCGGGATGTGCATGACCGACATTCTGAACTGCAATTCCTGCTGTGAAGTCTACATACTGATTGCCGGCGTCGTCCCAAACGCGTGCACCTTTGCCGCGAGTGATGGTTATTGACTGCGAGTATGTGTTCATCACATACTTCGAATACATTTCAGTGATTTCGTTGCTATTACTCATCTTCTGTTATCTCCGTTCCGACACCCTTGTTCGTGAAAATTTCGAGCAGCAGCGAGTGTGGCATGCGCCCGTCTATAAGGTGGACCTTGTGCACACCGGCGCGTATGGCCTCGGCACAGCTTTCAAGCTTCGGAAGCATTCCGCCACCGATGATTCCTTCCTTTTTAAGTGCTTCAAGCCGCCCAATTGGCAGTGAAGAAATTAGTGATTCGGGATTGTCTTTGTCCATAAGCAATCCCGGTACATCAGAAATGAAGGCGAGCTTGCGTGCCCTTAATGCCTTCGCGACTGCTGATGCCGCAGTATCTGCGTTGATGTTGTAAATGCGGTCAAAATCCGATAGCCCAAGCGGCGTGATTACGGGGATGATGCCTGCATCGGTCATTTCGGTGATTGGCTTTGTGTCAACTGAAATGGGTTCTCCGACAAAACCCCAGTCAATGGTGTGGTCGCTGCCAATCGGACGGGCCGTCTTACGGACTGCCTTGATGATCCAATCACCGTGAAGTGGGTGGGCATTGGCGTTGTTGCGGCGAAGTATGCGGACAATTTCAGAGTTGACCTCACGCTTCAGTACGCGCTCAACGACCTCGATGGCCTTTTCGTCGGTGACGCGAAGCCCCATGACGAACTCCGACTTTATACCAGAAAGATCAAGCGCCCGTGAGATTGCCTTGCCGCCGCCATGGACGAGTATAACCTTGATGCCGACGGTTGACATGAAGGCGACATCCTTGAGGAGGGACGCGAGGGCGTCCGAATTTTCCATTACGCTGCCGCCTAGCTTGACGACAACTGTTGCCCCGCGAAATTGCTGTATGTAAGGCATCGCCTCTACGAGAATCGAGGCTTTGTCAATGTAGGTCTGTAGATTCATAGCTTAGGTGGTGTAGTCAGCGTTGATATTGACATATTCATGTGTGAGGTCAGAGGTGTAGATTGTACACGAATCATTACCCATGCCAAGGTCTATGTCAATGGTGAAGGAGCGTTTCTGCATTGCTTCCTTCAGTGTAGCAAGTGTTTTGTTGGTAGCGACCTCGCCCTTGTTAAAGGCGGGAATTCCATCATACGAAATCGTGATTCGGCTCTCTTCAACCTCAACGCCGGAGTAGCCCACAGCACAAATTACGCGACCCCAGTTAGGATCGGTGCCGTACCATGATGTTTTGACGAGCATTGAGCGGGCTATCGAGCGTGCGACAATCTGCGCGTCTGATGCAGATTTCGCTCCAGTGACATTGAGCGTGACAAACTTCGAGACGCCCTCACCATCCATTACATGCTGCTTTGCAAGGCAAAGGCAAACAGCCTTGACTGCATCGCAAAAATCATCCCAGCCTGGAAGACCGGGGGCGAGCTTTACGCCGGAGGTGCCGTTGGCAAGGAGGAAGAGCGAGTCGTTGGTGCTGCGGTCGTTGTCTATGACAATGCGGTTGAAGCTTGAATTCGCGGCGTCTGCGACGAGGGCCTGCAAATCATCGTGTGCAACCTCAGCGTCGCTGGTGATAAATGCGAGCATTGTTGCCATATATGGCTCGATCATGCCGGCGCCTTTTGACATACCGCCGATGCGTACTTCTTTGTCGCCGACGGTAATGGCGATTGATGCCTGCTTGGGCACCGTGTCTGTCGTCATAATCGCATGAGCGGCATTGTCGGCGGCTTCAGCGGAGTCGTCAAGCTCGGGAACTGCGAGCTCAATGGCTTTTTCGATACGATCCATCGGCAGATTTACGCCGATAACGCCTGTAGAGCAGACTGCAATTTCGTCGCCAGGCAAATTCAGTGCCTTTGCGACGAGCTTGGCGGTCTTCGCCGCGTTTTCTTCGCCGGTGACGCCGGTGCAGGCATTTGCAAAGCCCGTATTAATCGCGATTGCTGAAATTTTTCCGCGTTTTACGACTTCACGATCAAAACGCACAGGTGCCGCTGCAACCGCATTGGTCGTGAAGACTCCTGCGGCAGTAGCGGACGGCTCAGATAGGATAATCGCAAAATCCCGTCTGTTAGGGTATTTTACGGCAGCGGCAATACCTGCGGCTTTATATCCCTTTGGAAAGGTTACGCCAAGGCTGGCTCTAGGTTCTGGCATTTTCATAGATTTTATTATTTTATCATATATTGTTAGGAAAATACAACTAAAACAACGCATATTTTTCGCTTTTATAATCGTACCTTTTATGGTATAATAAAAGATGTTCTTTTCATCACTAAAATTAAGGAATTCTTAACATGAACAAAAAGACACTTCGTGATGTCGAGCTCAAAGGTAAGCGCGTTGTCATGCGCGTAGATTTCAATGTCCCTATGGCTAAGGATGGTTCCGGCAAGATTACTGACGATACACGCGTTCAGGCTGCCCTTCCTTCAATCAAGTATATCATCGAGCATGGTGCATCTCTCGTTCTTATGTCGCACTTGGGCCGTCCCAAGGGCAAGGGCTATGAGGCTGAGTTCTCGTTGAAGCCCGTAGCGGAGTATCTTTCAAAGTGCCTCGGTCAGGATGTGAAATTCGCTCCTGATTGCATGGCCGCCGACGATGTCGTCAAGGCTCTTCAGCCAGGCGAGGTCGCTCTTCTCGAGAATACCCGCTTCTACAAGGCGGAAGACGGCAAGGTCAAGAAGGATGACGAGAAGAAGGGAATCCATCTTACAGAGGAAGAGTTCCAGGAGAAGAAGGCCGCTCTCAAGGCCGCTCGCAAGGAAATGGCACAGAAGCTCGCTTCCTACGGCGATGTCTATGTCAATGACGCATTCGGCACAGCTCACCGCGCACACGCTTCCACAGCTGTTATCGCCGACTATGTCAAGCCTGCGGTTTCTGGTTTCCTTCTCGAGAAGGAGCTCCAGTTCCTCGGTGATGCGGTTGACAATCCTGTCCGCCCGTTTGTCGCAATTCTCGGCGGTGCAAAGGTTTCCGATAAGCTCGCGGTTGTAAAGAACCTTCTCGGCAAGGTTGACACAATCGTTATCGGCGGTGGTATGGCTTACACCTTCCTCAAGGCCAAGGGTCAAGAGGTCGGCAATTCTCTCTGCGAGGACGAGCAGCTTGGTTATGCCAAGGAGATGCTCGAGCTTGCAGCTGCCAAGGGTGTCAAGTTCCTTCTCCCGATCGACTCTGTCATCGCTGACAAGTTCCCAGCCGAGAAGGACGCTTCCGACATTGAGATCAAGGTCGTTGAAGGCAATATCCCTGAAGGCTGGATGGGTCTTGATATCGGTCCCAAGTCAATCGCTCTCTTCGCAGAGGCTGTCGCCGGCGCAAAGACCGTCGTTTGGAATGGTCCTATGGGCTGCTTTGAGTTCGCTCCTCTCGCTAAGGGTACCTTCGGCGTTTGCGATGCCGTAGCTACAGTTAAGGCAAACGGCGGCACATCAATCATCGGCGGCGGTGATTCCGTCAGTGCTGTCAAGAAGAGCGGCAAGGCTGCTGAGATGTCTCACATCTCTACTGGCGGTGGTGCATCTCTTGAGTTCCTTGAGGGTAAGGAGCTCCCTGGCGTCGCAGCCCTTGACAATATCTAAATTGTCACAGATTCCAGGCACCTGCTTATTTCGTAATCGGGTGCCTGGTTTGCTTTTTTGGGAGTCAAAATGTCATATTTTTCAAGGAAATATCTTTGTAGCCTTTTAGCATTTGCCGCTTTTGCGGCTTCTGCTGTAGCGGCGCCGTTCACAGTTGAGAAGAGCGCAGGCTCGGGCAAAGAGCCTGTTTCCTTGAAGGGACTCCAATGCTCGGGGAACTTGGCCGCGACATTCCGCCAAGTCCTCGAGAATGACATAAAAACCTCCGGATGGTTTGAGATGGCCGCAGGCGAAGCGTCGTCTCTCAAGGTTTCCGGCGTTGCAAAATCATCGGGCGAGGCACTTTCTACATCGCTTCAGGTCGCATGGTCCGGCGGTAGCTTCGTCTGGGGTGACAATTCGACGGGAATATCTGAGGCCCGTTGGCAGGCTCACCGCTTTTGCGATGAAATGGTACGCCGTATTAAGGGGCGCAACGGCAAGGCGGCGACCAAAATAGCGTTTATCCGTAAAGAAGGCGTCAATGGCGGTCGTGTTTGCCTCTCTGATAGTGACGGATATGGAGTAACGGCATTCTCCCAAGAAAGAATCGCTCCGCTGTCACCTTATTTTTCTCCTGACGGCCGTCATATTTATTACACAAGCTTTGCCCGCAATTACCCCTGTGTATTTCGTGTAGCGACAACAGGCGGCAAACGAGAGCCGCTGGCCAATTTCACAGGATTGAATGCCGGCGGCGCCGTCTCTCCGGATGGCAAGCTGATCGCCGTTATTCTTTCACAGCCTGGTAATCCTGAGCTTTACGCCATTAATGTTGCCACTCGCAAGGCCACGCGTCTTACCGTGACACCGCGTGCTGCAGAGGCAAGCCCATGCTGGTCTCCCGACGGCAAATACATCGCTTATGTCAGTGATGAAGTCGGAACGCCTCAAATTTATATCGTCGACTCAGTAACTAAAACCCCCAAGCGCATAAGCTTCCGCGGTTCGCAAAATGTCGCACCAACTTGGGGAGTGGACGGCAGAATCGCCTATTGCTCCAAACAGGGTAACTATTGCATCGTCGTTTATGACCCAAGGACGGGCGCAAGTGAAGTCGTTTCCCCGGCAGGAGCCGACTATGAAGATCCATCTTGGGCGCCAGACGGTCGCCACATCATTTGCAGTCGTAAGGACGGTAGAACTTATTCCATCTGGGTACTTGACACAATGGGTGATTCTCCTGTAAGATTAAGATTGCCTGAAGGTGATTGGCGTGCGCCGGATTGGTCTAAGGCGTTGCGCTAAAATGTTTTTCTTGTACACACAACTCAAAACTGTAAAAAAGGATACTAATGAACACTTCAATCGTAAAAATTTCGACAATCGTAGCCGTAGCAATGGCTCTTGTTCTCACAGGGTGTCGCAGTAGCGGCAATGGTGATGCAGACGCTATCGGTGATGATGTTTTGATTTCATCTATAGAAGGTGATGGACTTGCCGTCACAGGACTTCCCTTTGATGAGAGTCGCACTCGCCTCAGCAATATCGTTGTCGAGCCGCTTTACTTCGGCTATGACTCCTTTGTCCTTCCTCCAGCCGAGATTTCAAAGGTTCAGAATGTCGTTGCAATTCTCCAGCAGAACCCAAATTATGTAATGATTATTGAAGGACATTGCGACGAGCGTGGCTCAAATGAATACAACCTCTCACTTGGTGAGCAGCGTGCGCTCGCAGTCCGTAACTACATCATTGACATGGGTATCGCGGCAGAGCGCATCCAGTCTCGCTCCTTTGGTGAAGAGCGTCCTGCAGTCCAAGGCACTGGCGAAGGCGCATGGAGCCTCAACCGCCGCGGCGAATTCGCTTTCTTCCAATAATTCTAAAGTGTGATAGCACTTCTAAAAGGCGCAAGGTAACACTTGCGCCCTTTTTTTTGCCTTGCAATAAAGTATTTCTATTGACAACTGAGGCGGTTTTGTTGAATTAGTGTCATTTTGTGAATTAGTAACCCTTATACTTGTTTTGCACAATAATCGCATTTTTGTCTAGAATATTTATTGTAAGTATAGTGTACATTAGAACAGTCTTGCTTCTTGATGCATCAGTATAGTAAATAGATGTGTTGATGTCAAGTGAAATAGTCTGTCTCTTAATGCCAAATAGCGAGAGTATGCAACTGAGCAGTTTTGCTTCTTAATGCATCAGTATAGTAAATAGATGCAGTGGTGTCAAGTGTAATAGTCTGTCTCTTAATGCCAAATAGTTGGGTGGTGCAATAGCAAGCGTGAACTAATTACGGGAGCTTGGCTAGGACGATTCTGAAGCCGAGGTCGAAGTGGCGGAGTTCGGGGATTTGGCGGCCACGGCTGTGGCAGGTGCAGCTTGAGGCTTTGCTGTGCCAACCGCCACCACGGATTATGTGGCGCGGTGTCCCTTTGGGGATGCCGCAAAGGGGATCGGTCTGTTCAAGGGGGGAGTACTTGTTATAGAAATCTTGGCACCATTCCCATGCGTTTCCGAGCATGTCGTAGAGGCCTAGTCCGTTGGGGAGTTTTGTGGCAACTTCTCTTAGATATGCCTTTTGGGAGCTGTCTTCTCTACCTACAAGGGCTGTGACATCGTGGCCTGTGCCTTGGAGCTGATATGAGGAATTTCCGCCATACCATGCAAGGGGGCTTAGATTTGGATCGTTGTATGCAGTGCCTATATGGCCGCTGCCATCGTAGTAGTCGCCTTGAGTGCCTGCCCGACAGGCGTATTCCCATTCGGCTTCTGTGGGGAGTCGGTAGCAATATCCTTGGGGAAGGCGCTCTTTTTCAAGTTCGTTAAGTTTTTGGCAAAAGGCTGTCGCGTCGTTCCAGCTTACATAGACGATCGGTAGGTCTTTGTCGTTTTCGAGGGGGCGATTTAGATAGAGCTCTTCAGGTTGGGTTTCCTGTGAGTAGCCAAGCCATTCGGCCAGAGGTTTTCTTTTTGTGCCTCCGTCGAGCGATATCGGGCTTGCATCTTGGAGCATCGCTTTTATTACATCATGCTGGGATTTTCCCGTTACTGCTTCCCACTGTCTTTGGGTTACTGGGGTCGTTGCCATCCAAAAGGGATTTGAGATGCGGACTTTGTGGGGCGGTGACGCCGCTTCGTCTCCAAGTCTACCCATTGTGAAGCTGCCTGAGGGGCACCATGCGAAATCTAAAGTGTAGGGGCGGTCTTTGATTGCCCATTTGCGCCCTTCTTGCGGGATCGACCTTTTGGCTTCAGGCTCTGGCGGGACCAGTACTATATCTTCGGGTGTGCCGTCTGTCACTGCGTATGGGCGTTGTGCGGGCTTGCCGTTTGCCGCGCACCAATTTATAACGGCTTGGGTGACATATCTGTTGAGCCCGTTGAGTGTTATTGAGCCATCGGCTGAGCGGGCTTTCCCTGAAAGTCCGTCAAGTATGTAGCGCGTGAAGAGTCCGTGGCGCATTTCATGGCACGGCTGGGAGAGCTCTCCTTGTGAACAGGCAAAGAGGGTGTACCATGTTATTGTTTGCGGTGCTGCGGTTGGAGCTTTTCTTCTTATCCCAAAATCGCGCGTGCCGTTAAGTCCCCGACCTTCGCCAGTTTTGCCTTGCTCCGGATTGTTACGGCAGGCATCTGCGATCAAGATGCGTCTTCGTGCTTTGATGCCGTTTGTCTTTTGGCGGAGTTGCCTTAAAGAGATGGAGTCGCTTGTGTAATCGACCATCTCGGCATCGCTTGGAAGGAAATAGGTTTGCCCATCGCAAAAGGCGCCGTGTCCTGCAAAGAAGAAGAGGAGTAGGTCTTCTTCCTGTATTTGACTTTCGAGACTTTGGATATACCTGAAGAGCTCTTTGCGTGAACAGGGTGTGCCTGTAGCCTCGGTGAAGAGCTTGACGCTGTCAAAATCGCAAACCTTTTGCAGTGTTTCGCCTAGCTCAACGGCGTCGCGTTCGGCGTAAAGCAGGTCGCCGATCGCACTGTCTTTATAGTGGTTTACCCCAACCAATATCGCATATTTTTTCATTGTGGTTTCCGAAATATGCCTTTGGCTGGGGTGTTGTTAGAGAGCACGATCTGCTACATAGTCTGCAACCGCCTTTGCATCGGCGGGGAGGCGGTCGACGCGGGTTTCGGCACCCTTGAGTGCTTCAATCATCGGGTGGGTCGCGATATCTTTGCCGATTGCCTTTTCAATTGCGGAGCCGAATTTGGCGGGATGTGCCGTTGAGAGGCAAATCGTAGGAACATCGTCATCGGGGAGCCGCTTTGCAACTGAGACTCCGACTGCGGTATGGGGGTCAAGCAGGTAGTTGTGCTTTTCCCATGTTTCACGAATTGCATTTAGAGTTGCCTCTGTATCGCCACGCCCTGATGAAAGCCATGGGTCGGTCAAGGCTCCGTCGTTTATGCGAATTGCCCCTGTCTCTTTGAATTCCGCCATTGCCTTTGTGACCTTGGCAGGGTCTTCACCGAGGTAGTAGTAGAGCCAACGCTCGAAGTTGCTTGCGATTTGGATGTCCATTGAGGGGCTGAGCGTTGCGGCGACATCGCCTCTTGTGTAGAGACCTGTCTTGAAGCAGCGGTCGAGGATGTCGTTTTCATTTGTGGCAAGAACCAAGCGGCGAATGGGGAGCCCCATTTTTGCCGCAAGGTATCCGGCGAAGACATCACCGAAGTTGCCTGTCGGGACTACGAAGTTTACCTCTTTCTTGCCTGTGCGTTCTGCTACGCGGAAGGCACCGTAGAAGTAATAGACTATCTGCGCCATGACGCGAGCCCAGTTGATTGAGTTGACGGCGCCAAGCGAGTGCTTGTCTCTGAACGGGAGGTCGGAGAAGAGCGTCTTTACAATTGCCTGGCAATCGTCAAATGTGCCATCGACGGCGAGGTTGCGGACATTGTCGTCGAGGACGGATGTCATTTGCAGCGCCTGAACGGGGCTTACCCTGCCGTGGGGGTGGAGGACGAAGATTGAGACATTTTTGCGAGAGCGCACGCCATGGATTGCTGCGGAGCCTGTATCGCCGCTTGTGGCTGCTACGATGTTGAGCTTGCCTCCTTCTTCTTCAAGGACATACTCAAAGAGGTTACCCAAAAACTGCAATGCGAGGTCTTTGAAGGCGAGGGTAGGGCCGTGGAAGAGTTCTAGGATATTTAGGTCGCCGACTTGTACTACGGGTGTGACTTCTTTTGTGCGGAATGTGGAATAGCTTTTTTCAACAATTGCGCGCAATGCCTCATCCGGGATGTCGGTTGCGAAGAGGCGGAAGATTTCAAATGCCAATTCCGGATATCCGAGCTTTGCCCACTGCTCCAATTTGTCTGTGACATTTGGAATGGAGTCGGGCAATATCAGACCTCCGTCTCGGGCAAGTCCAGTCAAAACGGTTTTCTTGAAGGGTAAATTGCGGTCTCCTCCGCGGGTACTGTGGTAAAGCATGATTTTGTTCCAATTATTCTACGGGTTGCGCTTCGTTTACATTTTCCATACGATCCGAAAATCTCGTATACTGGCCATCGAAGTCAAGGCGAATTTCGCCGACGGGGCCGTTACGGTGTTTTGCGACATCGACAATTGCCAATCTTTCGTCAGCGGCTTCCGGGTCGCCGGGGTTTTTGCATGGGCGGCGTAAGAGCAGAACTACATCGGCGTCCTGCTCAATAGCACCTGAGTCGCGAAGGTCTGAGAGCCTTGGCTTTTCAACCTTGCCGGAGCGTTGTTCGGGGCCACGAGAGAGCTGTGAAAGGACTACGACCGGGACATCAAGCTCTTTTGCCATTGCTTTGATTTGTCCTGATATGGCGGAGACTTCGAGCTGTCGGCCTTGTTTGGCGTATTCGCGGCAGTTGAGGAGCTGCAAGTAGTCGATCATAATCATGCCGATGCCGAACTGGCGTTTCATGCGGCGTGCGCGGGAACGCAGCTCCATTACATCCAAGCCGCCCTGATCATCAACATACATCAGGCATTGCTGGAGCTCGCTTCCTGCCCGCTGGAATTTCTTTCTGGCATCGGGTGCGGAGAGATTTCCGCTCTCAAGAAGTGAGCCTGAAATTTGTGCGCGGGCGCAGAGCATACGCATGGCAAGGGCGTATTGCGACATTTCCAATGAGAAGATTGCGACGGGAACTTTGCCTCCGTACTCAGGGAAGCCGCCGCGAAGAGGGCGATCCATTGAATCCCTGCCTTTTGATAGGAATTCGCAAATGTTCATCGCCAATGAGGTCTTACCCATTGAGGGGCGGGCTGCGAGGACAATCATTTCGCCGTTTCGCAGACCTTTCATCTTGCGGTCGAGATTCATAAGGCCGGTTGAAATGCCAGAAACGCCGCCGTTTAAGATGCTGTCAATTGTTCCATAGGTCGCCTGCAAGGCATCAACCCATCTAACAAATCCTTTTCTTTTGTCCTCTGCAATTTTAAGGAAGCGTTGCTCAGAGGCGGATACGATTTCATCGGCACTGATATTATCGGTTTGCTCGTAACACTCTTTTTCAATCTGACGCACGCAATCGAGTGTCCGGCGCAATAGAGCCTTTTGCCTTACGATTTCAATATAATATTCCGCGTGGGCGGCTGATGGGGTGCTGTCAAGAATCTTTTCTAAAGCTTCAGTCCCGCCTACTTGATCTAAGAGTTTGAAATTTCTTAAATATTCAGATACGGTTACGGCATCGACTGCCATACCCGAGGTCGACATCTTTTGGATTGCCGAGAAGAGCGTCTGGTTGGCGGGCACATAAAAGTATTCCGGGTCGGAAATACCCTTTTCATGACACGCCTCAAGAACGCGCGAGGCGTCCATGAGTAATGACCCAAGGACGCCTCGTTCTGCTTCTATGCTGTGCGGTGGCACGCGCATAGCAAGCGGTGTATTAACGGATGTGGGCTGAGACATAGAAAATTATGCCTCGACGACCCAGACCTTGATTTCGACAGAGACGTCGGCATGGAGCTTGACGGGAACATCAAACTGACCAACGACCTTGATGTCATCCTCAAGGAGAACTTGGGTGCGATCCACATCAATGCCCTGTCCTGCGAGCGCCTCGACGATGTCGGCGACCTTGACTGAGCCATAAAGAGTCTCGCCGTCAACGGTCTTTGCGCGGATTGTGACTTGGGCACCCTTCAGCTTGTCTGCCTTGGCCTTAGCCTCTGCGAGAGCCAAACGAGCGAGCTCCTCACGCTCCTTGCGGAGCTTCTCGAGGCGCTTGAGTGTGGCTGCGGTGACGGGACCTGCAAGCTGCTTGGGAAGAAGATAATTACGAGCGTAGCCAGGGGCGACATTGACGGTCTCGCCGGCCTTGCCGAGCGAAGCTACATCCGAAAGAAGAATTACTTGAACTGCCATTGTTGTTTACTCCTCTTTCTTTACCCTTAGGCGAGAAGGCCCATATTGCGTGCACGGCAAATACCGCGACGAATCTGGCGCTGCTGCTCTGCTGTAACACCGGTCACGCGGGCCGGAATGATTTTGCCGAATTCCGTGACGAAACGCTTGAGGAATTCGATGTCGTCCAAATCCACCACATCAGTCGGCTCGAGCAAACGCGAGCGTTTCTTGGTGGGTACTGCGTCGGTGCGCGGACGGCGCGCAGGACGCTTGCCTTTTTCCATTGTCATGTTTTTTGTCTCCTGGCCGTACTTCAAAGCGCAACCATCGCGCAGTGTACGGCATCCGTTAAATTTGTCTTAGAAAGGTAGATTTTCGTCGTCGCCATTGACAGGAGATTGCTCGGCCTGTTGTTGAGGAGGCGGTGGCTGTGGAGCCGCTTGAGGAGCGGCAGCGTTGGAATCTTCGTTTGTGGCTGAAAACTTTTTGGTGTTGTTGAGAAACTGAACGCGGTCAGCTCTGACACTCATCTTGTTTCGCATCTCACCGGCGGGGGTCTTCCACTCATCATAGGCTAGACGGCCGTCAACGATGACTTGGCTGCCTTTTTGAAGGAATTGACCGCAAGCTTCAGCCTGACGATCCCAAACCATTACATCAACATAGCAGGCAACTTCTTTGAGCTGCCCTGTTGAGCGTTCGCGAAACTGCTCATTGACTGCAATTCGAAGCTTCGCGACCGCCATGCCAGAGGGGGAACGCTTTAGCTCGGGATCCTTCGTGAGATTACCGAGTAGGATTACCTTATTTAGGCTTGCCATAGTCTACTCCTCTGTCTTTGGGGACTGGGAAAAATAACCTTAAAACTCAATAGCTTCAGCTTCTGCTACTGCTGCCGCGTCATTGCGGGCCTTGCGGCGGGCATTCTGCTCAACAACAGCTGCCTCACGGCGGTCATCAACCGAGAGAATCTGAATGCGGAAGATTTCATCAACGAGAGCATAACGCTCGCGAAGCTCTGCAACCTTTGCTGGATCGAGCTCGAAACGGGTGCGGACATAGATTCCGGACTCGCGCTTCTTGAGTTCGCGGGCGAAGGTCTTCTTGCCGAGCATTTCGGAGCCGAGGATGACTCCGCCAAGGCGTGTAATTTCGCCGGTGACCTTCTCGATCATAGGCTCAACCGCATCCTCCTTGGGAGCGTTTACGAAAATATAGAGAGCATCGTACTTCTTCATAGTGGGTTCAACCCTATCTTTGCGTCCTAGGGTGCGACCGTCGCACCTTCGGCGTTAAATTTGTTCATCGCCTCGACAACTCCGCGTGTCGCCACGCAAAGAGCCGCCTCAGCGGCAACGGATTCAATTCGCTGCATTGTTTTATCCTCTTCGGGCGAAAGCCGTCCGAGAACATGGTCTGCAAGTGACCCTCCGTGGGCCGACCTGCCGATACCGACGCGCACTCGCGCGAAGGTTTTGGTACCAGTGACTTCAATTATCGATTGAAGCCCTCTGTGACCTCCTGATCCACCTTCAGCCCTGACTCGCAGGCGACCGACAGGTAAATCAGCATCATCCGAAACCACCGTTATATCCGCTGCTGCCACATTGTAGTAGCGAGCCAGCTTTCCAACGGCTTCTCCGCTTAGGTTCATAAAAGTCAGCGGCTTGAGTAAAAGTAAATCGCACCCTTGCCACTTTACTTTTGCGACGGAACCGGAGAATTTCGCTTCGTCGCGCCAGGTTGCGGAGCAAATCTCTGCAATCCTGTCCACAACCCTGAATCCGACATTATGCGGAGTTTTCGCATATTCGGAGCCAGGATTTCCCAGGCCTGTGACTAACTTGGTTGACACGACCCGGGTTGCTCCTTACTTCTCTTCCTTCTTGCCCTTGCTTAGGACTTCGGGAGCGGCAGCTTCATCTGCGGCAGCTGCGTCATCCTTGACTTCGGCAACAGCAGCGACCGGTGTCTCGGGAGCTGTGAGAGCAACAATGCCGTCACCAAGCTTGAGGTCGGCGACAGTGAGAACTTCGCCAAGCTTGAGAGCTTCAATATCAACATTGACGGCATCGACTAGAGCGGTGGGAAGGCACTCGACTTCAACTTCGTGAGTTGCCTGTGTGAGGATACCGCCCTGATTGCGGACGCCCTCAGGCTCGCCGACGAGTACGAGGCGGACTACAGCACGAATCTTCTTGCCCATATCAACTTCGCTGAAGTCAACATGGATTGGAGCGCCAGTGATTACATCACGCTGAATCTCGCGGACGAGAGCGTGGAGAGGAGCGCCGTCAAGTGTGAGCTCAACGAGTACTTGATCGTTTGCTTCGCCACGCATTGCCATGATGAACTCATGTGCATCAAGCTTGAGAGCTTCGGTCGCGTGGTCAAGGCGCATGAGCGCAGCGGGGATGCCGCCTGCGCGACGGACACGGCGAGCCTCGCCGGAACCGTTGGCGACGCGTTTCGTCGCATTGAACTTAATCGTGTTTGCCATTGTTACTTCTTCCTTAAAAATCGTCTTTTCTCAGCACTCACCTTACGAATGGTGGAAAAGCTCGTTAATCGACTGGTTATTGTGGATACGAAGGATAGCCTTCGCAAAAAGCTCGCTGACGGAAAGTATCGTCACCGGATAATCCGAGATATCGCAACTCATTGGAACCGAATCCGAGACAATCAATTCCTTGATGGGTGACTGCTTCAGACGGGCAAGACCCTTTTCGTTGAGCATCGCATGGGTGACGGCCGCGCGGACGGATTTTGCACCATGCTGCATAAGAGTTTCGGCAGCGGCGCACAGGGTTCCGCAGGTAGAGGTCATGTCGTCGATGATGATGGCATCCTTGCCCTTGACATCACCAATGAAATTAAGTGCCTTAACCTCGCTGCCTGAGCAACGCTCCTTTGCAACAAAGCCAATGCCCGTGCCAAGCTCTTTTGCATAAAAGTTTGCAGCCTTGACGCCTCCGGTGTCAGGAGAGACAACGGTGAGGTTGCTGACATCAAGAGTTTTGCGGAGGTATGCCAAAAGGACGGGGGAAAATTCCAGATGGTCGACCGGAATGTCGAAATATCCCTGAATCTGCGCAGCATGCAGATGGAAGGTAACAACGCGATTTGCACCGGCAGCCTCAAGCAATTTTGCTACAAGCGCTGCGGAAATCGGTACGCGTGGCTGGTCCTTGCGGTCTTGGCGTGCGTATCCGTAATAGGGGATAACTGCCGTAATACGATCAGCAGATGCACGACGAGCTGCATCAATCATCAAAAACAGCTCCATATAAGCTTCATTGGGCTGTTTGCAAGCAGACTGTACGATAAATACATCCGCACCGCGGATGCTATCTGCAATCTTGACGAATGTTTCATTATCCGGAAAACGGATAATTTCAACATCGCTGAGAGAGACGCCTGCGTCCTTCGCGATTTGCTCCGCGAGAGAATAATTAATGGAACCAGCGAAGATCTTAAGGTTCTTCGTGGCTCCGGCCTGGGAATCTATTCCGTTGGTTGCCGCCATTATCTAAAACCTCTAGTCTCACGAAATTGAAGGTGGTTGCCCGACCTGGACTCGAACCAGGACTCAGGCCTCCAAAGGGCCGTGTGCTGCCATTACACCATCGGGCACCGTTCGCGAAATCATTTTCCAGCAATTATCGGGGAGCGCCCCCGCAAGATTACCGGCCGCCTCAGGGCTTTCTGCCAATGCGAAGACCGTTGCTCCGCTTCCAGACATCAAAACCCCTATTGCTCCTGCTTCCTTCAGTGCCGCCGCTGTGCGGGCTACTTCGGGATAAAGCGCAAAAACAGGTTTTTCAAGCCCATTCGACAATGATGTAGCGAAGTCCGAGAGGGCTCCCCCACAATTTCGAGATTTATCTATATTACTAGAAATTTGACTTTTCGTCAACATCTCATCGTAGGCCTTAAAAGCGGCAGGGGTTGAAATGTGGGTGCCGGGGTTGGCAAGAAGGATGTCAAAAGGGGGGGCGAAGTCATTAAGACGCGAGACTTTTTCGCCTCTCCCCTCCATTAAAACCGTGCCGCCCAAAAGCAAAGCAGGAACATCACTGCCTATTTCCGCCGCCATAGAGATAAGCTCGTCCTGAGAAAACAGGGTTGGCGAAAAAAGATGATTCAAGGCTATCAAAGTCGCGGCTGCGTCCGCGCTGCCGCCGCCCATTCCGCCGCCTAGAGGGATGCGTTTTGTAATTCTGATAAAGACATCGGCGGATATTCCGTTTGCCCGTGACAGAAAGAGATTCGCCGCCTTGACGCACAGATTTTTTTTGTCGTCGCCAATTTTAGAACAATCAACGCCATCGGGAATAATCTCGATTGAAATGCTGTGCTCCGAATTTGAGCTTGGAGAGACCTCAACCCAAAGGTCGTCATGCAGGGCAATAGGCATAACGACACTTCGCAAATCATGATAGCCGTCGGGACGCGTGCCTAAAATCTCAAGTGAAAGATTGATCTTTGCATGCGCCTCAATCGCGCAGGATTTTCTGGAAGAAATCATTTTTTTAATCTCCGAATCGAGCTTCATCAAATTAAGCATCACCATTATATCACACCAGTCGCAGTTTTTTCTTGACAAATCTTCTTTTAGAACTTAACCTATTTAATTGTATTTATGTGCTAAAGGAGCATGGATTATGTACCCGATTGAAACGATTCGCCATAGTGCGGCACACCTTATGGCTGCAGCTGTAAGGCGTCTTTATCCTGACGCAAAATTTGATATCGGCCCATCAACCGACGATGGGTTCTATTATGATTTTGACCTTGAGCATCGCTTGGTCCCCGAGGACTTTGCGGCTATTGAGGCTGAAATCCGCAAGATTATCAAGGAGAATGTGCCGTTTGAGCGCATTGAGGTCTCTCGCGAGGAGGCGGCAAAGACCTTTGCAGAACAGCCTTATAAGCTTGAGCGTCTTGCTGATATTGAGGATGGCGCTCCCATTACTCTTTACAAGAGCGGCGATTTTACCGACCTTTGCCGCGGGCCTCATGTGGGCTCGTCGGGTGATGTCGGCGCCGTCAAGATTGTCTCTGTGGCAGGCTCATATTATCGCGGCAACGAGAAGAACAAGATGCTTCAGCGCCTTTACGGTATTGCCGGCGCAACAGAGGCCGAGCTTGATGCTGAGATTGCCCGCGCCGAGGAAGCAAAGAAGCGCGACCACCGCGTCCTTGGCAGAGCTTTGGAGCTCTTCACCATTACCGAGCCTGTCGGTCCCGGTTTGGCGCATTGGCTTCCGAATGGTGCCAGAGTCCGCGTCGCAATCGAGAACTACTGGCGCAAGGCTCATTACAAGGCCGGCTACGAAATCATTTATACTCCACATGTCGGCCGTGCCAATCTTTGGGAGACCTCTGGTCACTTGAGTTTCTACAAGGATGGCATGTATCCTCCTATGGTTGTTCAGGAGGGAGACGGCGAGGATGCTCACTCGGAGCATTACTATGTCAAGCCGATGAACTGTCCTTTCCATATTCAGGTTTATCAGGCTAAGAAGCACAGCTATCGTGACTTGCCTCTTCGCTATGCTGAGCTTGGAACCGTCTATCGTTGGGAGAAGGATGGTGTTCGCCATGGACTCTTCCGTGTTCGCGGCTTTACGCAGGATGATGCACACATCTTCTGCACACCTGAGCAGATTGTTCAGGAGGTTCGCGATACCGTAAACTTTGCAAAGAAGATGCTTGGCAAGTTTGGCTTTACCGAGGTTCAGGCATATCTTTCGACCAAGCCCGAGAAGGCGGTCGGCGATCCAAGCCGTTGGGAGCAGGCTACGCAGTCGTTGCGTGACGCTCTTGAGGCTGAGGGTATGACATACGAGGTCGATGAAGGCGGCGGTGCTTTTTATGGCCCCAAGATTGATATGAAGATCAAGGACGCTCTTGGTCGCCCATGGCAGCTTGGTACCGTACAGTTTGACTTTAATCTTCCAGAACGCTTCAATCTCACCTATGTCGGTGCAGATGGTCAAGAGCATCAGCCATACATGGTTCACCGTGCATTGCTTGGCTCGCTTGAGCGTTTCTTTGGTATTCTTATCGAGCATTACGGGGGCGCATTCCCGCTTTGGCTTGCACCAGAGCAGGTTCGCATTCTCCCCATTTCCGAGAAGGTTGCAGATTATGCCGAAAAGGTCCGTTCTGCACTTCTTGATGCCGACATCCGTGTTGCCGTTGATAACGCCCCCGATAAGGTTGGCGCAAAGATTCGCCGTGCACAGATGGAAAAAGTTCCTTATATGCTTGTCATTGGCGGCCGTGAGGCTGAGGCAGGCTTAGTAGCGGTGCGTAGCCGCGAAAAAGGCGATCAGGGAACCGTGCCCTTGGCCGACTTTATCAAACAGATCAGCGCGGAAGCCCAGGCGTAACCTTGCGCCAAACATCGGAGGTTAGCTATCGCTTCCTTCACTAGAACAAATCAAAAGATTCGCGTTCCCAATGTCAAAGTAATTGGCGCAAACGGGGAAATGCTCGGAGTTATGCCAACGCGTGACGCAATATATCTCGCGCAGAAGCAAAATCTCGACCTCGTTGAGATGTCTCCAAATGCCGAGCCTCCAGTCTGCCGCATTATGGACTATGGTAAGTTCCGTTATGATGAGGGAATGAAACGGAAGGCTGCCCGCAAGCAGCAGAAGCAACAGGTCGTCAAGGAGATTAAATTCCATGCGAATGTCGACCGCCACGACCTTGAAGTGAAGATGAAGCAGATGCGTGGCTTCATCGCCGATGGCAACAAGGTTAAGCTTACCCTTGCTTATCGCGGCCGCGAAAACGCCCACAAGGATTTAGGCATCGAGGTTATGCAGCAGGTCGTTGAAGAGATGTCTGATGTAGCAATCTGCGAGCAGCAGCCAAAGGTCCTTGGCAAGATTCTCGGTTGCTTATTGGCACCAAAGCCTGTCAAGGGTCGTGCTCAAAAGCCAGCCGCTCCTCAAGAAGAGAAGTAAGCTTTTGCCCCTCGGGGCATAAATAAAACCCAAAAAGGACAGCCCCACAAGAATGGGGTTCGTCCTTTTTTTATTGTTTCCTTAGCACGAAGGATTCGCATGGAGTGAGCGAATCAAGAGCATAGAAGTTTGCACGAACTTCATCGTCTGAGAAGAGCAACTCTGCGTGACCAGTAGCATTGGCTGTATAGTATCGTTTTATTCCAGGCTCGTATTCGGCATAGAGGGCATTGAGAGAGGCGTCATCGGTTGATACGGCACTGGCACGGCAGTGCCCAAAGTCCGATGGCTTATCGCCCACGACGACGGGAGCACCATCAATGCTTTTACCCTTTGCCGTATGCGTTACAGAATTCATTACAAACTCAGTTATTCGACCGCCGTCACCAAACCAGTCGCGCAATTCAAGCAGATGAGAGTGACCGCTTAAAACAATCGCATGTCGCTTGGCAAGTAGTTCTCTTACCCTACGGCGCGCTGCATTCCACGCAGGCAATTCTGATTCAAGTTCGAAAGTTGAAAGCTTCTTGCCGCTTTCAGCATTGTATTGCGGATTGCCGAGGAAAAACCAGCGGCGCAAGCTCCGATTGCCATTTGTAAGAACAGCCCCGTGGGTACAAAATACCGTATAGCGAGCATCTAAATCCTGAGAGAGAAGCTTTTCAATAAGGGGTACATTAGGGCGATTATAGTCTGCGATAATCCAAAGGTCTTCGCCATTGCGGAAAGAGAATGTCAGATCATCAATAGCGCGGCACAACTCACCTGAATGCCATTTACATATATCATGGCGATAGCTCTCATATTCACCTTGCCTGTGAGCACCCTGCCTTACATCATGGTTGCCAGCCAAGGTTAAAAAAGGAATGTCGCCGTATGTACGCTTCATCAAACCAAGGGCCTCATTAAGCATCTGAGAATGCACCTGAGTTGACTCGCAATCTCCCTCGATAAGATCTCCAAGCTGAATTGCAAAGGCGGCATCAGGTCGCTTGATCTTTCCTGAGGCAGCGATAAGGGCCGCGCTTTGCCCTGATTCTCCCCACATTGATGAAAAGGCTTCAAATTCACCTTGGTATGAATCAAAGAGCCCATCGCAAGCATGCTTTCTCCTAAATTCAGAGTGAAAGCAATCAATTGGGGGGCGGTCATAGTGGACATCGCCAAGAAGCGGAACCGAGTATATAGAATTTTTAGTCGTCATTTCAGTTACAAGATGAGAGGCCGTTTTAACTTCAAATGGCAAAATAAGGGGCTTATTATGCCCATTCGCACTTTCAAAAACAATACCTAGATAAGTATAGCACGATATGCGAAAATGTTGCCAATACTATATCAATTGTTGCTTTGCGGTGTCAGACTGTTACACTTGACATTATCCTCTATATCCAATATACTTATTACACAATCCAAAAAATAAGGAGTTAATTATGCGTAAGCCACGAATCAAAAACGACGGAGAAGGTTACTACCACATCGTAAGCCGCTGTGCCCTGCAGCAGTTTCTATTGAGCCCAGAGGGCAAGTCGGTCTTTGTCGACATGCTTCGTCGTATAGCCATAAGTCGGAGGCCAAGCGGTCTTAGGAAGACAACATTCACACACAA
>JAZUMF010000033.1:0-21586 GCA_045603485.1 Kiritimatiellia bacterium | reverse complement strand
CTAAATCCCGTACGCGCAGGCATAGTAGATGACCCCAAAGACTACAAATGGGCAGGCTTTGCCAATGCGCTGAAAGGTGATAGCAAATCAATGGAAGGCATAGCAAAGATGTATGACAAAACCGCTAAAGACACATCCTTTGCAGATTTGGCGAAAGAATATCGTCTAAAACTCTATGTACGCGGCGCCGATGCAATAGAGCCAGAAAAAGTGCAAGAAGTAATTGATGAAAAAGGCGAGTTACCGTTATCGGTAATACTTCGCTGCAAAATACGCCACTTCACACACGGCGCCATCATAGGCTCAAAAGACTTCGTCAACGCAGAGTTTGAAAAGCATCGCAACCTCTTTAATCCAAAGCGAAAAACAGGCGCAAGAGGCATAGGCTTATGCAAAGACTGGAATGGACTAAGACTTTGCTCAGCAAGAGACCTCAAAAAGTCCCCAATAACCTTCAAAGCTTAAAGAAAACTAGATAACAAATTAAAGTTCCACCTGCGAGGCATCACCCCGCATAGGGGGATTGTGTAAAGATATCTCCCAAATCCCATATTTTTTGTAAAAATTCAGTGCTTTCATAGCCAAAAATAAGAAAGAACCGCAGTGAAGAAGTTAAAAGTGATATAAGCTGATGACATGGCTGCATATAAGCCAATCTATTGCCTGTCCCTCAAGCTGAAATTTAAGCGAAAATAGTGTGGCGATAGATATTGGCCTGTCCCTCGAGCTGAAATATGGTGTGTTTGTTTACCGATGTAGGTGAAGGACTGTCCTTAAGGTAGTAAAAAAATCTTGACAGTTAATAAATGTTAGTGTAGACTAATATTGTTGATTTTCCAAAAAATTCTTTTCATTGAAGGATGTGTTAATGAAGACTCTTCAGGATGTAAAAATTGGTAAAAGCGCCATTGTAAAGCGGCTTTTGGGCGAAGGTCCACTTCGTCGCAGAATTATGGATATGGGCATTACTAAGGGGATTGAGATAACTGTTCGCAAGGTAGCTCCTTTGGGTGATCCTATTGAGATATCGCTGAGAGGGTATGAGCTTTCAATCCGTAAGCAAGAGGCGGCTACAGTTTTAATTGAGGAGTAAAAATGGCGGAAATTAAGATAGCTCTTGCCGGTAATCCTAATAGCGGTAAGACAACTCTTTTTAATGCGCTGACGGGTGGAAATCAGTATGTCGGCAATTGGCCAGGTGTCACTGTTGAAAAGAAGGATGGGCGTCTCCGCAAGCATGAGAATGTAATTATTCAGGATCTTCCTGGCATCTATTCTTTATCTCCATATTCATTGGAGGAGGTTGTCGCTAGGTCTTACCTTGTCGATGAGGCTCCTGATGCTATTATCAATATTGTCGATGGTACGAATATTGAGCGTAATCTTTATTTGACTACGCAATTGCTTGAACTTGGCATTCCTACTGTTATTGCAATCAATATGATGGATGTTGTCCGACGTAACGGTGATTCAATCGATTTGGATAAGTTGTCACGGGAAATACGCTGTCCTATTGTTGCTATTTCGGCACTTAAAAACGAGGGGCTTGTTGAGGCTGCCGAGATGGCTATCGAGCTTGCCGTCAAGGGTAAGGCGTCGTCGCGGCCCCATGTTTTTACCGGCAGTGTGGAACATGCTATTGCACATATTGAGGAGTCTATTCAGGGAAAGGTTCCCGAGAGTAAACTTCGGTGGTATGCAATTAAGGTTTTTGAGCGTGATCAAAAGGTTTACGAGAGTCTGAATCTTGATGATGAACTGATTTCGCACCTTAATGAGCATGTTAAGGACTGTGAAGTTGAGATGGATGACGACGCTGAATCAATTATTACCGATCAGCGTTACAGGCGTGTTGGCGAACTGGTTTCTATGTGCGTTAAAAAGCGCGCCCGTAAGGGCAGTTTGTCTCTTTCTGACAAGATTGACAAAATTGTCACTAACCGGATTTTGGCTTTGCCGATTTTTGCTTTGGTTATATGGTTTATGTATTTTGTCGCTGTTTCAACTATCGGCGGATGGTTGACTGATTGGGCAAACGACGGTCTTTTTGGAGATGGTTGGTTTGTTTACAAAACGACGGATAAATCGGCATTTTGCTCTGATGAGGTTAATGCTAAACGCGCTTTGAACCCTGATTATACCTGGGAGACGCTTTCGACAGATTTTGATAACGCTTCAAGGATTGTCGAGAACTGGGAGCAGGCATACATCGATAGTTATTCTTCGTCAAATGGCGGGCTTATGCCTAAGAGAGACGATGACGGCGCACTTATTGTTGACGAGTCGTTTGCAGGGAGTGTTAAGGCTCATATCGTTTTTGACGACGAGCTTTCGGGGGTCATAGACACTGAAGCCTCACGCGATTACGGGTATGGCGATTATCTTGATGCTTTGAAGGTTGAGGAGCCGAATCCTGCCGATTTCGGCCTTTGGGTGCCAGGTTTGCCGCCAATGACGGAGGCTCTCTTTGAAAAGCTCGGAATTTCCGATGACAGCTGGGTTTACACTCTCGTATTTGAAGTAATCTTTATGGGTGTGGGCACGATTTTGGGCTTTGTTCCTCAAATTATCATAGTGTTCCTTTTCTTGGCATTCCTCGAGGATTGCGGATATATGGCGCGCATTGCCTTCATTATGGATAAGATATTTCGCAGGTTTGGGCTTTCGGGTAAGAGCTTTATCCCTATGATTGTCGGTATGGGTTGCGGCGTTCCTGCCATTCTTGCGACCCGCACGATTGAATCGCAGCGGGATCGGCGTATGACTGTTATGCTTGCGACTTATATCCCATGCAGCGCGAAGTATGCTATTATCGCAATGTTTACGACTGCGTTTTTCAATGGCAATGCCATGGTAGCGACATTGATGTATTTGCTTGGTGTGGTGACGATTGCTCTTGGCGGAATAATCCTTAAGAAGTTTGGTGTTTTTGCAGGTGAAGCGGCTCCTTTTGTGATGGAGCTTCCTGCATATCATATGCCTACTGCCAAGGGAATTATAATTCATACATGGGATCGTACCAAGGAATATATTGTTAAGGCCGGTACGATTATATTTATCGCGTGTGTGTCGATTTGGGTGCTGATGTCATTTGACTGGACTTTCAATATGGTCGATCTGGAGGAATCGATGCTGCATGATATCGGTACGCTTACGGCATGGTTGTTTACTCCGCTTGGATTTGGAGACTGGAAAGGTGCCGTAGCGTCGTTTATGGCACTTATTGCGAAGGAGCAGGCGGTTGCCGATTTGGTGATGTTTGCCGAAAACAGTTCCGAGGTCGGAGTTGCGGTTGCGCTTCAGGGGCTTTTTGACAGTTTTAATCCGGGAATGGGTGTTGCGACACTTGCCGGTCTTTCATTTATGATTTTGAACCTTTTTGACCCGCCTTGTCTTGTTGCTATTGCCACGACATTCCGTGAGATGGGTTCTGCAAAATGGGGATGGATTGCCGTAGGTTTTCAATTCCTGACCGGTTACAGTCTGGCGCTTATTACATTCCAATTGGGTAAGGTAATCTTTTATGGTTGCCCATTTACCGTTGGGACGGCATTTGCAATTGCGATTCTTGCTGTAATAGTCATTCTGCTCTTCAGGAAGACACCTGAAGTTAAAAAGTGATGACGGTTGAGATGGTTTATATCTGTCTGCTATAAGGAGGTATCTATGGGTGCAGGTCATATATTGATAATTCTTATTTTTGCCGTTCTGGTATTTTTTGCCTGTAGGCGTCTAATCAAGCACGGCCATTGCAAGTGTTGCGGCGGCGGTGCTTGTCCTGGATGCCCGGAGCGTAACAAAAAACGCTGATTTTTGATGTTTTAACCATTGAAAGGAATAATTAAGATGACTAATAACAAAAAACCGATTGTCGCTTCACTCTTTTCCGCTATGGCATTCTTGTGCTGTGCGGAGGCTACTCCTTTGTCGTTTTCAACTGGAGTAGACTATGTTTCTCATGATATAAGCCGTGGTGTCGTAGGTAGTGATGAGCCTGTAATGACTGCTGTAGCTGCTTTGGAGTGGAATGGCTTTGTTCTTGAAGTTGACGGTATATTCAATACGACCGATATTGCCAAGGACGAGGGTTTTGACTCATGGGACAATACAGAGATTGATTACATCTTTGGTTATGGCTACGGCTTTGATGCGGACGAATACGGTTTGCCGACGACGGTCGAGGTTGCATTCAACTATATATATGAGTTTGATCAGGGCGGTAATGGAGATAATGACAATGTTCAGTATCTTGAGGGTTCTGTGGCGTTGCCGGATATTTTCCTTTCGCCTGCGGTCACGGGCAGTTGGATGCTTAATCAATTCCACGGTCAGCTTTACACGCTTGAGTTGTCCCACGGCTTTGATTTGATTGAGGGGAAGGGGGATGATGCCGAGCCTGTTCTCTCTCTTACGCTATCTTTCAGCCAATCTCTTGCCGACGGCGGCTACAACAATGACGACTTAGGCAAGGACTCCTGGGCTCTTCGCGACAGCACCATTACAGCAACTCTAGATTGGGCAATCGGCGAGCATCTCACAATCTCACCTTATATCGCCTATTGCGACACTTTTGACGGTTCTGTAAGGGATTTGGTGCGAGAGGCTAATGGCGGAGATCCAAATCAGCTTTACGGGGGTATTGCCATATCTGCCGGATTTTAATTAGGCACAATGGAGGGGTAGATGATTTTGGATTTTTTTAGGGCATTTTGGGATGTCTTTGCCATGATGGCACCATGGCTTATTGTGGGGTTTTTAATTGCCGGAATTATCGCAGTTTATATACCTCGTGAATTTGTAATGAAATTTCTTGGTACATCAGGCGGTATCAGGAGCGTTTTGCGCGCAGTTCTGATTGGGGTGCCGCTTCCAATCTGTTCTTGCGGAGTGATACCTATTTCGACGGCACTTCGCAAGAATGGTGCGAGTAAGGGCGCAACGGCCGGATTTCTTATCTCTACTCCTCAAACCGGGATTGATTCAATTCTTGCCACATACGCTCTTATGGGGCCTTTGTTTGCTATTGCCAGACCGATTGCCGCCTTTTTGACCGGGCTTGTCGGCGGGAGTGTCGTCAGTGCTTTGACGGATGACGATGAGGTTGTTAAGAGTAATCAATGCAGCTGCTCAAATGATGGGCATACCCGCAATTTGAGGATGATTTTGTGGCAAGGGTTTGTCCGTCTTTTGGGCGGGGTTGTCAAGCCTCTTGCCATTGGTCTTGCCGTTTCGGCGTGTGTGACGGTGTTGGTCCCCGACGATTTTTTTGCATCGACTTTGGCGAAGAACGATTATCTGGCAATGCCGCTTATGGCTTTGATCGGCTTCCCGATGTATATTTGTTCAACCGCTGCAATTCCTATTGCAGTCGCTTTGATGATGAAGGGTATTTCACCGGGTGCCGCATTTGTTTTTCTTATGACGGGCCCTGCGATAAATGCCGTTTCAATTGCGACGATATCAACTCTTATCGGCAAGCGGGCAACAATTGCCTATATTGCTGTGATTTTTGTCGGAGCAATTGTCTCCGGCATTGTTGTGAATCTGCTGTCGGCTGCTACGAGCTTTTCTGCATCTCAGTGTTGTGCTTCTTCTATGGTTGCGTTGCACAACCATATTGCAGGCATACTGCTTGTCGTCTTGATGATAAACGGCTACTTGAGGCTTCCTAAGATGAAGCCCTGATGTGACCGTTTCCCTGAATCACATATTTGTATGTCGTCAGCTCTTTTATGCCGACGGGGCCGCGAGCGTGGAGTTTGTCGGTTGAGATTCCCATTTCGCAACCGAAGCCGAATTCACCGCCGTCGGTGAAGCGTGTCGAAGCATTTACATAGACGGCCGCCGAGTCGACATAGGTTGTGAAGCGACGGGCGTTTGCTTTTGAGGATGTGAGAATCGCATCTGAATGGTGCGAGCCGTAGAAGTTGATGTGTTCTATTGCGGCTTTTACATTCGGGACAACTCCGAGTGTGAAGATTTTTGCGAGGTATTCTTGCTTCCAATCTTCTTCTGTGGCAGGTGTGAGCGACGGAGCATAGCTGAGTGCCATTTCATCTGCTCTGATTTCAACGCCCCACTTTTCGGCTTCGTTTGCGAGGCGGGGGATGAACTCTTCGGCAATTGATGCGTGGACAAGCACTTTTTCTACGGCATTGCAAGTGCCGGGGCGTTGGCATTTGGCGTTTTTGATTATTTCCAATGCTGTGTTTTGATCGGCACTTTCATCTACAAAGATGTGGCAGATGCCGTTGTAGTGTTTGAGAACCGGCACGCGTGCCTGCTCTACTACAGCCCTAATCAGGGATTCGCCGCCTCGCGGGATTACGACATCGACATACTCATCCAGGGAAACGAGCTCACCCACTGCCGCTCGGTCGGTTGTGCGGATGAGCTGTATTGTTCCATTTGGCATTTTTGCCTTTGCGAGACCTTGTATGATGGCGTCTGCAATTGCTTTATTTGTCGCAATTGCTTCTTTCCCGCCGCGTAGAATAGCAGAATTGCCAGATTTTAAGCATAATGCAGCGGCATCCGCCGTGACATTTGGGCGAGATTCGAAGATTATTGCAACGACACCAATAGGTACCGGTTTTTTTGTTATTTCAAGACCGTTCGGGCGGTGGATTTTAGCAAGTCGGTGTGTGAGGGGATCCGGCAGTGCGGCGACTTGGCGGACTCCTTCAACCATCGATTTGAATCGGGCGTCTGTAAGGGTGAGGCGGTCAATCATTGCATCGGTAAGCCCGGCCTCTTTTGCATTTGACAGGTCTATGGCGTTGGCGTCAAGTATTGCCGTTTTATGCCGCTCGATGGCATCAGCCATGGCTAAAACCGCATTTGAGCGTTTTGCGCCTGACTCTCCTGCCAGTATGAGAGCCGCATTTTTTGCATTTGCACCGATTTGGCGGATTTCTTCTTGCAGTGTCATGTGATTTCAGCTTATTTTTTTTCAGATTGTGGCACCGGGAATGATTGTCCCGACATCTTTGCCGGCTACGACATCAAGGAGGCGGCGGGTCTTGCGCCCATCGGCAATTACTACTGCACAGCCTGCCTTTGCGGCATTTTGTGCCGAGCGGAGCTTGGAGTCCATACCGCCCTTTGAGATACCTCCCGATGTGGGATTTACGAGCTTAAGAACTTCGGCTGTAAGTTTTTCGATGCAGGGAATGCGCTTGTGCTGCGGCGTTGACATATCGAGGAGGCCATCTACCGTAGAGAGGATGACGAGAAGGTCTGCCCGAATAAGTTTTACAACGAGGGATGCAAGATAATCATTGTCTCCCAGCGAGAGGTAGGCTTTGACTTCTTCATCGGCTACAACATCATTTTCGTTGATGATTGGAATGACGCCTGAGTTGAACATATGTTCCATTGTGCGGCGGGCATTACCTGTGCGGATGCGGCTTGAGAAGTCGTCGTGTGTCAAAAGGACTTGACCGATTCTTATTTTTTGCGCGCGGAAAAGCTCCTCATACATAGTTATGAGACGGGCTTGACCGACAGCCGCACACATCTGAAGGTCGGGGACTTCGGTCGGGCGCGTTTTGATTCCGAGGGTTGCCATACCGGCTCCGATGGCACCGGATGAGACGATTGCCACTTGATATCCGGCGCGTGACAGTGATGAGACTTGAGAAACAATATTCTTTATTCTGACCAAAGTGGGCTTGCCCGATTTGTCAGCTAGGACTCTGGTGCCGATTTTAACGACTATACGGCGAGATTCAGGCAAAAATTGACGAAATTTGGAATCCAGTTGCATCGTTGTTTAACCCTTCTTTTATTATGCTCTTCAATTATACTCTTTGGGTAAGAAAAATACCAGTTAATAATTGTTTTTATAAATTGATTTTTTTGATATACTTAAATAGAGTTATTTTATGCGTATTTTAGTAGTAAAACTTAGTTCACTCGGCGACATTTTGCATGTTTTACCGACGGTATGCGCACTTAAGGCCCAAACGGGGGCTTCAATTGATTGGGTTGTCCATCCCGAGTTTGCGGCTATTGTGCGTTGTTTCGCCGCCGTTGATAATGTTTTAACTTTTCCAAGGCGTAAGTTTTTTGGGGAATTCCGCAGGTCTTTGCGTGAGCTCCGTAAGGTTGAATATGATCTGGTGATTGACCTTCACGGTCTTATGAAGAGTGCGATTGTGACTTTTCTGTCGCGGGCAAAGCGTAAGGTAGGCCCTTCTTACGCGCGTGAGGGGTCTGCGCTGCTGTATCCTGAGCGCGCCGGCCGTATGCACCGCGACTGCCATGCAGCAGTTCAGGCTTTTGACACTCTTGACTATTTGGGTTATGAGCGTCCGCAAAGGGATTTGAATCCTTCTGACTTTAACCTTTCTGCGATTGAGGTGCCGCATGGGGCTCCCCTTATCGCTTTTGCGCCAGTTTCGAGGTGGGATTCTAAAAATTGGCCAGTTTCGCATTTTGCGGCTTTGGCATCGCTTATTGCCAAGGCTCGCCCGAACGCCAAGATTGTTGTCGTCGGGGGAAAGGCTGATATTATTGTCGGCAATCAGATAGTTGTGGCTGCCCCGAAATCGGTTGTCAATCTTTGCGGCAGGTCATCAATTGCTGAATCTATGGCGCTTTTGTCTGAATGCGATCTCTTGATTGCGAATGATACCGGGCCTGTTCATATGGCTGCCGCTGTCGGTACCCGCTGTCTTGTTGTATTTGGACCTACGCGTCCAGATTGGACGGGGCCTTTCGGTAATGGCCACCGCACTATTATGAAGTCATTGCCGTGCCAACCTTGTTTGCGTCATACTTGCCCTAAGGGAACTAAGGAGTGTATGACGGCTATTTCACCCGAGGAGGTTATGGCACAGGCATTCGAAATGCTTGGAGAGGGGGTTGAGTAATATGATTCCGATTATCGCTTCTATGGCGCCAAGCATAAAGGCTATTTTGCAGATAGCGATTCTGTCATGGATTATATACTATATCTTTAACCTTTTCAGAGGAACGCGCAGTGCGCAGATGCTGTCGGGCTTCTTGATCGTCTTCGGTGGGTTGACATTTGTCTCGCTTATCTTTGACCTTGATGTCATCCGCACTATTCTCGGCAAACTTCCTTTGATTTTGGCAACCGCTCTTATCGTCGTTTTTCAGCCTGAGATACGGCAGGCGTTTCTGGCAATCGGCAGAAGACGCTTTTTGCTTAATTCTCACGACGGCAAGGAGGTTGTTGTCGAGGCTGTTTGCAATGCGGCCGAAACATTGGCGCTGCGTAAGCATGGCGCGCTGATTGTTTTGGAGCGTAATACGCATTTGCTTGAATTCGCAAAGGGCGGGACTGCTCTTAACGCGCCTGTGACCGTACCTCTTCTGACGCAGATTTTTTATCCCAACACTCCGTTGCATGACGGGGCTGTGATTATCAAGGGCGAAACGATTTTGGCGGCCCGTTGCGTATTGCCCCTTTCTTCGTCTGATATCGGTCGCGGAACCCGTCATCGCGCCGCGCTGGGTCTTAGCGAGAGGAGTGATGCCGTTGTGGTTGTTGTAAGCGAGGAGACGGGTTCGATTTCCATCGCTTGCGATGCCCGTCTTATTCAGAATATTTCAAAGGACTTGTTGAGAAAGTATCTTGAGCGTCTCTTGCGCCGCGAGAAGATTTCGGACATCATCAAGCGTTCGTTAAACGATTTGTCGACGGAGGAACGCTAATGAGTGAGCCATTTATAAAGCGCGTCAATCGCATCTTCAGCAGTATTGGCGGTTATTTTAAGAATATCGAACGCCGCAGGGAGTTGTCTCGAATTTTTGTCGAGTGGTTTACCGATAACAAGTGGATGCTGTTAGGTTCGATCGCTCTTGCCTCTCTGATTTACTTTATGATTCATGACAACTCAATCGAGATTTTTGAGCGTCGTGTGCCTGTCGAGTGTCGTAATGTTCCTGTCGGTAAATCGGTCGGCGTTGAGCCGTCTACGGTTTTGGTTAAATTCAGAGGCTCCCGTGATGAGCGGCTGGGCTTGGATTTGAATCCCCCCACTATTGTCGTTTCATATCCGCGCGAAGGTATTTCCGATAGTGAGAGAGCGGTTAAGCTTCGTAAGCGCGACCTCAAAATGGCCGGCGGGCGCGGATTCGGCTCGGCAGTCCCTATCGAGTTTGAGCCAAATGAGGTCACGCTTGTTATCGATACTGAGGACGAGCGCGAATTTGATATTCTTCCGCCAAAGATTGTCGGCACGCCTCATCACGGCAAGGCTACAGTTGAGTTCAGCCCACGCAAAGCAAAGGTGCGCGGCGGCTTTGCACAGCTTAATGCATGGGAGGAAAACCATTGGTCCTTGCGTTTGCCGGATGTTACAGTCGAGGGTAGGGCGCAATCCTTTAATGAGGTCTCTGAGATTATGCCGCCGACAGGTGAGCTTTCGCTTGTTGCGATTGAGCCTAAAAATGTCACCGTGTCGGTGACGATAGTGCAAGAGCGCCGCAAGAAGGAGCTTAAGGCGGTTCCTGTCAGACTTTCACTCCCTTTGGGTGTTGAGATTCCTTCCGGAACGGTCTTTAAGCCAGGGTCGGTTGATGTCACTATTATTGGTCAAGGTGGCGCAGTTGACGAGGTGGCAATTGAGGATGTGGCCGTCTATGCCGAAGCGGATGATCTGCCTCGCCCATTTACAAATTCAGTTGATCTTGCACTGTCGGTGAGAGTTCCGTCAGGCGTATCTATTTCAATGACTGAAACAGTACCTAAAACCGTAAAATTGATTCCGCGATTGGTGGCGCCTAAGCCTGCCGTTGCGACGAATATGACTTTGTCCGTTGATGAGGCGGTTAATACTAATGCACTTAAAGCTATTGCCGTTGAGGGCGTGAAGACTTATTTTACTGCTACAAATGCGCCTTCAGCCGATTCTAAAAATATGGAGAAGTGAAGATGAATACGCGAAAGACAATCTTGTTGGTTGATGATGATGTAAACCTGCTTGCCATGGTTGGGGATTTCCTTGAGGGAGAAGGGTATGATGTCGTTAAAGCCGAAAACGGCGAAAAGGCATTGACGCTTCTCAGAGGAATAACTCCAAATCTGATTATTCTCGATATGATGATGCCAGGAATGGGCGGCATTGGTGTATTGGAGCATCTTGCCCTTCCCGACGGCACTTTCCGTTATCCTATTTTGGTTCTAACTGCAAAGGCTGCGATGTCGGAATTCTTTGCCGACAAGCAAGTCGACGGATTCCTCGCCAAGCCTTGCAACCCTGAGGATTTGGCTTTGGAGGTCAGCCGCATTATCTTCCAGTCTTCTACCGATTCTTTAGAGTCGGTATACGGTCAGAAGCCTATGCTGTACCTTGCCGACCCTCAGGTGCCGCGCCGCCACGCAATTTCAGCGGGACTTGCCGCATCGGGATATAGCGTACTTGAATATGGCAACGGAGCCGAGCTGATTCAGGCTGCGGTCCTTTCCCCGCCAACGATTATAGCGATGCCTCTTGAGTTGGGCGACCAGCCCGCTTCGGTTATCGCGGGAATCATCAAGGCGATGGAGGCCACTGCGGCATCAAAGGTTTTGGTTTATGGAATCGGGTTGCCCGGCACACAGCTTGATGACCTTGTAGCTCTTGACAATCGTAAATGCCATGCGATTCCAGGTGATGGCGTTTCCGAGGTTGTTGCCGGCGTCGCGGACGCTTTGGTCAAGGCATAGTATTTTTTTTTGGAGGTTTGGCAGATGAAGTGTCCAAAATGCGGCGAGATTGACGATAAGGTCATTGATAGCCGCGCTTCTCAGGATGGTAGTGCAATTCGCCGTCGGCGCGAATGTCTAAAATGCGGTTATCGCTTTACGACATTTGAAGAGATTCTCCATGAGGAGCTTCGTGTTATCAAGAGTGATGGGAGGCATGAGCCGTTCTCGCGCCAAAAGCTTTATAACGGCATAATGACGGCATGTCAAAAGCGTCCGGTATCATCCCAGCAGATTGAAAACCTGATCGATGATATTTTAGCCGCCGTAAGCAAACTTGATACTACTGAGGTTAAGACATCGACGATTGGCGAGCTTGTGATGGAGCGATTGAAAAAGCTCGACTTGATTGCCTATGTCCGTTTTGCGTCGGTTTACCGCAGATTTGCAGACATTGGGGAATTCCAAAGCGCAATCGATGAAATGAAAGGAAAGAATGATGAACTTGCCAAAGATTGAAGAAGATCCTCGTCTTGAGATATTGCTTAAGCTCGCATTTGAAGAAGATTTGGGTACAGGTGATGTCACAACCGACTCTCTTGTAGATTCTGGTGCAATGGCTGAGGGGCGTATTCTTTCGCGTGAAGATTGTCGCATTGCGGGCGTACCTGTCGCAATGGCCGTTTTCAAGCATATTTGCCCCGAAATGGAGTTTGAAGTCGTCGCTGCAGATGGTGAAGATGTCGCAGCAGGCGGTGATGTCTTGCGTTTTAAGGGGCCGGCAAGGGCAATCCTTATTGCAGAGCGGACCGCACTTAACTTCATGCAGCGAATGTGTGGCATCGCAACGATGACGCGTTCCTTTACCCGCGTTGTCGAAGATTTAGGCACGATGATTCTCGATACCCGCAAGACCACGCCGGCACTTCGCTTCCTTGAAAAATACAGCGTCCTTTGCGGCGGAGGAACAAACCACCGCATGGGTCTTTATGACCGCGTTTTAATGAAGGATAACCACCGCAAGCTTTGGGCAGGGAATAATCCAGGCAGACTTGACTTAGCGGTTTTGCAGGCGCGTAAATGCTTCCCGAATGTCGCCGTGGAGATTGAAGTAGAGTCGTTGGAGGAGCTTCGCAGTGCCCTTGATGGTCATCCCGAATGGGTCATGCTCGACAATATGGATTGCGAGACAATGCGCCAAGCGGTTGCGATTGCCAAGGGGAAGACGCTCCTTGAAGCTTCTGGCGGCATAACGATGAAAAACCTCCGCGAAGTTGCAGAAACAGGAGTCGACGCAATTTCATTTGGTTGCCTTACCCATTCGGTGAAATCGATTGACCTCTCGCTGGAGTGGAGCGCAGTTTAATTTAAGAGTTGAATTATGACTATTCTTGAAGAAATCCAGGCTCTGAAAAAAGAGCGAAAAGCAGTAATCCTCGCCCATAATTACGCACTCGGAGAGGTTCAGGATTTAGCAGATTTCGTCGGCGATTCCCTTGAGCTCTCACGCAAAGCGGCTTCCTGTAATGCGCCGGTAATCGTCTTTTGCGGTGTCCGCTTTATGGCTGAAACGGCAAAGATTCTTTCGCCTAATTCAATTGTTCTCCATCCATCTCCAGATGCCGGATGCCCCATGGCAGATATGGCAACGATAGAGGAGGTGCGTAAGTATCGCGAGGAACATCCCGAAAGCGTTCTTGTCGCATATGTAAATACCACTGCGGCGACGAAGACCGCCGTAGATATTTGCTGTACCTCCGGCAATGCCGAGAAGATAATCGCTTCAATTCCTGCCGACCGCGAGATAATGTTTCTCCCTGACGCAAATCTTGGGGCAAATGTCTCAAAGAAGATGGGGCGCAAGATGAATCTGTGGCACGGCTGCTGCCCGACTCACAATGCCGTTGAGCCCGAGCGGATAGCCAAGGCGCGCAAGGAGCATCCAAATGCCGTTGTCCTCGTTCACCCTGAATGTCCACCCGAGACGGTTGAGGCCGCTGACGCGGCGCTCAGCACAGGCGGAATGCTCACATTCGTAAAAGAATCGTCAGCGAAAGAATTTATCATAGGTACAGAAATCGGAATTATGCATAGACTCAGGCTGGAGAATCCCGACAAACTTTTCTACCCGCTTGAGCCAAGCCCATTATGCACCAATATGAAAAAAATAACCCCGGAAAAGGTATTGGAGGCACTGAAAAATCTTGAGCCCCGTATTGAACTCGATGAAGAGACGATAAGAGATGCGCGTGCATCAATTGACAAGATGCTTGCCGTCTAAAGCGACCGGTAGCGGTTTGATCATGTGATATTCTACACGAAGCCGCTATTTATGATAGAATGTAAACGATTGAGGAAAAAAGATGAAGAATGCAGAAGAATTATCAAAGCGAATCGTAGAGATTCTTGATGAGCGCAAAGCAGAAGACATTCGCGTATATGATGTACGAGGGAAGTCGTCCATAACCGATTTCAACATATTGGCGACAGGAATGTCGGCACCGCACCTGCGTGGACTGGTCGGTGATGTCAGAGCTGTGCTCAGAGAAGAAGGCGTCATAGGATATCGTAATTCCGGCGAGCCCGACAGCGGTTGGGTGGTCCTCGACTATGTGGATGTCATAGTCCACATCTTCACACGCGAAGCTCGCGAGTATTATGACTTGGATGGACTTTGGAAACAATCAAAGTAGCCAATGATAAATGAATTTCAAAAGTAAGCAGGAGTATTAAAAATGTTGTACGAAATGACAGGCGTTGTTAAAGTTATCGGTGATATTCAAACCTTTGCCAGCGGTTTCACAAAGCGCGAGCTGGTAATCACTACCGATGAAGAGCGTTTCCCGAAGGATATCGCCTTCGCCTTTACAAAAGACCGTTGCGCTTTGCTTGATACCGTTACACTCGGCGAGCGCCTTAAAGTCACCTTTGGTATCAATGGCCGCGAATATAACGGAAAGTATTATGTCAATCTCGACGGCATCAAATTTGAAAAGATTGATGTCGCCGGCGGCGAAGGCGATGGAGATATGCCTGTTGATATGGGCGTGCCGTTGGCCTCAGCAGCCGATGATGAAATGCCCTTCTAGCATCTATGTCGGAAGCCCCAAAACAAAAGCCCCATTCGATAGAAGAAGCTATCGCAGCCGGAGCAAAGTGGCTTAACGCCAAAGGCATAAACGACGCCCGCCTCACCTGTGAGTGGCTGGCGTCGTCGTTGCTTAAAGTCAACCGCACTCAAATTGCCTTTAAGGAAGAGCCGACAGAAGGCTTTCTTAACGGTTTCCGTTCCGGTTTGTGCAGACTTGCCGACGGCGAGCCCGTGCAATATGTAATTGGAGAGTGGGACTTCAGATGCTTAACCTTGACGACAGATAAGCGCGCGCTCATCCCAAGACCGGAAACCGAGCAGCTCGTAGAACTCGTCTTTTCAGAAAAGAGACTGTGGGAAAATGGCGGGCCCTTGCTCTATGATGTAGGCACAGGAAGTGGAGCTATCGCAATCAGCCTCGCATACGAGCGTCCAAAATGCAAGGTCGTCGCCGTTGATATTGAAGAGAAGGCGCTGAGCCTTGCTGTCGAAAATGCCGAAAAATGCAAGGTGAGGGATAGAATCAGCTTTGTCCATGGGCGTAATTGTGCTGACGCAAAGCCCGGGACAATAGACGCAGTTATCTCAAACCCGCCATATATAGCAAGTAAAGTCGTCGACGCCTTGCCGAGGCTGATACGCGATTTTGAGCCCCGCACAGCATTAGACGGCGGCGATGACGGATTGGATGTTTACCGCAGCCTGGTTTGTGACGCGGCGATTGCGCTTAAACGCGGCGGTTTCGTTTTTTTCGAGATAGGCGATGATCAAGGCGATGCCGTGGCGACACTTCTTGAAGAAGCGGGCTTCACAGAGATAAAGATATTTTCAGATTTTGCCGGCAAAACACGATTTGCCAAAGGAAGGATTGATTGATGGCTCACGAGTGGAATATCAAGCCAAGAGGACGGGTGTGTGCCGTTTGCGGAAAGGAATTTCCTCCAAAAACTGAAATTATTTCAGCTCTCTTTGAGACATTGGAAGGCTATGAAAGACGCGACTTCTGTATAGAGTGCAGAGACAAATCTTACGATGATGCCGTCCCCTTCAGCCAGTGGCAAGGAATTGTAAGCGCTCCATCAGGCGGGGCCGGAAAGGAAGAGCCCATTCGCCACGAAACGGCCGAGGCTCTATTACGCCGATTGGTAGAGCTTGACGATCCCGCCAATGTGAATGTCGTCTACATTCTCGCCGTAATGCTGGAGCGAAAAAAACAACTCATCGAGCGGGACGCAAAGGTTCGTCCCGAAGGAGGAATTCTCCGCATCTATGAGCAAAAGGCGACAGGAGACACATTTGTGATTCTTGACCCGCAGTTACGCCTCGACGCTATCGGAGAAGTCCAAAAGCAAGTCGTTGAAATGCTCAGCAATTAAGTGCCCTTGCGAGCCATCGCCGCTCGCGTCGGTGCATCGCACTTCGTTTTTCAGGCGTGTCATCATCGTGCCCCGAGAGATGATTGAAGGCATGAGCCAGATAAAACAGCAACTCTCTCCAAGGGTCTTCCGGGCGTTGTTTAAGGGCGCATTCGGCATTGATGATTATTTCTGCCGAAGGGCCGTCTTCATCACCGGGGATTGCAGGATAAGGAATTGTGATGACATCCGTTGGGCCCACATGCCCAACAGCGGCCGCGTTTATTGGAGCCGATCCCTTATCATCTACGATGATTAGGGTAACCTCGCTTAAATCCACCTTAGCGCATTCAGAGAAAAATCTCGCCATTTCGGCAAGTCTGGTCTTTTCCAGCTTCATCTTACGCTGACGATTTTCAATAGTAACAATCATATCATTATTATATGAAAAACCTAATGACGCTTCAACCTGATTTCCTCGTTTCAAAAAGAGGGAGCGTTGATTTTTGGCTATACTCTTCGGCTTGATTTTATTGATAGCATCACAATTTGACGCTTACCTGTAATTTTCCGTCGGTAGCCAATTTTTCCGAATAGTTTTTTTTATTCAAAAATGTTTGCCACATCCTTTTTGCTTTGCTATAATTTTATGTTATTGAATGAGGCTTTTGTTTTTCTCGTTTCACAATTATATATTGGAGTTTTGCCATGAAATTTACAGTTGAGAAATCTTCTTTTCTTGATGCGCTTTTGAGCGTTCAAAGTGTTGTCCCGTCCCGTAGTGCCTTGCAGATTTTATCCAATGTAATGATTGAGGCCGAGGACGGAATGCTGATTATTTCAACGACGAGTCTTGATGTGAGCATCCGTTGTTCTGTCATGGCGAAGGTCGATGAGCCCGGCAAGACGACCTTGCCCGTCAAGCGTTTGGTCGGTATCGTTCGCGAGCTTAGCGAAGGGGCTGTTGATGTCTCGGTCGATTCAGGCGATGTCGCGACACTTCAAAGCGGCGCCGCATTTTTCAAGATTGTCGGCATGTCAGTCCGTGACTTCCCCGCAATTGCAACTCCTGAAGGCACAGTCTGCTTTACAATCTCAGGCAGTGTCTTTCGCGAGATGCTTCGCAAGACCTCCTATGCGGTCTCTGAGGACGAGTCCCGCCATGTAATTACAGGCCTTCTCCTCTCCTTCAAGGACGGGAAGCTAACGATAGTCGCAACAGACGGCCGTCGCCTTGCCATGGTTGAGCAAGAGCTTGAGTTCCCGCCTGAGATCGAAACCGATATGATTCTCCCCTCCAAGACGGTCAATGAGCTTTCGCGTCTTTTGAAGGAGGACGGCGACCTTAAAATTTTTGCGCAAAAAACGCAGGCGATCTTCCAGTATGGCGGTACAACACTCGTTACAAAGCTGATTGACGGAACCTTCCCGAATTATCGTCAGGTAATTCCATCGTCCTTTGATGAGCGTATCGAGGTTCGCCGTGAAGATTTGCTCTACGCTATCCGTCGCGTATCCGTAATCTCCGATGACAAGACCGTCTCCACTAATTTCGCTTTTTCAAACGGCGAGCTGGTCATCACAATGCAGAATGACGGCGGCGAGTCTCGCGAAACGGTGCCGATAAAGTATGCAGGCAAGGATTTAGCCTTTACATTCAACCCAGAATATGTAATGGCTCCATTGCGTAACATTGAAACCGATTTAGTTTACATTGAGCTTTCAGGAGGCCATGGTCCGGCCACATTCAAGTGTGACATTCCATTCCTCTATGTACTTATGCCATTGCGCGTAAATTGATAAAGCGATAAGCCCATCGATGGCGGTGGGCTCTTGAAATAGATAAGGAAACAATTATGTCCATGCTAGTCCCTATCGTCGTGGAGCAGACAGGCCGCGGCGAGCGTTCATACGATATTTACTCACGCCTTCTTCAGGACCGAATCATTATTCTCGGTTCACAAATTGACGATAATGTTGCAAGTCTCATTGTAGCCCAGATGCTCTTCCTTCAGGCGCAGGACGCCGAAAAGGATATCTCCCTTTATATCAATTCACCCGGAGGTGTAGTCACAGCCGGAATGGCGATTTACGACACCATGCAGTTCATCTCCTGCCCAGTAGCGACCTACTGCATCGGTCAGGCTGCAAGTATGGCGGCGGTTCTCCTTGCCGCAGGCGCAAAGGGCAAGCGTTACGCCCTTCCAAATGCCCGTATTATGATTCATCAGCCTCTAGGCGGCGCTGAAGGTCAGGCTACGGAGATTGAGATTCAGGCTCGTGAGATTTTACGCCTGCGCGAGAGCCTTAACGGAATCCTCGCCTCTCACACAGGCAAGGACATCAAGGATATCGCACATGATACCGAGCGCGATAATTTTATGAGCGCGGCAGAAGCGAAGGCCTATGGTCTCATCGATGAAGTATTGGTTAAACCCGCAGCAAAGTAAGACAAATGGCAACAAAGAACAGTAAAGACGGCGGCGGCAAAAAACCACCAAAGAAAGAGTCGAAATTTGTCGGAGGCTTCGACGAAGAAGAAGGATTCTTTGATGCGGAGATGTGCAGCTTTTGCGGAAAAGATTCCTCTGAAGGCATTGCGATTATCAACGGTCCATTGGCAAGCATTTGCGAAGATTGCGTTCAAAAGTGCATGGATATGATAAATGAGTCGCGAGGGCTTCCGACATCGCGGCACAAGCATGAAGGCGCAGCCAAAAAGGCAAAGCATCTCAAGGTGCCGAGTCCTCGAGAGATTAAAGAGTTTCTTGATCAATATATTATCGGTCAGGATCAAACCAAAAAGGATCTTGCGGTTGCCGTCCATAATCACTATCGTCGCATTACAGATGGCAAGGTCAATGAAGAATACAAGGATGTCGAGCTTGAAAAGTCCAATGTTCTTCTGATCGGCCCTACAGGCAGCGGCAAAACCCTCTTTGCACGCACGCTTGCCCGTATGCTCGATGTGCCATTCGCAATTGCGGACGCGACGACATTGACCGAGGCGGGTTATGTGGGAGACGATGTCGAGAATATCCTCTTACGCCTTATCCAGGCCGCAGATATGGATATTGAGCGTGCCGAATACGGCATCATCTATATCGATGAAATCGACAAGATCGGCCGCAGGACAGAGAATGTCTCAATTACCCGAGATGTTTCAGGCGAAGGCGTTCAGCAGGCGCTTCTCAAGATTCTTGAAGGGACCGAGTCGCATGTTCCTCCACATGGCGGACGCAAGCATCCAAATGCCGAGACGATAAAGATAAATACCCAAAACATTCTCTTTATCCTTGGCGGAGCCTTTGTAGGTCTTGATTCAATAATCAAGCAGCGTCAAGGAAATAAAGTTGTTGGATATGTCGATTCTACCGCAAAGAAGCAGAACAATGCTGTTTCGGCAAAGTCAGTCCAGCCTGAGGATCTCGTCCGCTATGGTCTTATTCCAGAATTTGTCGGCCGCATCCCGGTTGTTTCAACGCTCGACGATTTGACCGAGGATGACCTGCTACGGATTTTAACGGAGCCCAAGAACTGCATCGTGCGTCAGTACCAGAAGCTCCTTGATATGGAAGGCGTTAAGCTCTCCTTTGAGGAAGAGGCCTTGCGTGAAGCCGCACGCATAGCCATTAGCCGCAAGACCGGTGCTCGCGGCTTGCGTGCCGTTCTTGAGCGTTTGATGCTTGATGTTATGTACAATGCAGCAGACAATAAGGGCAAAAAGCTTGTCATCACGGCAAAGGATGTCAAGACAATAAACAAGTAGCGCCAATAGCGTATCTTGTAAAAAAAGGGTGCGGCAGAAATGTCGCACTCTTTTTTTGTCTTTGTGGTTTTGTGTGAACTGCGAAACTGGATTAGCTTAAAGACTATTAGACTTGACATTTCATCAGAATTCTATTCCAATCATTTTTTCATTATACTTAACATTGTAACTTCACTAAGCCTGTATTATAATCTTAATATGAAGCATTCATCACAGGCAATTCACTAATGACGAATATCCTCCTATTTTTGATATTGTCATTACCCTTGCTCGCTTTTGCATTGTATCTTTGGCGCAAAGGCGACTTTGCATTCATTGCCTCTTTTTGGAAAAATGCATCTACTTTTCTTCGCGTTATAACAGTGCTACTATTCACATCAACACTCCTTTACGGCTCAAGTAAAACACTTGGATCAAAGATAGATTCCGCACTGAAAACCATTCCGAAAGCACTAGCCGCACTCTCAACCAATACCTTCTCAGCGATAGAACGACTAACTGGCTATACACTGGCATCAGTAAAGACCAATGAAACGCATAACTTCACAATTCCACCAAATGCAACACTCGCCGAAAACATCGCCCGCCGTGGTGCCCACGACGACGGCTTTTGGCTCTTTGACGGCTGCACAAATCGCCTATCCCGTGAAGGACTTACCCAAGAAAACCCCGTATGGATTCATACAGATGGCACAATAACGGTAAAGTCACCATCCCCAGGAATACCAGTCACCGAACTTTCCCAAATCTCGACCTTCTCCAATATCACCGTTTATGCACCGCTTCAAGGCTCATACGGCTTCTTGCCGGGTAGCCTCTGGGACGACTTCTCACCCTCGCGCATATGGACTGCCTCAACCGACAACAATACACGCATAATCACATGGGAAGGCGCACTCCTAAACCGCTTGCCTGACACTCAAGTATCCTTCCAAGCAGAGTTTTATAAAGACGGTTTAGTCACATTCCGCTACAGCCAAATACCCACCAACAGCGTCACAACAGCCATCTACCGCAACGGCAATGTCCAAACGATAAATCTTGGCACAAATGCCACATCAGCACTCCTTGCCTACATAGGCGACCTAGGTGACGGCACATCCGATCTCGACAATGACGGACTCACCGCTTGGGAAGAGATAAAACTCCACCATACCGACCCCAAACTCAAAGATACAGACTATGACGGACTCACCGACAAAGAAGAAGTCGCCTTAGCAACAAACCCCACACAGCGAGATAGCGATAACGATACCCTCGTTGACGGCTCAGACCCGTCACCACTCAAAGAAACCTCTTTAGCCGATAGCGACAACGACGGACTACCCGATACCTACGAAAAACATTGGTTCGGTGACATCTATACATACGATTCGCCAAATAATTATGACCCAAGAGGCTTCACAATAGCACTAGACCTAGCCTCAGGCATGAACCCCACAAACCCTCCACCCTCAGCCTACATATCCACAAACAACATAGTCGCATGGAAACTAACAAACCCCTTTAAAGCAGAACTAACTGATGCCACCACCAATCTATACGAAAATACCTTCACAATATCGCGCCACGGCTCATGGGAACAATACTTCATCTCATCAAAGCCAAATGCCGCAGGAGAATGGTGCCTTCAAGGCATAGAGCTTGAATGGATAGATTCAAATGGCATAAAAGGAAGCCTAACGCAATCGTCCCCCAATGACAGCTACAGA
>JAZUMF010000032.1:0-7721 GCA_045603485.1 Kiritimatiellia bacterium | reverse complement strand
CGGTAGGTTTCTATGTGTTTTTTGAAGTCAGAGACTTTTGCGTCTGGATTGTAGATGCGCGCTATGCCGTGCATTGCATTGGAGTTGCCGCGTAGGGCTGAGGCGTAGCCTGACCATTTGTAGTCTTTGGGGTCGTCTACTATGCCTGCTCGAACAGGATTTAAGTCAATGTAGGCAGATACGGTTGAGAGTGTGTGGGCTGTGCCTTCCAGGAGGGTGCTATAGAAGCGGCCTTCCCACATGGCGCCTGTATTGGGATTGTGGGAGTGATACCAGATTGAGAAGCGGTGCTTGAGGTTTTGTATAAATGGAGTGATATCGCCCATACGCCGTTTGAGCATCATCTGCTCTTCTTCAAGTCGTTTCAAATGGTTGCCGTGACGGTACATTATCCATCTGTCTTTGAGGGACTGCGCCTGATCTGCTCCATAGAGGGTCTTTACGCGATAGATAAGCATTTCTTCAGTAATCTCGGTTGGTATTGGAACATGGGCAAGGATATGGAAATGGTTGTCCATTACGCAATAGTTAAGTAGCTCTATGCCGCTGAAGATAGCTATACGGCGAAGCATGTCGACAAAGACCGACTTGCCCTCTGGGCTCAATAGAAACTGCTGCAGGGCGCAGCGGCTTACAATGTGGTAGTAACCTTCTCCGTCGTTTTTGATTCGTGGCTTACGCATAATTGACTCCTTATTTTTTGGATTGTGTAATAAGTATATTGGATATAAAGGATAATGTCAAGTGTAACAGTCTGACACTGCTGAGCGGTATTTTTGAAAGTAGAAAATAATGTACTTTTATGTATTTAAATATGTTATACTAGTGTCACTATGATTATTACTACATCAGCTTATCCTAGGGCGGCTCTTATCGGAAATCCTTCTGATGGTTATTTCGGTAAGACTATCGCATTTACATTTTCAAATTTCCGCGCTTCTGCTACCCTTTACGAGACTCCTGAGTTAGTGATTGAGCCAGGGCCTCGTGATGGCTCTACTTTTTTTAGTATTGAAGACCTCGCCAATGATGTTAAGCTTTATGGCTATTATGGCGGTATCCGTTTGATTAAGGCCGCTATTAAATGCTTTTACGACTATGCTGCACGAAACGGCATTTCTTTGCATAAGCGTAATTTTACATTGCGCTATGAATCAAATATCCCCAATCTGGTAGGGCTTGCCGGTTCCAGTGCCATTATTACCGCATCTATGAGAGCTATTATGGCATTCTATGGTGTGACTATTCCAAATGCTCGCCTTGCAAATCTTATTCGTGATGTCGAGAATGTTGAGCTTGGTATTTCAGCCGGTTTGCAGGATCGCGTCGCTCAAGCTTATCAAGGGCTTGTTTATATGGATTTTGACCGTAAGCTTTTGGAGTCTCGCGGTTATGGTGAGTATAAGTCTATTTCGGCTGATTTGATGCCCCCATTGTATATTGCTTACCGCACAGATTTGTCTGAGGGGTCTGAGGTTTTTCATAATAATATCCGCGATCGTTTCTATTCTGGCGATTCTGTTGTTGTGGATGCTATGAATTATTGGGCTGATTTGACCGACAAGGCTATGGTGGCTATCAATAATAAGGACTATGCCGAATTGGGTCGCTTGATGGATGCTAATTTTGACAGGCGTGCAGAGCTTTATAAGCTTTCAGAGGGAAATCTTCGTATGGTTGAAGTTGCTCGTCGTGCGGGCGCTAGTGCGAAGTTTTCAGGTAGTGGCGGCGCAATAGTCGGTATTTGCCCCGATGATGCTACTTATGAGCGTTTGACAACTTCGTTGGAGAAGATTAATGTCAAGGTCTTACGCCCAAATTTGATTTAATGTTTTTTGATTATTAATAATCTCTTTAGTTACTATAAGGATTTCTGTAATGGAAAAAATGGGAACTCCCGGACGAGAAGTCCGTATTGCTGTAATTGGGCTTGGCGGTCGTGGTTACGGTCAAATGCGTACCCTTATAGGTATGCCTGATGTTAAGGTCGCTGTCGCATGTGATATCTATCAAGATCGTGTAGATAAGGCTTGTGACGAATGCGAGAAGGTGCAGGGCTTCCGTCCTGACGGCACACTTGATTATCGTGAGGCTGTAAAGCGCGATGATATTGAGGCTGTTGTTGTTATGACTTCTTGGCAGACTCATATCCGTATTGCCTGTGAGGCTATGAAGGCCGGCAAATATGTTGCGATGGAGGTTGGCGGTGCTTCTTCGGTAGATGAGTGCTGGAAGCTTGTTCGTACCAGCGAGGAGACGGGGTGCCCGTGTATGCTCCTTGAGAACTGCTGCTATGACCAGCGTGAAATGGCACTTTTGAAGATGATTAAGGAAGGGCTCTTTGGAGAGCTTGTCCATTGTGAGGGCGGGTATCTCCATGATCTTCGATCAGAGATCGGTCATGGCGATGTGATTCGTCATTATCGACAAGATAATTTCCATTGCCGTAATGGCGAGTTATACCCGACGCATGAGTTAGGCCCTATAGCCAAGTATCTCAAACTTAACCGCGGTAACCGTATGCTGTATTTGACCAGTATGGCGTCGAAGGCTGTCGGTCTTAGGGCCTGGTATAAGGAGAATCGTCCCGATACATCATATCCAGAAGCGTTTATCAATGAGGGTGATATTGTCACAACGATGATTAAATGTGCTAATGGGGAGACGATTACTCTAAAGCATGATTGTTCGCTTCCCCGTCCTTATTCTCGCGGAGGACTTGTTCAAGGCACAAAGGGAATTTGGCAAGAGGACGGTGCTCATTTCTACCTAGAAGGCATATCACCCGAAAAGGAGGGTGACTGGACTCACAGGTGGGTCGAGGAGAAGGAATATTTCGAAAAGTACCAGCATCCACTTTGGGTTGAATATCGCGAGTTTGGTCTTCGTGGCGGTCACGGCGGTATGGACTATCTTGTATTGCGTGCCTTTATTGAGTCAGTACAAAAGAAGATTCAGCCGCCGATTGATGTCTATGACACGGCATCATGGATGGTTATTACCTGCCTTAGCGAGCAATCTGCCGCAATGGGCGGTTTGCCAGTCCCAATACCCGATTTTACCGATGGAATGTGGATGAACCGTAAGGACAAGGTTGAGGGGATGTTCACGCTTGATGAAATTCCCGAATAATTAAAGGGAAGGTATTATGAATAAGCCAAATCTTCTGATTGCCCAATCGGGCGGGCCTTCAATGGTTATCAACCAGTCGCTGGTCGGTGCGGTTCTAGAGTCGCGTCTTGGTGATTCGGTTGGTAATATCATCGGTGCCGTGCATGGTATTCGTGGAATACTTGAAGAGAATTTTGTCGATTTACGCAAGGAGTCTGTGGAGAATCTTGAGGTTGTTGCCGCGACTCCCTCTTCTGCACTGGGGTCGGTTCGCATGAAGCCCACCAAAGAGGATTGCGAGTCTATTTTTAATATCCTCAGGCGTCACAATGTAAAGTGGTTCTTTTATATCGGTGGCAATGATTCGGCAGAGACAGTCGATATAATCAGCCGTACGGCAGAAGAGGCAGGCGAGGATATTGTATGCTTCCATATTCCCAAGACGATTGATAATGATCTTCGTGAAAATGACCATACTCCTGGTTTTGGTTCTGCCGCTCGTTTTGTTGCAAGCGCGCTGATTGGTGATGATTTAGACAGTCGTGCTTTGGGCGGTGTTAAGATTGATATTATCATGGGAAGGCATGCAGGCTTTCTCACCGCGGCATCGGCACTTGCACGCCGTCGTCCAGATGACGGCCCGCACTTGATCTATCTCCCTGAGCGGCCCTTTGATGATTACAAGTTTGTCAAAGATGTCATGGGGTGTGTAGAGAAGTACGGTCGTTGCGTCGTTGCCGTCTCGGAGGGTATAACCGATCCCGATGGTACGCTCATTGCATCAAAGTTCTCAAATGAGAGAGATTCGCACGGCAATTTACAGCTTGGAGGCTCGGGGGCATTGGGCGATGCGTTGTCTGAACTTCTCAAGGTGAAGTCTGGAGGGAAGTTGCGCCGCGTTCGTGCGGATACCTTCGGATATTTGCAGCGTTCGTTCCCGGGAATCGCCTCTGCCGTTGATGCGAAAGAGGCGCGTCAGGTAGGTGTTGAAGCTGTCCGTGCCGCACTTTCAGGTAAATACAGGGGTGGCTCTATCGCAATACGCCGCTTGCCCGGGAAAGAATATCGCGTCAGTTATGATGTGGTTCCTCTTTCTTCCGTAGCAAAGGAAACTCGCTCAATGCCGGATGAGTTTATTGCACCGTCGGGAAATGATGTGACTCAGGCATTCTTGGATTATGCCCGTCCAATTGTCGGTGATTTGCCTCCTGTCGGCCATATTGAGGGCGTATAAGTTTTTTTCTTAATCTTGATAGATGCTGATGATGGACGATATTAAGCCTGCCATTGAGCTTGAAGCTGCTTACCGGCTCAATGAAGAATTTAGCGACGATTTTAAGGATTGCAAATTAGACGATAGTAAGTGGTTGCCTTTTTATCCAGATTGGCATGGGCGAAAGCTTGGTCGCTTTGTCCCTGAAAATGTCTCAGTAAAGGATGGATTGCTTAGGCTTCGCGCATGCTATGAGGAGAATACCCCTCAATGGTTTAAGGAGTCGGGGTATTCGAATTTGACGGCGGCGTGTCTCCGTAGTCGTAATCGTGTACTCTACGGTTGCTTCCAAATGCGTTTTAAGTCTCCTTCTTCTGCGATGTCCAGCGCGTTTTGGCTTAATGGGTCATTGGATGCCGATAAGCAAAACAAACCTGGGGCATTTAGTGACGAGATTGATATTTTTGAGGTTTTCGGCAAGTCAACTCTCGGTGCGGACGACCGCTTTTATAACACTTGTCATCGACTCTCCACCCCATATGCCGAAGGGCGGATATTTTCCGGCAATACGACTTTTACTCGATCTAAGACTCCGCAAGAGCCGTTTCATTTTCGCGATGAATTTCATGTGGCGACATTTCTCTGGGAAAAGGATAGGCTGCGATGGTATCTAGATGGAAGATTGACCTTTGACCATCCTAACGACTACTATCATAATGCTATGTATCTAAATGTTGATACAGAGCCTCTATTCAGCTGGAGCGGTGAAGTTGATCCCGCCGACTTGCCAAGTGAATTTCAGGTAGATTATATTCGTGTGTGGCAGATTGTCCAAGATTAACATCATTCAATATGCCTTGTGCTGAAAAGATTGGATATGTGAAATTCAAACTTCTTCTTGTATTTTAGTACTGAAAATGCTATAATGACTAAATAAACTTGTGAGGTATAATAGACTATGACCCCAATTATTTTAGGTTTGCCAAAGGGCAGTCTTCAAGAAGCGACCTTCGCTATGATGCGTAAGGCCGGTTTTAATCTTTCGTGCAGCTCTCGCAGCTATGTTCCTACTTGCGATGATCCAGAGTTAAAGAGCCGTTTGCTTCGTCCTCAAGAGATTTCTCGCTATGTCGAGCTTGGTCTTCTTGATGCGGGCATAACAGGTTATGATTGGATTTACGAGAATAATTCCGATGTCGTCGAGGTTTGCGAAATGTGCTATTCCAAAAGTACTTCGCGCCCTGTCCGTTGGGTTATTGCCGTTCCTAACGATTCCCCAATTCAGTCCGTTAAGGATCTCGAGGGTAAGCGCATTGCAACTGAGGCTGTCGGTCTTACAAAGCGCTATCTTGAAGCCAACGGAGTCAATGCTTCAGTTGAGTTTTCATGGGGTGCGACAGAGGTGAAGGCTCCTGAGCTCGTCGATGCTATTGTAGATTTGACCGAGACCGGAAGCTCTCTTCGTGCAAATAATTTGCGTATTCTGGCAACGATTCTAACCTCAACGACTCGCTTTATCGCAAATAAAAAGTCGTGGGAGGATCCTGGCAAGCGTGCTAAAATGGAGCAAATCGCGATGCTTATGACCGGTGCGCTTCAGGCAGAATCCCGTGTTCTTTTGAAGATGAATGTTCCAGCGGCAAAGCTTTTTGATGTTGTCGGTTTCCTTCCATCACTTCATGCCCCGACAGTCAATGCGCTCAATGCCGATGGCTGGCATGCAGTGGAATCTGTTGTAGAGGAATCGAAGGTACGCGAGATTGTTCCGGCACTTCGCAATGCTGGCGCGACTGGAATTATCGAGTTGCCTTTAAATAAAATCATTTTCTGATGTCACTCGGGTGATATCGCTTCACTAACATCATTAACGAACAATCCTCAATCTTAACGCAGGAGAATACCGTGGGCTCAATCAAGAAAAAACGCCGTGCAAAAATGTCTAAGCACAAGTACAACAAGCGTCTTAAGGCAAACCGCCATAAGAACAAGTAGTTCCCGTTCTCCTGCGAGCCGACACTTGACTTTAGTGTCGGCTTGCATGGTCTTTTTTCGGGAATAATGAGATTCGCCATGCGACGCCAAATCCATCAGCTTGTTGCCGGATATCGTGAAGGCGATGCTATTAGCAACACGGCGAATTTAATGCGTGAAGTTTTTCGCGCTTGGGGCTTTGAGAGCGATATCTTCTGTGAGCAGGGATATGCTAGCAAAGGGAAGGTTTCGGTTACTAGAGATCTTTCGGCGCTCCACAAAATTCTAAATCCAGATGATATAGCGATTTTACACCTTTCTATCGGGTGTTCTGCTAATCTAGTCTTTGAGCAGCTTAATTGCCGCAAGGTAATTGTTTACCACAACATCACTCCTCCGTCTTATTTTGAGCTTGTGGGTCAAAGCACGGCAAAGATGTTGAGTGACGGTCGTGAGCAGATGGCGCATTTAGCCGGCATTGCCGACCTAAATGTCGCTGACAGCCAGTACAACGCTGATGAATTGATAGCTGCTGGTTATAAGGATGTTAAAGTTCTTCCTTTGCCAATCAATCTGGATATGTTTAATCATTCCGACCGCAATCGTGCTACTCTTTCAGAGCTTAATGACGGTCGTTACAATATTCTCTTCGTTGGACGCTTTGCTCCAAATAAAAAACTAGAGGATTTGGTTGAGGCAATTTATTACCTATCCAAGGTAGAACCCAATGTTCGCTTTATCCATGTCGGTTCTATTGTCGGAATGGAAGCTTACCACGCTTTGGTTGAAGCAAAAGTAAAAGCCTTAGGTATAACCAATGTTGAGTTTCTTAAAGCGGTACCTCAAGATGTCCTTAACGCATGTTATGCTTCAGCGCACGCATTTCTTTGCTTAAGTGAGCATGAGGGATTTTGTGCGCCGCTTGTTGAGGCTATGCTTCATCAGATTCCGATATTTGCTCTTTCAGCGGCAGCGGTGCCTGAAACACTTGATGGAGCAGGGGTGCTCTTTGATCAACCTCCGAATTATCCCGTAATTGCTGAATCGATAGCTGAGGTTCTACATAATCAAAGCCTCCGTGATGCCGTTATCGCCCGTCAGGATATGCGGGTTCAGGCTATTCGCAATCGTGATTTATCAGCAGAGTTGAGGTCTCTATTTTCGCCACTACTCCATTTTTCCTGATTTTCCGTCTGTTGGATACGGCGAATTTTTCTCCGGAATTGAAACTCCCGGTGCAGCTGGTCTATAATTCATCGGCTGAAAAGAGTGGACTATTCGGTTTTGCGTGGCGTTCACCGCAGCTGGAAAGTACCGCTTATTATGATAAAGACGGGGTTCTCTGGGTAACGCCCTGGGGCGAAAAAATCAAGTTCTTCTCCAAAAAAGAGAAAACACCCAAAGATGCGATCAAAATTGAACTTTA
>JAZUMF010000031.1:0-17322 GCA_045603485.1 Kiritimatiellia bacterium | reverse complement strand
GCACCCCCCGCTAACATTCCTCCCAATATCATTTTAACAATCAATCGCATTAGTTCTCACTAGTGCTAGATTTCCATTTTCCTTTTCACATCATCCAAAATATTTTTTTCACTTTCGCTATTGACGCAATACATATTTGCGTCTCTGCGTCTCTGCGTGAGGACTTTTAACTACGATATTAAAAAACCTCTGCGTCTCTGCGGCTCTGCGTGAGGACTTTTAACTACAATATTAAAAAACCTCTGCCTCTCTGCGGCTCTACTCCTCTGTGATAAAACTTTTTCTTGCACAACGCTCTTAATTGTAATATAATCAAATTCGTAATGAATACAATTGCGTCATTATTTTTGAAGGAGCATAATATAATACCGACACCGCAGCGGGTGGCGGTATATGCTTCACTTCTAAAACGGTATGACCATCCGACGGCGGATATTCTTTTCAATGACCTTCGCGCAACGATGCCTTCACTCTCGCGCACGACGGTTTACACGACATTGAAATTACTTGTCGACAATCGCCTTGTGCAAGAAATTCGTGCAGAAAACGGAGAAATGCGTTATGATGGTCATATTGAATTTCATGCTCATTTCAAATGTCGGAATTGCGGTGGCCTTTTCGATATTGATGTCGGTGGCGGTCATTCAAAATATTATGCGCCGATGCCGAAGGGGTATGTCGTTGAGGTCGAGCAATTGACCTATTATGGGATTTGTCCAAAGTGTTCAAAAAAGAAAGGGTTAACAAAATGAAAAAGTATGTTTGCAAACTGTGCGGGTATGTATATGACCCGGCAGAGAATGACGGCGTCGCATTTGAGGATCTGCCCGAGGATTGGGTTTGCCCTCTTTGCGGAGTAGGCAAGGATCAGTTTGAGGAATGCGAATAATTTGAAAGGGAGAATACATTATGGAATTAAAAGGCAGTAAGACCGAGCAAAATTTGTGGTACGCATTTGCTGGCGAATCACAGGCTCGCAACAAATATGATTATTTTGCATCCAAGGCCAAGAAGGAAGGCTATGAGCAGATTGCTGCTATCTTCCAAGAGACGGCCTTGAATGAGAAGGAGCACGCCAAGCTTTGGTTTAAGGCTCTTGATGGTATCGGCGACACAAAGGCAAATCTCCTTGCTGCGGCAGCAGGTGAGCATGAGGAGTGGACCGATATGTATAAGCGTTTCGCCGAAGAGGCGAAGGCTGAAGGCTTCAATGAGCTCGCATTCCTCTTTTCAAAGGTTGCCGAGGTTGAGGCACATCACGAGAAGCGTTACCGTAAGCTCGTAGCCAACATCGAATCTGGCGAGGTTTGGGTTCGCGTCGGCAAAAACCGTTGGCAGTGCCGTAACTGCGGCGCCATCATTGAGTGCGAGGCCGCTCCTGAGAAGTGCCCCGTTTGCGCTCATCCTAAGGCTTACTTCCAGCTTGAAGCCAACAACTTCTAATTGTGCTTCAGGTTTTGGAGGGTTTTCCTCCATGTTCAGTCAGGCGAGGGGGCGTAAAAGCCTCTTCGCCTTTTTTTATTTATCACATTTGATTTGGGTTGGCTGATGGATATCTTATTGATTGTTTTACTTTCAGTTGGAGGCTCAACTGTTCTTGGTGTTCTCGCCGGGCTTGCTATTCGTCATATTCCACATCGCTTGAACGATATTGTTCTTGGCTTTGCCGCAGGTGTAATGCTTGCAGCCGCCATGTTGGGTTTGCTGGCCCCTGCATTTGACAGCCCCGGGCTAAAGGGGATTTTGCTTGCTATTTTAGGTACGCTTTCCGGAGCGGCCCTTATAAGCGTATTGGATAAAATCGTTCCTCACCTGCACCGATTGGCGGGGCTCGACAGCGAGGAACATCGCGCAAATAGGGGAATCGGTAGAACACTTCTCTTTGTTACGGCGATAGCCCTTCATAAGATTCCAGAGGGGCTGGCGACCGGCGTCAGCTTCGGTACCGAGGAATTGGGCGATGTTTTGACCGTCGCCGGCTCAATCTCGCTTCAGAATATTCCAGAGGCGATAGTTATCGTCGCGCCACTCTTTGCAATAGGAATTTCCTCTAAGCGCGTAGTCGGCATTTCCTTTGCCATTGCTGCTGTAAGTATCGTTTCGGTTTTGTTGGGAAGGCTTCTTGTTGCGGTTTTCTCTGATATATTGCCGTTTATGCTTGCCTCGGCAGGCGGTGCAATGCTCTATGTTATCAGCGATGAGATGATTCCTGAGACGCATTCGCACGGTTTTGAAAAGCAATCCACCTTTGCCTTGATTGCCGGATTGATTCTTGTTATTGTTATGCAGCGGCTAATCGGAGGCTAAGCGTATATGTGCCGTCATGATATTTGAAAAGAGCTGTCAGCCTGTTGCGGAGGTGTCCGCGAATGAGGGAAAATCTGTTACTGTCGGATAACGGAACCGCGGAGTTCTCGTAATACAATGGTGTGTTCCGTGGTTAAAATCGGGTTGTGCGCATCCGCGATTAAAAGGCCTTCCGCTCTTGTCTATTTTTTCTCTAGGTGAGATGTTTTTAATCCAAAATGAAATTACGGCTCGTTTGCCGTTTGCATTAGCGAAGATTTTATGGTAGAATTTTATATAAATAAATGTTAGGGGAAGTAGCTCAGTTGGTAGAGCATCGCGTTCGCAACGCGGGGGTCGAGGGTTCGAATCCCTTCTTCTCCACCAGTCTTCATCTCGGCTTCGCCGAGATTTCGCCTCGGCAAGCCAGTTGCGCAGCAAATGGATTGACGAGCGAACCCAGCGGGGAAGACTGCCGCGGCGAAGTGCGAAGACGGCAGGTAGCTAGGCAACACGGCATAGCACCACCTCAAACATTATTCTGAAAGATTCCGGCTCGATGTCTAACTTTCATTATGTATACATTCTCGTTGATGAAGCAAGCGGAACTCATTTTTACATTGGCTGTACCGAAGACTTGAAATCCCGTTTGGAAAAACATAACAAAGGTGATGTGTTGCACACATCCAAATTTCGTCCGTGGCGCATCAAAAATGCGATTGCCTTTGAAAACAAAGAAAAAGCCTACGCTTTTGAAGCCTACTTGAAAACTCATTGCGGCAGAGCCTTTATCAAGCGGCATTTTTAACCAAAAGATATCAATACCTCCGGTTTTTTCCGCTTTGAAAAAGTCATGAAATAAAACGGCAGGATTTCTCATGTCGCTGTAAGCTTATTTTGCAGACTGCCTTTGCCGTGACGGGGTATCGGCATTTTTGATACGAGGATATCTCATATGACAAGCTTCTTGTATGGCTGCTTTACGAACTGCAACAACTGTTACGGTAAGCAAGTTCCCGGATTTATATCGAACTTTCCAAATTAATCTCAAGGGGTGTTGTATTTGCAGGGGCGGAAATATGGCTGTGACTAACTCGACTTTAGGGGGGGGGTATGGGGATAAGGTTTGTTTGGACGGCTTTGTTTTTATCGTGCAACGGAAAAAATAAACTATTTTCCATGGCTGGAATTTTAGTGAATTTTTGGTATAACCCGACTTTTCCACTTCGTTGACAGGTTTTCGGGCTTAATTTAATAAGAACAATCCACAAAATAAACATTTTCACTTGCGCTTCACGTCACCCCCGTGAATATGGGCTCAAATTGCTTTTTTGAAAACCGAAGTGGAAAAGTCGGGAAGATTCTCCAAGGGCTTGGTAGCATTTTCAAAAGGTGGGGATATTCCAGTTTAGTGGGGGAGTGGAGAGAAAAGATAGAATTTGGTATAATACTTGTACTTAAAAGGGAAGCATAAGAATGATTCTTTATCACGGTAGTAATATGGTTGTAGAAAAACCTGAAATTCTAAAGCCGAGCCATGCGCTTGACTTTGGACCAGGGTTTTATACAACCTTGAATCGTGAGCAAGCGGTTGATTTTGCTCGAAAAGTTGTTCTACGCAAGGGCGGTCTTCCTGTGGTAAATGAATACGAGATTGATTCTGATGCAGCCTTTGGATTTTGTGATGTATTGAAATTTGATGAACCTAATGAGATTTGGCTTGATTTTGTTTGCTCTTGTCGCGAAGGAGTGAATGTGGCTGAAGGAAGAGATTTCGTTTTTGGTCCAGTTGCGAATGATGATGTGTATAGAACTTTGACGTTATATAGAGAAGGCGAATTGTCTAAGGATGAAACGCTATCTAGATTGAAGATTAAGAAACTTTATAATCAGCTAGTTTTTGCGACAGAGAAAGCTCTTACCTTTATCCGGTTTAGAAGATCGGAGGTGATTGCATGACAGAGAGTCAGTATATTGCCTTTTTAGGTGTTTTAGTTCTTCCGGCATTGGTCGCGGAGATTGTTAGGCGATTGGATATTACCGAAGCTGAGGCTACAGAGCGGCTTTATAGGTCTGAACTGTACGAAAAACTGGCGGATGAACGGTTGAAACTTTGGCATTATAGTCCTGTTATGCTTGGAGAGATGTTTGTAGAGGCTGAAAGAACAGGTGTTATACCGTATCCGGAGGAGGCTTGAGTATGAGTGAGCCGGGAAAGTTTTTAATTTATTGCATAGAGATGTATCGCCGCATGAAGAATATCTCTGGTCGTGCGGCGTATGAATTGTTTCGCTCGACGGGCGCGGATGAATATGTTCGTAGTTGCTATGGAGCCTTGCATACTACAGGTGAGCGATATATGCTCTCGGATATAGACGAGTATATTCAAGCACATATGGGTTAGGGGAAATTTCAATCAAACAACCAAGAAGAAAAGGAGAAATCTAACGATTGATTGAAACGATATAGACCAGTCATACGCAGATATGGTATGGCAGGATTTGAGAAGGTATCGGCAATTTTTTAGCCTTTTCCCTGATTTTGAGATTTGGTACGCATGCGTTCCAAATTTATCTTGGATAAAGCATTGTCTTTGTCGCAATGGATGAGGAGGTTGTAAATTTGTTTGACTGGAAATTAAATATATTTTTGGTAAAATTGTTGTGGAATTATTTTCTTATTACTTTTTTTAATTTTTGTTGGGGGAAATATGGCTAAAAAGTTCCGCGTTGTTCAAGTTGGTATGTGCCATGAGCATGCCGATGGAAAAATTTTGACTCTTAAGGAGTTTAAGAATGAGTTTGAGATTGTCGGTATCGTCGATGACCGAAGCTCAAAGACTCCTCGCAGGGAGCGTACCGATAACTATGCCCCATTTGACGGCGTTCCACGCATTACGGAGGAGGCCGCTCTTTCCGATCCTACCGTTGAGGGTATTCTTATTGAGCCCACCAATGAGGATTTGGTGCCTTTTGCAAGGCGTGCTGTTGAGCGCGGCTTTAATATCCACATGGATAAGCCTACCGGTCAAAAGCTTGAGCCGTTTATAGACCTTGTCGAGTATTGCCGCGCCAAGAATATCTATATGCAGCTGGGCTATATGTTTCAGGGCAACCCTGCTGTGAAATTCATTCAGAATTTTGTCTGCAATGGCGGCATCGGCGATGTTATCTCTGCAGAGGCCGATATGAATCACTGCTATGGCGATGAGCAGTACAATGAGTATCTTTCGACTTTCCAGGGTGGTATTATTTACAATCTCGGTTGTCACCTTCTTGATGCCATCATGCCGATGATGCCCGGATTGCCGAATCGCACGCACCAGATTTTCCTTGAGGGACCGGGCGAGCTTAAGGGCTGTGCGAATACGGCGGTTTCAATTCTTGAATGGCCTCACGCGACCGTTACGCTCCATGCCTCCAGCCATGCAAAGGGCTCGCACTTTGTTCGCCGCTTGCGTGTTATCGGCACTAAGGGATGGATGGAGGTTTGTCCAATAGAGCGTTTTGACGGCAAGCCTTTGGTTGTCGAGATGTATATTTCAGAGGCCTCCGGCGGATATCCAGCCGGAAGAAATCGTATTGAGTTTGCACCTCAGTATAATCGCTACATCGAGCAGCTTCGCGAATTCGTGAAGATTGTCCGTGGCGAAATTCCCAATCCCAACAATTATGACCATGATATTCTGGTTCATAAGGCTGTCCGTATGGCGTCAGGTCTAAAATAGGGTGCTTATGGTAAAAAAACTTTCAGCTGAGAACAATAAGGTCTCAATAGCCCAAATAGATGTTGATTTAAGTAACCCGGAAGCTACTGAACTGCGCCGCCGCGAGGCTTTTGAAAGAGCTGAGGCTGACGGTGCGGCATTTGTCCTCATTGGCGGCGAGTGCGGTCGCTACGAGGACGAAAAATATCTCTTTGTTACGGACGATGCCGTCTTTAAGCGTGATTGCCGAAACGAACGCCTTGCAAAACTGGCTGTTGAGGCTAAGGCCGTCGGAAAAATTCTCGTTTATGCCGGTGCGGTAGGTCTATGCGACCAAGGAAAGTCGCTTCGCATTTATGACGGCGGCAGTGTAATCGTGACACCCGACGGCAAGTACAGCGAGCTTTTTCCAAAGCGATTTGCCGAAGGCTTCGTGACGGTAGACCTAGATAACCTTCCCGCGTTAACTTCAATTCCTAAGAAGGAGGAGTTTGATGTGACGGCGGAGGCCATTATGTCTGGTATAAAGGGCTTTATGGCGAGGCTCGGCATTTCCCGCATCGTAATAGGAGTTTCCGGCGGTATCGATTCTGCGGTTACATCGGCATTGTACGGAGCAATTCTTCCTCCTGAGGATATACTTCTTGTCGGAATGCCAGGGCCTTATACTTCGCAGTTAACCCGCGGCCTTGGTCTTAAGCTCGCCAGGAATATCGGCGCTCGCTTTGTGGAAATCCCTATTCAGGAATCTGTCGAGTTGACCTGTCGTCAATTTTCGGAGTTGAAGAGTGAGGGGCCAGGCGGCGGCATCAATGGCGCATGGGAGCTCTCGCCTTTCGCAATTGAGAATGTGCAGGCGCGAGACCGCGGTTCGCGTATTCTCGCGGCTGCGGCCGCTGTCTTTGGCGGTGTTATCAGCTGCAATGCCAATAAGGACGAGATATCTATCGGCTACGGCACTTTGTACGGAGACATTTTGGGATGGCTCGCCCCCCTTGGTGATTTGTGGAAGGGTGATGTCTATGCCTTGGGCCGCTACCTTAATGAAAAGGTCTATAATCGTGAGGTGATTCCCGAGGGAATCTTTACCATAAAGCCGTCCGCAGAATTGAGCGCAAACCAGTGCGTTGAAAAGGGCCTTGGCGATCCTCTGAACTATCCATATCATGACAAGCTTCTGCGATATTGGGTCGAAGAGGGGGCAACTCCTGATGACTGCGTAAGGCGATACCTTGACGGTTCGCTCGCTGAGACTATCGGCTATGAGGGTAAGGTTGAGGCGCTTTATCCCAATAAGAATGTTTTTGTCTCAGATATTGCCCGTTGGTGGAACCTCTATAAGGGCTTGGCCGTTGCGAAGCGACTTCAGGCGCCGCCGATTCTGGCAGTCTCAAAACTTGCATTCGGAGAATTCCCCGAAAGGCAATCTTCATGCAGGTGGTCTCTGTAACAGACTTTTTCAAGTACAATCAAAAGGATGACAATGGAACTTTTACCGATTTCGTATTATCAGCGTCTTCTCCCTATCGATATGCCTGAAGGTGCGACCTTTATCTATAACCATGCAGGCACGATGAATCAGCGTACGAGAGACGAAACCTACTACACGAAATTTTTTGGCTACAATTCAGAGGTTGTCGCTGACGATGTTATCGTCGTAGGCGATTACGACACTTCAAAATATATCCTTGTCGGCGCATTGACCGCTTATCGCTCATTGACTCATCTTTCGGTAGTCTGGCGCGGTAGGCGTATGCGTGAAATCAAGATATGGCAGCCTGAAATTCGCGAGGGGGAAACCCCTGAAGAGATTGTCATTCTCGAGGGTAAGGATTGGCGAGACCTCCTGATTGAGTACGGCAAGAGAGTCGCGGAAAAGATGAATGCGATTCAGCCGTCAGCCGATGCAGGGAATATAACGGGCTACTGCACCTGGTACTATTACTACAAGGGAGTCACCGAGAAGGATTTTCTTGAAAATGTCGATACTCTTGCCGAGAAGCAGACATCGCCATTCAAGGCGCGCTTTGTTCAGATCGACGACGGCTATCAGGCATTTCAGGGTGACTGGAACGATCAGCATGCTTCATGGCCGACACCGCTTGTAGATATCGCCAAGAAGATTACCGATGGTGGCATGGAGGCCGGAATATGGACAATGCCATTCCATGCTTCGACTGCCAGCCGTGTTTTCCGTGAGCATCCCGAATGGTTCGTTAAGGGCGATGACGGCAATCCTCTTGTCGCCCGCGGTTGGTCGCCTCCACCCGATCACCTCTGGGCAACTCTTGATACAACGCAGGACGCGGTGCTTGAGCACCTTGCCAATATATTCAAGACCTTCCGCAAGTGGGGCTATACTTACTTTAAGATGGACGGCTTGGGCTTTGCTCTTGTTGACGGTCGCCGTTCAGATCCCAATGCTACAAGCGTGTCGGCATTCCGTAAGGGCTTAAAGGCAATACGCGAAGCGGTGCCGGATTCATTCCTGCTTGCCTGCAGCCAGCATTTCTTGCCGTGCGTAGGCCTTGTTGACGCAGCTCGCTTCAGCGAAGATACACGCGCCTGCAGCAGTGCGATCTTCAATGCGGTAAACCAAAGCCTTGACAGATTCTGGATGTTTGACAGGTTTTATTGGGCAGACCCCGATTGTCTTATTGCCCGCACCGATCGCGGAGAGCAGACATTGGGAGAATCTCGCATATCGGTTTTGTCCGGTATCCTCACAGGCTTTGCGCTGACGAGCGACAATCTTGCGGTCTTGCCGAAAGAGAGGCTCGAGCTTCTCGGCCGCGCCGCATCAATCCGCATGCGTAATGTGCGCCCGGCGTCAAGAGCCGTATACAGTTCTGACAGATGGACGAGTAAGTTTATCGGCACAATTGACGGCAGACCGGCCGCCGCCTTGATGAATTTTACCGATAAGCCTGTCACTTATAAGCTTGAGGAGATCGAGGGCCTTTCAGGAGAAAAGACCTATAATGAACTGCTTCAGCCAATGGGTGTTGTGAAGGGTGAGGTGACGGTAGAGCCTCACGATGCAGTGCTTATAGCGGAATAATTATTTCATCGCTCAGGCGAAAGGTGCCTGGAATGTCTTGCACGCTCGGCGGCGCAGGTCTATTCCGGCACCTTTTTCGTATTTGCGGGGGTCGATTATGACGGCCTGCGGAAGGCTCCGCAAGAGAGCGTTCGGGCTATGCTTGATTTCGCCAATATAAAAATATGCGGAGGCGTGTTTTGTTTTGCAATATTATTTGGTAGAATAGGCATTATGGATATACTTGTTTGTATAAAGCAGGTTCCCGGCACAACGCAGGTCGCGATTGACGAGAAGACGGGAACACTTAAAAGAGATGGCATTCCGGCCAAGATGAACCCCTTTGATCTCTATGCGATAGAGAGTGCCGTGCGGTTGAAAGAGAGATACGGCGCCAGGGTTACCGCCATAACGATGGGGCCGCCACAGTCCGAGGCGGTTCTTCGTGAGGCGTTTATGATGGGCGTTGATAATGCCGTTATTCTTTCAGATAGAGCCTTTGGCGGTGCCGATGTGCTGATGACTTCATATACCTTGGCTCAGGGGATTCGCAAGCTAGGTAATTTTGACTTGATTATCTGCGGCAAGCAAACGACAGACGGCGATACGGCTCAGGTCGGAGCCGAGATGGCTGAATGGCTTGGTGTTCCACATGTCGCCAATGTCAAGGCGATTGCCGGATTTGAAGGCGGCAAGCTTTCTGTGACTGTCGATTTTCCCGATTCCGAAATGGATGTGGCGGTTGAGGCACCTTCTTTGATTACTGTCGATAAGGGGATTTTCGAGCCCAGGCTTCCTTCTTATCGTTTGAAGATGGCAACTCAGGATAAAGAGATTCTTCGCCTTTGCCTGGCTGATTTGCCCGATAGTGATTCAAAGCATTACGGCTTGAATGGTTCACCGACTCAGGTCAGGCGCATTTTCCCGCCAGAGTCTCATGTGGAGCATATCCTGATAGACGGTGATGATTCTACAAAAGCCGCAAGGCTTGCGGACTTTCTTTTTGAACACAAATTTATTTAACTCTTGCCATGGCTGAAATTATTATTCATCAGGAAAAGGTTGGCGATAGTGCCGCACTCAAGGCTCTTTGTCCGTTTGGCGCAATCGAGGAGCAGGATGGGAAGCTTTCCATCAATGCCGGTTGCCGTATGTGCCGTCTTTGCGTGAGAAAGGGCGGAGGCGTCTTTGAGTTTGCCGATGATGCGGACGAGGGCGCTGATAAGTCAAAGTGGCGCGGCATCGCGGTCGTTGCCGAAGTTGACTCCAACGGTTCGCTCCATCCGGTTTCTCTTGAGCTTCTTGGCAAGGCGCGCGAGTTGGCGGCAAAGATCAGCCATCCTGTTTTTGCGGTAGTGATTGGCGCAGGCGTTGACGCCGCGGCGAAAATTCTTTTGGAGTATGGAGCTGACGAGGTTCACCTTTATGACGATGCCGCTTTCAGGGATTTTCGCATAGAGCCTTATGCAAACGCTCTTGAGGATTTTATAAATTCAATCCGCCCATCTTCCGTTCTTGTCGGGGGTACCGTCAACGGCCGCTCATTGGCTCCTCGTGTCGCTGCCCGATTTAAGACTGGCTTGACGGCCGATTGTACCGTCCTTGATATTCAGCCGAATACAGATTTGGATCAGATTCGTCCTGCGTACGGCGGCAATATTATGGCTCATATCAATACGCCTAAGCATCGTCCGCAATTCGCGACAGTCAGGTATAAGGTCTTTGACGCGCCGAAGAAGGTCGAACCATTCGGAAAGATTGTTTCTCATACCCTTGAGGCAAGTAAGCTACTCTCTAAGATTGAGGTTTTGGCTCGGCGCGGCAAGGTCGCTTCCGAAAGCATCGAGGATGCCGATGTCCTTGTAGTTTGCGGGCGTGGCGTTCGCCGCGCCGAAGATATTGCGATGCTTGAGAGCCTTGCAGAGCTTCTCGGCGGAATGGTTGCCTCTACTCGCGCTGTTGTTGAAGCCGGCTGGCTTGATTCAAAGCGTCAGGTCGGTCTATCAGGGCGTACGGTAAAGCCTAAGCTTATCATAACCTGCGGAGTGTCTGGTGCTATTCAGTTTGTTGCCGGTATGAGCGGTGCCGAGACGATTGTTGCCATCAATTCCGACCCTAACGCTCCAATCTTCAAGGTCGCTCATGTAGGGCTTGTCGGTGATTTGTATACAATTATTCCTGAGCTGATAGCCCAAATTTCATCAAAGAACTCGAGGGAGGCATAGCAATGGGAGAATATTCTGCTTTTTGCGACGGTGATTTGGAATTTCTTAAATCGCTTTGCGGTGATGACAGGGTCTTTGCGAGGGATGAAGTAGGCGAGGATTTCTGCCATGATGAGCTTGGCGGAACCTTCGGCAGGCCGGATGCTCATGTCAAGGTCGTCTCGACAGATGAGGTCTCCGCTATCATGAAGCACGCCTCAAAGCGTAATATCCCAGTTACGGTGCGCGGTTCAGGAACAGGTCTGGTCGGCGGTGCCGTTCCGCTTAAAGGTGGCATCCTCTTAGATACATCTCTTATGACAAATATCCTTGAGCTCGATGAGGATAATATGACTCTCACCCTTGAGCCGGGTGTTTTGCTGATGGATGTTGCAAAGTTTGTCGAGCCGCACGGTCTTTTTTATCCGCCGGATCCCGGTGAGAAAACTGCGACAATCGGCGGCAATATATCAACGAATGCAGGAGGTATGCGTGCCGTCAAGTATGGCGTGACGCGCGATTATGTGAGAGCATTGGAAGTCGTCCTTCCTGACGGCTCTATCGTAAAGCTCGGCGGTAAAATCGTTAAAAACAGCTCGGGCTATTCTCTGAAGGATTTGATTGTAGGCTCGGAGGGAACTTTGGGTGTAGTCACAAAGGCGACTTTGCGACTTCTGCCGTTGCCGAAATTTAAGGTCAGTCTGTTAGTCCCGTTTCAAGATTTGGCGACGGCGATTAAGACGGTTCCGAGTATTATCCGAGCCTCAAGCGTTCCCACGGCCGTCGAGTTTATGGAGCGTGAGGTTATTCTTGCCGCCGAAAAGTTTCAGGCTCGTCGTTTTCCCGACACTTCTTCAGACGCCTACCTGCTTTTGACATTCGACGGCGCAAGCCAGCAGGAGATTGATTTGGCCGTTGATGCCGCCGCAAAGACTTGTCTTGAAGCCGGCGCCTTGGATGTCTTTATTTCAGATACGCAGGAACGGAACGAGTCGATATGGTCTGCGCGCGGTGCCTTTTTGGAGGCGATTAAAGCCTCAACAACTGATATGGACGAGTGCGATGTCGTTGTTCCGCGCTCAAAGGTCGCCGAATTTGTCCTTTATTCCCGTGAGCTTCAGGACAAGCATGGCGTTCGTATTCGTTCGTTTGGCCATGCCGGAGATGGCAATCTCCACATTTATGTATTGCGTGATGAGTTGAATGAAGAGGCCTGGAAAAAGAAGCTCGCGGAGGTCTTTGACGACCTATACGCAAAGTCGCGCGAGCTTGGCGGTCAAGTTTCAGGGGAGCACGGCATCGGGCTTGCAAAGCGGCCATACCTAAATGAAGCGCTCTCACCAGAGGTTCGCACGGTTATGCGCGGGATTAAGGCGGCCTTTGACCCGCAGGGCATCTTAAATCCGGGAAAGGTCGTCTAATTTAGAGCTCTCTTTACTAGGCTACGAATCTACTTTTGCCTTGTATGAAGCTCATAGTTTTGGTAAGATGGTTCAATAACTAAAAGAGGGTGCTCTTGATTGTGTTGTGTTGCAATAGGTCAGCACCGCTCCATTAGTTTTTTTCAACTAACTCGTTGTTGTCACAACGGAACTTATAAAGGATAGTCAAACATGAATAAGATTATGCTTGTTGCGGCTGCGCTCGTCGGTGTTGTCGCTTTTTCGGCCTGCACAAAGTCAGAGCAGCCTGTCGCTGCCGACGACAAACCTGCGGCTAAGACCTTTACTGTTGGCTTTGACGCTGAATTTCCTCCTTACGGCTACAAAGACGGCAACGAATACAAGGGCTTTGACCTTGATCTCGCACGCGAGGTATGCAAGCGCAAGGGCTGGGAATTTGTAGCTCGCCCGATCGATTGGAATGCTAAAGACGCTGAGCTTGGTTCGGGTTCAATCGATTGCATTTGGAACGGCTTTACAATGCAGGGCCGCGAAGAGGGTTACACCTGGACTCCCGCCTATGTAGACAACAGCCAGGTTGTTCTCGTAGCCGCTGACAGCGCAATTACCAATCTTGCGTCACTTAGCGGCAAGGTCGTTGCTGTGCAGAACGATACACCAGTCCAGAAGGCATTCTCAAAGGGCGGCGACAAAGAGGCTCTCGGAGCAACCTTCAAGACTCTGACCGTTACCGCAACCTACAACAACGCAGTAATGGAGCTCGAGTCCGGCGCTGTCGATGCGGTCGCTCTTGATATCGGTGTCGCAAAGCAGAAGATGGCCGACAAGCCCGGTAAGTTCAAGATGCTTCAGGAAATCGTTATGACTGAAACCTACGGCATCGGCTTCAAGAAGGGCAATGAGGCTCTTCGCGATACCGTTTGGGCTACCTATAAGGAAATGCTCGCCGACGGCACGGTTGATAAGATTGCCGCCGAATACAAGATTGACGGCGTAATCCGCTAATTTCCAAATAGACAAAAATCGCCCCGTATGGCCCTGGTCATACGGGGCTTTCAATAAAAAGTATCAGTATGGAATTCTGGCCAATGGTGTTGAGTCTCCTCAAGGGACTGTTGACTTCAACACAGATATTCTTTTTAACTCTCTTGTTTGCACTTCCTCTTGGGTTATGTATAGCTCTTGGCAGGATGTCAAAAATTTGTATCGTCAGCCAGTTCTTCAGAATCTACATTTCAATAATGCGCGGCACTCCACTTATGCTGCAGCTCTTCTTTTTCTATTTTGGCCCATACTATATCTTTGGAATTCCATTAAGTAAGCTAGGAATTTTTGGAATCGAGTATAGATTTTTAGCGGTTATTATGGGCTTTTCTTTGAATTATGCCGCCTATTTTGCCGAGATTTACCGTGGTGGCATTCAGTCGATTTCCCGTGGACAATATGAAGCCGCCAATGTCCTTGGCCTCTCCACCTCGCAAACCTTTTTTAAGATTATCCTTCCTCAGGTTATAAAGCGCATCGTCCCACCTGTCACAAATGAAGTCATCACCCTAGTCAAGGATACATCGTTGGCATTTGCCTTGGCGGTCATGGAAATGTTTACGATAGCCAAAATGGAGGCGGCAACCCATACAACCATGGTACCTTTTATAGTTGCCGGCGTCTTCTATTATGTCTTTAACTTTATAGTTGCATTTGCAATGGAACAGCTTGAAAAGTCCCTGAATTACTATAAATAGGTTTTGTTATGTCTGATAAAGATTCAAACAGTAAGATACTTTCAATTGTCCATGCGGCAAAAAGCTTTGGTGATGTCAAAGTCCTTTCTGATATTACAATGTCGGTTGCCCGTGGTGATGTCGTGGCTATTATCGGACCCTCAGGATCGGGTAAGTCAACATTGCTAAGATGCGCTACCTTGCTTGAAACCCTTGACGGCGGAACCTTGAAATACGGAGATACGGTAGTCGCCGCAAATGGTGTTTATTCACCCAAGTCAGTTCTTCAAGCTGTTAAAACGAGATTTGGCCTGGTCTTTCAAAATTTCAATCTTTTCCCACATCTCTCCGTAATTGAAAATATCACCCTTGCACCCATAAATGTCCTGAAATGCGACAAGGAAGAAGCAAAAAAGACCGCTTTGGATTTGCTGGCAAAGATGGGGCTGCTGGGTAAGGAAAATGCCTATCCTTGCGAACTTTCAGGCGGCCAGCAGCAACGAGTCTCAATTGCCCGCGCTCTCGCTATGAATCCTGAGATACTTTTCTTTGACGAGCCGACCTCTGCGCTAGACCCGGAGCTGACAGGTGAAATTCTCAAGGTCATTCGCGATTTGGCAAAAGAGCATATGACAATGGTTATCGTCACACACGAGATTGGATTTGCCCGAAATGTCGCAGACCGCATCGTCTTTATGGCCGACGGCGTCATCGTCGAAGAAGGCAGCCCTCAGGAAGTCATTGATAACCCTAGAAATGAGCGCACAAAACTTTTTTTGGCAAACCTCGACAGAAAATAAAAAGGTATGGCTTTTTTAGAGATAGATACCGATGCCATTGAAGAATTACTTGGGTATTCTTTCAGCGACAAGTCATTACTTGCGGCGGCATTTACTCATCAGACCTACGCCAATTTCAAAGCCGATGTCAGTGACAACCAAAGATTAGAGTTTTTAGGAGACGCAGTTATCGGGCTCTTTACGGCAGAATATCTTTACCTCACAGCACCAAGTCGAGATGAAGGATATTTAACCATTGAGCGTAGCCGCATCGTCAGTGGAAAGGCGCTTGCCGAAATAGCCGCAGCAGAAGGCTGGGCGCACTATATGCGCTTCAGTGCAGGGGTTAAGAATCCAAATGAACGGCTGGGGCAGCGTACCCAGGCCGCTCTTTGCGAAGCCATCCTCGGAGCCTTATGGCTCGATGGAGGACGCTCAGCCGTAGAACCGCTCTTTAATCGACTCTTCGTTCCACGCATCCAAAAATTGCTTGAAGACGGTGTGGAGCATTTGGATCCACGCGGCGAGTTGCAGAATTACTCCCGTAACGCAGGCTTCGGTGAGCCCGTATATGAAACTCTCGGTGAAGAAGGCGACGGCAGCCATTTCACCTTTACGGTCTCAGTAAAAGTAGGGGATAAAGAACAAATTGCCACAGGCTCAAGTAAAAAACGCGCCTATGCTGCCGCCGCCGAGGCATTTCTTCGAAGACTCAAAACCGAAGGAACCTGATAGAAAACCTTCCTCATCAAGAGATTTGCAGATGATTCCAAATATCAAAAATCTTACCATCCGCTCAAAAATGCTGACGGCAATGAGAGAATGGTTCGAAAATGAAGACTTCATCGAAGTCGAAACTCCCGTTAGAATCGCAGCTCCTGCACCTGAGCCCCATATTGATTGTCCTAGATCGGGCAAAGCTTGGTTAAGGGCGTCGCCGGAGCTTCAGATGAAGCGCCTTGTAGCCGCAGGAATGGATAAAATCTACCAGATAGGCCCATGCTTTAGAGATGGAGAGTGCGGAAGCCGCCACAATCCTGAGTTTACAATGCTGGAGTGGTACAGGGCGGGGGCTGGCTGCGATGATATTTTAGATGATACGGTTTCCCTTCTTCGCCATATAGCCTCTGCATTACCTAACGGCGGAACAGTATCGCATAACGGATACAATGCCAGTCTTTCGGATAAATGGGAAAAAATATCGGTCAAAGACGCCTTTTTGCGATGGGCGGGATGGGACCCGACAAAAGATTTTGATCAAGATAAGTTTGATGAAGATATGGCTCTCAAGGTTGAGCCAGCTCTTCCAAAGGATATTCCGTGCGTGCTCTATGACTATCCGGCACCAGCCGCCTCATTGGCAAGATTGAGACCAAATGACCCCACAGTTGCAGAGCGTTGGGAGCTGTATATCTGCGGTATTGAAATTGCAAACGCCTATGGAGAGCTTGCAAACGGTGCAGAGCAACGGCAACGCTTTGAGCTCGCTCGCGCTGAACGACAGAAGCTCGGCGAAGATGACTATCCCTTTGATGAATTATTCCTGCGCGATTTGGAATCAGGGGCATTCCCTGCCTGTGGTGGCATAGCAGTAGGAATTGACCGTTTAGCCATGTTATTTACCGCCGCATCATCAATTTCAGAAGTCCGTTCATTTTGCCAAGTCCCCGGCGAATTGATTTAATCGGGTAATGAAAATTTTTGGTAGTCTTTTGATTAAGTTTTTGTGCCTACTGCATAGTACACAATGATGTGGCAGTTTTGATTTTAACACAGAGGCACAGAGATATTGTGAAAAAGGTAGTAGTATAAAGTTTTATCGTAGAGACGCAGAGAGATTGTAAAAGTAGTAGTAAAATTTCTCCCGCGGAGAACGCGGAGACCGCAGAGAAAATTGTTAGATTTTGTTCCGCACCGTAATCTCATTTTGAGTGTGTGAAAAATCTAAAATGTTTATTATTAGGATAATGCGAAGTGAATCGAAAATCACTGTCCCCTTAAATGAAAGTTTTAACGCAGAGGCGCAGAGACGCAGAGATTTTGTTATAAATAGCAGTAAAAATTTTATTGCAGAGAACGCAGATAAATTGCAGCTTGGTTCTTAAAGGTTATTAGGTGGCAAGTTTGACAGTAAAGACAGTTTGCGAGTTTTACAGTTTTAATTGGTAAGGCCTGTCCCCTTA
>JAZUMF010000030.1:0-14357 GCA_045603485.1 Kiritimatiellia bacterium | reverse complement strand
ACGGCGGTTGAAGACCAATAGGTCTTAAACTCGCAGTCTTTAAGACATAATCCTAAAGAAACAGGGTTGATTACCGGCACACCGTGATGATGAAACTTGTAGCCGTCATACCAGCGGATGATTTCAGCAAAGGCTTCTTCTTTGGAGATGGAGAGCGAGGCGGCCAAATTCTCTATCCAATAACCGAAATACTCTTGAACCTCACTGTGGGTATATCCAAGAAGCGTTGCAAATTGCGCGTTCATGGATATATCCATAAGGTTGTTCAAATCTGAGAAGATTGAAACCTTTGAAAACTTGCTGATGCCCGTTATAAAGGTAAACCGTTGAAGGGCTTCCTTGGTCTTGATTACAGAGTAAAACGCCTTTAGCTCGTCACGGAACTTTATAACCTCGGGAGTATTCAACACTCCCAAAAGAGGCTTGTCATACTCATCTACGAGCATTACAAACTGACCATGGTGGGACTTCTTTGCTAAAGCATCGCATACACGCGACAAGAAGATTGACGGAATCTTCGACGGCTCAACACCTAGTCCCTCAGACTGATTGAGGAGCATATCAAAGATTTTTTCACGAAACTCATCAACTGAAGGTGCTTGCGTTGAACCCATATCAAGGTGCAATACCGGATATTCTTTCCAGTCGTAGTCAAGTGAATCAATCGCAAGCCCCTTGAAAAGATGGCGCTTCCCTTCAAAGAGGCTCTTAAATGTTGAAACCAAAAGCGATTTACCGAAGCGACGGGGACGGGCAAGAAAGAACTGCTTGCCTAATGTGTTGTTGATAAGAGAATAGAATATACCTGTCTTATCTACATAGGTATAGCCATTCTTTATCAGCAACTCAAAGTTGTAGGTGTCTGTCGCAATAGGTTTCATACAGACTATTCTAGCATAAATCGCGAAACTGAGAATAGACTACCCTATGAAGGCTCCGTTTTTCTTCAAAGTCTCTCTGAGCACCTGAGTATCGACAGCACGAACAGAAGACTTGCTGTTGAATGCCATGGCAATTGCGCTTCCTGCGGCTTCACCGATACAACAAACCGTTGGCATGATTCTAAACGACGCCTGAGCCCCATGGTCGGCTGAAATACAGCGGCCTGCGACTAGCATATTTGACAGCCCCGTAGGAATCAGGGAGCGATATGGAATCGTATAATATTCACCGTCAGGGAAATAATAATGGCTTGTTCCGCTTCCTTCGGGATTGTGAATATCAATATCGTAATTGCAAGCGGCTATACCATCTTCAAATTTCGTAAAGGCTCTGCAATCTGCCTCTGTCAAAACATAATCCCCGATAATCTTACGGCTCTCTCTTACACCGATTTCCTGAGCCGTCATCATAAGGAAGCTGTTTTCCAACCCTTCGCCGTGCTTCTTTATGAAATTATAAACTTCATAGACCTGCTTACGCACAAGAATCTCAGCCTCGGTGACATCCTCTGGGTCTGTCGGATTTTTCTTGACGACACGGGTAGTATTGAAGTGAAGGACATTGGGGATTGGAGTTCCGAAAATCAGAAGATTTTCGCGCTCATTCAAAAACTCGCCGTCGGCAAAGGCCTTTGCATAAGCCTCATTCAACTTAGCCCTTCCCTCTTTGAACTTGGGGATATCAATGTTGCCAACCCTAAAGCATAGAGTCATAGGTTGGCAAAGGTTGTCCTTTGCGCGCCCGAGCATAAACGGGCAACCGGCAAGATATGCAACCTGAGCATCCCCAGTTGCATCGATAAAATAATCGGCTTCAATCTCCATCTCGCCCTTTATAGTGGCGACGACGATAGATTTTATTTTATCCCCATCCTTATTGACCTTGAAAATATAAGCATGATAGAGAAGGCTTATCCCCTCCTCCTCGGCAATCTCGTTGAGTATAAATTTCAAGTCTTCTTCTAGGAAGGATTCACCACCCATTGAGCCGAAATCTTCAAGCCTTTTGTGAATCTCTCTGAATATGCCGGTCGAAAGAGCGACCTTTTCACCATTGATCTTGGTTGAATATTGCATAAAAGGGTTCACAAGCGCTGTCACCGCAGCACCGCCCAAGCTGTTTGACTTTTCGACGATTAAAACCTTTGCGCCACCGCGGGCAGCCGCAATTGCCGCCGCTACACCTGCAAAACCGCCTCCGATTACAGCAACATCATACCTTTTCATAAATTTCTCCTGTACTGAACGCACCGTCGATCAGCCTAAACGGCATCCGTTGCGTAGACTGAGACGGCAGATAGGTCCTTGTGACCTGCAATTAGCATAGCAGTTTTCATTTCGTTTTGCAAATAGAGCGACGGCAAAAACCGCACCATTTCCTGCCTCGCCGAATTGCCTGAAGAAGGCCTATTAACTCGGCTATCTGCCACTCTCAAAATAGGCAAATGAGCAAGGGCGCATTACCAACTCGGCGGAACCGTCTTCATCAACCGTAATTCCCTTTTCGGTGTAAATACGAAAATCATCGGTTAAATGGCAACGGGCATCCTGAAAACTTCCGCCTTCCGTAAGTTTTATCGATATGCGGACGGGAGCGGTGACATTATTGTCTTCGTCATATCGGACGATTAAAAAGCCCCAGCGTCCATTCTCGCCCTTCGCGGCGGTAATATAGATATCGTCGAGAGATGATGCCGACTGAACTTGAGTTCCCAATCTCCTCAGATTACGCCATGCAATAAAGGGGTAATACCCGCGCATAGGCAATTTGGTAATTGGATCAAAAAGGTTGTTCATTCCTGAATATCTGGCATCATAAAAGAGAGACATATCGACCTTCTCTGCCTGAAGCACAGTCATTGCGGCAGCCAAAAATGCCGCGCCCTTTTGATTATACACGCCCTTTTCAACCTGAAGAGAATACGCAAACTCGCCTTCACTCCAGCCCTTTACATAGTTCCATTCACTGCAAATCGATTCGGCGTTGGTATAGCCGTACTTATCGAGCAGATTGCGGATAAAACGGGCGTCACTGGAAAATCTCTTGAAATCCGGGTCGTACCTATGCCAGGAGTAGAAATCAAGAGGAACCCCTTCCTGTGCAAATTCACTAACGATTTCTTCACTCCAGGAGTGGCCCGTACCGCACATGGCGGGGCCGCCAAACTTAAAATGCGGAAAGCAGCTCTTCAGGTGCTTGAGAGAAATCTTAAAGAGCTCCTTAAATTGATCTCTTGAGCCGCGCCAAAAATTGCCGTTTACACCCTCGGTTTTTGAGGTGTTGAGGTTTGGCTCGTTCCAAATCTCCCAGTAGTCAATATCCCACTTATAGCCGTCAGCCCAACCCTCGGTATAATGCCTGATGATATGCTCGGCAATTCTTGCCCACTTGCTAAAATCCTTCGGCGGATAGAGCGTGTATTTCTTTACGAGGTGATACTCGAAGGCGGCACCCAAGCGATAGAATATCTTTGTTCCTCCGTCCTGAATCCGTTGCAAAATCGCATCGGTGCAAGCAAAATCATAGTTTGCCGGATCATTTTCATCGGCATCAAAGTTTCTGAATATCCACGGCACATCAATGACATAAGGGCCGCCGTAACCGTGCAAAAGGTTCAAGTCATGGGTTCGGGCATAGGGAAACTCCGCCTCTTTCCAACCCTCAAAATAAACAGACCCCGAAAGAGGGGGTGCTCCGTTTACCGCATTATGGATTTTTATAGTCCCTACCTCGGAAGACAGGTCGATAACCACCTGACCGTCAAAGCCATCTTTGACGGTCAATTCGGGGATGCCCCCATCCTGCTCTTCGTTTATCACATCAACGGGATTTGTATTTTGAGTTGCCATATCGACTCCTGAACTACAAAGTCGCTTCAAATGGGAAAAGCGGCAATCCGTCAACCTTACGCTTGATATTTACATTTGGCGCAAAACAAATGTAGGCATAACGCACTGAAACCGGATTAACGACCTCGGGAGCAGAGACGACTACTGTACCATCGTTGTCCATAGCCGCATCAGCCCAAATATACTTACCGTCCTCACCGGCAACGGAGAAAAGATGGGGGCCTATTTCACCGCCGACGACCTCCAACCCTTCGCCGACATCCTTAAAGTGAATACGCAATGCCGAGCCCTCCCTCTCCATCGACTTGAAGCGCGGCCCCGGGATATAACTTTCATCGCCATATGCGATGCGCATTGCCTCATGAACAAGACGAATACCGACATCGCGTTTATTGCGGGGATGTATATCACAAGCATCGCCGATATCCATCGTGCAGGCAAGTCCCATGTAAGGAGCTGCATGCATCGATTCCTGAGCTTGGCGTAAATGCGCAAAGCCCAACTCTGTCGTCGGCATCTCCTTCCAGAAGTCATCCGGCAATCGATCGTACGGGCAGGAATTGTAATATCCTGCAAGCTGTGTAACGATAAAAGGCATCTTTGGATCATCAAAGAACTCACGCCACGAATCTACCAATATACGCTGTAAATTCGCATAGTCGTCGGCTTGAGTGTTATTCGAACAGCCCTGATACCAAAGAGCCCCCTTTACCTTCATGCCGTCCAACGGGGCAACCATGCCGTTGAACATCCCTGTCGGCGTCTTGGTATCAAAGAGAGGATCAACATACAGCTCCGGCGGCAAGGGTCTTTCGCCCAGTTTATCCATATCCGCAATATGAACGATACGCTGCTGCCATTCGGTCTCTCTGAGGTTGATCTGCTCTCCGGTTTCAACATCTTCGATATAGGCACTTTCACCTACAAAGAAGCCGCCGCGATGAGAAATGCCATTGATCGTTATATTATGGCTTCCCCGCTTTGCGGTAAAGTAATAATCACGGGGGGCTGCCCAATATGACTTTGCCTTTCGCACCGGTGTTATAGCGCCAATTTCAACCCCGTCAAGGTAAGTCTCATCTGCGTCATCCATCCAATCAATATGAAGGTGGAAGCTGTGACCTTCGGCGTCTGCCTTAACCTCAAATGGGAAGCGGAGCTCCAATACACCCGGGCGTTTAAGAATTGTAGCCGCCAAAGACTCGCCCTTTTGCCATTCGGCATTAAGATCCTGTTGCTCTTGGCGCTGCTTTTCGAATGCCGCAATCCAGTCATAAAATTCGTTATTGCGCTTCTCAACGACTGCCGCTGCGACATCAGTATGAGTTGCGGCTTCAATCTGCTCAAGCTCGTATGTACGCCCGGCCTTCAAAAATCCCGTGGCGGGAATCCACGCTTCGATGTGCGAGCCGCCCCAGCTTGAATGGACAATACCGATTGGCAGATCCGGAAACTTCTTTCTCAGATAATATCCGAAATAATAGCCGACCGCGCTGAACGGCTTGACTGCATCCTCTGTCGTTGCACTCTTCCAGGAGGGTCGCCCGGAGAGCGTATGGCAGGGACCACGCGCCGACAGATTACGGTCAATCTGAAAGAGACGAAGCATTGGATCGTTTGCCTCGGCTGCGACCTTCTCGCCGTCCGTCAAGCGATAGAATTGCATACCGGACCAAACCGGCATTTCCATATTGCTTTGCCCTGAGCAAATCCACACATCGCCAATGTAAATATCCTTGTAGGTGATTTGACTTCCGACGGTAGGCGTTATTGAGATTGTCCACGGACCGCCGGCTTCCTTTGCCGATAGGGTTACTGCCCAGCGTGAATCTTCACCGACCTCGCAAGAGGCAACCTCGTCGCCCGACTTTTGAGACGACATCTTAACTTCGACCTTTAGTGATGGTATGCCAAGACCTGAAATTTGTATAGGCCTATCACGCTGCAATACCATACCAGACCCTATCCAGCCATCGACTGAAAATGCCGGCATATTGGACCAGCGATAAATTTCTTTTTGATTTTCACAAACAGATGCTGAAGTCATTGAATTGTTTCCTTTCTGATAAAAACTTAATCGCGGGGTACCCAGCGACGCGGCTTATAGTCGCAGTAAATTGAGCCGCTTGACTCAAATTTCAAGGTCTTGGCGTCGAAGGCGTTCTGCACTCTTTCAACAAAATTGAAACTTGGGGCAATCTTAAATTCACTTGAAACATCAATTACGATGGTATTATCCTCGCTATCCTTGATATGCAGTGAAATTGGAAGATGACCCGGATGCTCTGCTACCACATCGTAGAGCTTTTGAGCCAATGCCGCATTTTCAGAGTACGGCAACATAATGATCGCCTTATCGATAAATCTCTCAACTGCATCCTGAAGCTTAAAGACTTCATTGGCGAGCAATGAAACCTTGCCATCCTTGAAGCTCAGTTCTCCGCAGCAAATCATAAGCTCGTCAACTTGCAGCGACTTTGCGTTATGGCCAAACTTGTATGATTTTGGAAAGAGGACGACCTCCATATGATCACCGCCATCCTCAATGGTGACAATTGCCATGTCTTCTTGCTTTTCGCGGGTTTTCCTCATCTGGATGCTTGTGACAATTCCGCAGATGCGGGCCTCCTGCCTGTCGTCACCGCTACCACGATATGCAAGCGCCTTGCCAATCGTGTAGGTTCCCAAGGCATCCATAAAGACGCGGTACTCGCGCAACGGGTCGCCGGACAAATACATCCCTACCAGCTCGCGCTCCATTTGAAGTGCTTCGCGCTGTCTCCATTCTTCACATTGAGGCAACTGCTCATCGGTAAACTTGATTTCGTCCTCAACGCCAAACGAAGCGAAGAGATTACCCTGCCCGGTCTGCTTATCTGCGCGCACCGAGGCTGCATTCGCAAAGGCTTTTTCTAAACCGTTCAAAAGCCTTGCCCGATGAATTCCAAAGCAGTCGAAGGCACCGGCCTTGATTAGAGATTCCATATCGCGCCGTGAAACCGCCACCGGGTCTATACGCTCGCAAAAATCTGTAAAGCTCTTATAAATGCCGTTTTTCTTACGCTCCTCGACAATCGCAGTTGAAGCGGCCGCGCCGACCCCCTTGATGCCTGCAAGGCCAAAGCGGACGGCATTATCACCCGGTGAAAAACGGGCAAGCGAAAAATTGACATCGGGAGGCAAAACCTTCAACCCCAAATCGGCACACTCGGTAACAAGCCCGGGGAGCTTGTCAAAGTTGCCGATTTCAGAGTCCATTTGGGCACACATAAACTCTGCCTTGTAGTGCGCCTTCAGATAACCCGTTTGATAGGCGACATAGGCATAGCAAACCGCATGAGACTTATTGAAAGCGTATGAAGCGAAGGCCGCCCAGTCAGACCAGATTTTCCCGACTAAAAGTTTTGCATCCTCGGGATTTTCAAGGTTAAGAGTCTTCTCCTCGTATGAAGCGACAGACCCGTCGGCATTCTTTATTATTTCGCCGCTATCGTCACGCTTAGGCAATCTGACAGTCGTCGTCCCCTTGCAAAACTCCTTATTTTTCAAGCAGCCTTCCTGAAACTTGCTAAAGAGTTTATTCATTAGCTCAATGAGCTTTTTACCCATGGCCTTGCGGAGAGAATCCGACTCACCGCGGGTGAAGCCGCCAAGGAGACGCGACAAAAGCATCACCTGCTCCTGATAGACGCATACCCCGTAGGTGTTGCTCAGATATTTCTCCATTAGCGGGTGGTCATAGACAATCGCCTCTTGGCCATGCTTACGGCGGATAAACTGAGGAATATACTGCATAGGGCCTGGACGGAAAAGCGCGTTCATGGCGACCAGGTCTTCCAGACAGGTGGGCTTAAGCTCGCGAAGATATTTCTTCATTCCTCCAGATTCAAATTGGAAAAGCCCCGTTGTTTCGCCGCGGGAAAAGAGCGCATAGGTCTCCTTATCATCAAGCGGTATCTCGTCGGGATTGATATCTATCCCGTAGTCTTCCTTGATATTTGAGATACAACCCTTGAGAACCGTTAATGTCTTCAAGCCCAAAAAGTCCATCTTCAAAAGACCGATAGGCTCTACAAAGTGACCGTCATACTGAGTAGTTAAGAGGCTCTCTTCCTCAGTCGGGATTACAGGAATTGTATCGATAAGAGGATCGCGTGAAATGATGACACCGCAAGCATGGATGCCGGGTTGACGAATCGTACCATCGAGAATACGGGCGAGTTCAAGAGCCTTCCGAATTTGCGGATTGTCGGAATTGAATTCCTTTTCCAAATCGGGGTTTGCCGCAATTGCCTTCGGGAAGGTGATTTTTGGAGTATCCGGAATAAGTGAGGCAAGACGATTGGATTCCGCAAGCGGTATATCCATTACACGGCAAACATCCTTGATAGCCGACTTGGGTGCCATCTGCCCAAAAGTAACGATATGAGCCACATGCTCAACGCCATACTTGTTCGTGACATACTCAAGGACGCGTCCGCGACCGTCATCGTCAAAGTCAACATCGAAGTCAGGCATCGAAATACGATCGGGATTCAAGAACCTCTCAAAGAGAAGATCGTATTTCATCGGATCGATATTGGTAATTCCCAAACAGTATGCGACGATACTACCGGCGCCGGAGCCACGCCCCGGACCTACAGAGACACCCATATTACGCGCTGCAGCGATGTAATCCTGCACAATCAGGAAATAGCCGGGGAAGCCCATCGTCTTAATCGTATTAAACTCAAACTCGATACGCTCGCGGACTTCCTTTGTAATGCCGGCAGGCCAGCGCTTGGCAGCGCCATCATAGCAAAGCTTATAAAGATAATCTGCCTCAAACTTTATGCGTACAAGCTTATCCAGACCCTGCTTTACCAATGCGTCATAGCGGTCGCCAAATTCTTCACGAAGGTTTGTCTCATTGTATATCTTACGATATTCATCCTCACTGCCGAACTCTTCCGGTATTGGGAAGACCGGCAAAATCGGCGATGAATCGAGAACATATTCCTCAACCTTTGCGGCGACCTCAACGGTATTGTGTATCTGCTCGTGGAAGCCGGGGAGATTCGCACACATCTCATCATACGACTTTAGCCACTCCTGTCTCGTATAGCGCAGACGGTCGGTATCGGAGAGCTTTTTACCCGTGCCCAGGCAAAGCAAAACATCATGCGCCTCATCATGGGATTCGAGCAAGAAGTGAACATCGTTTGTCGCAATAACCTTAATGCCGTGCTTGGCCGCGATCTCCATAATAGCCGCATTGGCACGATCCTGCAAATTCTCCAGCGGCTCCTCGTTCTCTCTGCGGCAAAGGACGCCGGGTGCAGGCTTATGGCGCATAATCTCAAGGTAGAAATCCTCGCCGAACAGGTCCTTATACCAAAGAGTACACTTCTCGGCCTCTTCAAGCTTACCCTCAAGAATAAGACTGGGAATCTCGCCCGCAATACATGCCGAAGAGCAAATCAATCCCTCATGATATTTAGCAAGAATCTCCTTGTCTATACGAGGTCTGTGATAGAAGCCCTCGGTATGGGCGATTGAGATAAGCTTGAGCAGGTTATGATAGCCGGTTAGATTCTTGGCGAGAAGGACAAGGTGATGGCCGGAGCGGTCAATAGCATCCGATTTATCATGAATTGTCCTTGCGGCGACATAAGCCTCGCAGCCCAAAATCGGCTTAATTCCGTTACTTCGACATTCGTCGTAGAATGCCTTCAAGCCAAAAAGATTTCCGTGATCCGTTATGGCACAGGCTTCCATGCCAAGGTCTTTAACGCGCTTAACCAAGGGCTTTATCTGACAAGCACCATCTAATAAACTATATGTAGTATGGAGATGAAGATGAACAAATGGCACTATATCTGACATAACGGAAAAACGGACAAAGCTTTTTGACAAATGGCAACGGCAAAAAAAATATGGGCGCACAACTCCAATGCCAAAGCATGAGTCAATGCGCCCAATACTCTTTTAGTCTACAACGGTAAGGCCTGGAGGAGGTGGAATCACAGGGCCCTTGGGGAAGGCATAATCACCGGCAGCGCCGCGTGAGCCATAGGTCTGCGAAGTAAGAACCCAAACTAAAACGGAGCCTACGACGATAGCCAGACATGCTGCAACGATGAAGAAAGGATTAACCTTGTCGGGTTTACCGGCCGAAGCGTTTGACGCGGCAGAAAAACCTGAGAGCGACTGAAGATTGTCGCTTGCGCTGGCAACGCCGTCAACTGAAGGTGCACCATTATTTGCGATGGAAATCTTGGGGCCGGAAGAAGCGGCGCCGGGACGCTTAACCTTAATGGTTTTACGGCGCGTTGGAGAATCCTCAGCCGAATCGGCCTCTGCAGCCGGAGCGGCATCGGCAATAGGCGTCATCCCCTCGGGGACAGATGCGGGGGCCGGCGGGACTGCCGGCGCGGCAGGTGCGACAGGAGCCGCCACGGCCTCTGATGGTCTCTTCAGTCGAATCGTCTTTGGCTGAGGTGACGCGAGATCAGGTTGCGTACCAAGAGCCGACTCAAGAGTAATACGGGAAGTCATCTTCTTAGCGGCCTGTACAGTGGCTTCAGGCTTGGCGGCGCCATCAACAGGGGCAATAAGAGAAGTGGCAGAAGGGATTGGAGAAGTTGCAGAAGAGACACTGATGCGAGAGGTCATCTTCTTCACGGCTTCACCGTGAGGAATCGCAATACCTTGAGCGACAGGAGCTGCCGCCGGCACGGGACGGGCAGGAATCGGCGCTGCCTTGGGAGGCTCTGCCGCAGGTGCAGACGCAGGAACAGACGCAGGTGCAGCTGGTGTCACCGCTGTCGGAGCATCACCCGGACGGCGAAGCGTCGGACGACGGAGAACAATCGTCTTAGGCGCATCACCGCTTGCCGCTGCAGGGGCACCTCCCGCCGTAACCGTCTTAAACGGAGACTGCTTTGGAGGCATTGCATCCTGATTTGTAGTATTCTGCTCGTCCATAATTCCTACTCCCTAGTAGTTAATCTCTAAAAATAAACGACATAAAACCAACGGCTCAGACTATACCGCCATCACTTCCGCTTCTTTTGCCTTGAGGTCTGCATCAATCTTGGCAATTGTAGCATCGGTTTCCTTCTGAATCTTTGTCAAAGACTGGTCACGCTCGTCCTCGCTGATTTTGCCATCCTTCTGGAGAGCCTTAATCGCATCATTAGCATCGCGACGGACATTGCGAACGGAAACGCGGGCATCCTCGGCATGGCGGCGGGCAACCTTGACAATCTCCTTACGGCGCTCCTCGTCAAGCTCAGGAATCGGTACACGGACAACACGACCGTCGTTCATTGGCGTAACGCCAAGGTTGGCAGCCTGAATAGCCTTTGCGATATCACCCAATGCCGATGGGTCGTATGGCGTAATCGAAATCAAACGGGCCTCCGGAGTCGTGATATTCGCGAGGTCACGGAGACGGGTTGGAGTGCCATAATAAATTACAGAAACATTCTCGACAAGAGCGGGCGAGGCCTTGCCTGTGCGAAGTCCTGAAAACTGATCTTTAAGCATGGCGCAGCTCTTTGCCATCTTTGATGCGGAATCTTTCAAAACAGAATCTAAGTCCATGGTAATTCTCCTTAATCAATAATTATAGTAATTTTACAACTCATCGGCAACATTGGCAACCAATGTTCCGATTTTATCGCCGGTAATGACGCGCTCAAGTGCGCCGTGGTCAAAGAAATCAAAGACAACTATAGGCACGCTGTTATCCATACACATTGCAAATGCGGTTGAATCCATAACCTTCAACTGACGGTCAAGAGCCGTGCGATAGTTAAGACTCAAATAACGCTTTGCTGACGGATCCTTGGCGGGATCTGCAGTATAAACTCCGTCAACCTTGGTAGCCTTAAGAAGAGCGTCGGCGTGAATCTCGCTAGCGCGCAGCGCGGCTCCAGTATCTGTACTGAAGTAAGGATTGCCGGTACCGCCGGCAAAGATTACAACGCGCCCCTTCTCCAAGTGGCGAAGAGCGCGACGAAGAATCATCGGCTCTGCAACGCGAGGCATATCGATAGCGGTCATAACACGCGTCGGCAAACCTATCTTCTCCAAACCGTTCTGCAACGCCAATGCGTTAATAATAGTCGAAAGCATTCCCATATAGTCGCCGGAGCTGCGATCAATTCCAGCAAGGGCACCGGTAGCTCCACGGAAGATATTTCCACCTCCAAGGACAATCGCGACCTCGCAACCGAGCTCAACGGCACGGCGAACCTGCTCTGCCATCTCCATCACGATATCGGAGGAAATGCACTCCCCGGTCTCGCGATCGCGCAAAACCTCGCCGCTAAGCTTCAAAAGAACGCGCTTGTATTTCAAGTTACCAGTCAAATTGTTCATACTTTCTCCCATGTACACTAAATTATACCATAACCAAAAACAATAAACTACACAAAAAAAATTAAATATGGTAGAATTACTTTATCTTGCAAAATTTTTTGAGAGAAACTGAAATTCTTTCCCTCAAGCATAATGAAAGGTATAAACAATGAACATCGTAAAAATTCTTTCTTTTGTCTGCGTAGCGGCGACAAGCCTCGCGATTTTTACAGGCTGCCCCTCCGCCAATAGCGGAGTAGTATTCAGCCGCAACGAAGCCCTTCACGCCCAGAATGTTCTCCTCGGCACAGTAGTCGATGTCCGCGCCGGCAAAATCGAGGGAACAAAAAGCGCGGCCGGCGCCCTTGCGGGCGGAGCCCTTGGTGCCGTCACAGGAAACCTCATCGGCGGCGGACGCGGCAATACAATCGCAACCGTTGCTGGTGGTGTAGTCGGTGCCGCGGCAGGTGCCGGCGTTGAAGAAAAGCTCACTCAAAAGAACGGTCTCCAGATTACCGTCAAGCTCGACAACGGCCAGACAGTCGTAATCGTCCAAGAGGCCGATGTCCAGTTCGTTGCCGGTCAGCGCGTCCGTGTCCTTTCCCGTCCCGGCGGCAGAGACCGCGTCCAGGCGCTCTAATCACAAAAAACTACAGCAAAAGGGCCGTGAGCATCATCCTGCCGCGGTCCTTTTTAGTTTAGCCATGCTTCTAGAAGTCGACAATCTCCGTGCAACATTCAAAGGCGAGACCGAAGAAGTCGCAATCCTGCGGGGAATCACCTTCACCGTTCACCCCGGCGAACGGGTCGCTCTCGTTGGTGAAAGCGGCTGCGGAAAAAGCATTACCTCCCTCTCACTAACCCGACTGCCGCCGACAAACCGCGCGCAGATAACCGGCTCAATTAAATTTCATGGCAAGGAATTGACGGCACCTCATCCAAAAATCGCCTACATCTTTCAAGACCCGATCGCCTCACTGAATCCGGTCATGAAGATTGGCAAACAACTCAAAGAAGCCCAAGGAGACGCTGAATGCGACCTGGAAGAGCTGCTTGCGGCCGTAGCCCTTCATAATCCAAAGGCAATATTAAGCTCATACCCTTGCGAACTCAGCGGCGGAATGTGCCAAAGAGTGATGATAGCCATGGGACTTGCCCGCAATCCCGACATACTCATCGCAGACGAACCCACGACAGCGCTTGATGTCACAACTCAAGCTGAAGTTATGGATTTAATTTCAAAGATAGTTGAGGAGCGGAAAATGGCACTCCTCATGGCGACACACAACCTCGGTCTCGTGGCGGGAAGATGCGACACAGTCCATGTACTCTACGCAGGACAAATCGTCGAATCAGGCCCGGTAAGCGATGTACTGAAAAACCCCATCCATCCTTACACTCAAGGACTGATCCGAGCAGTGCCAAAAATATCCTCGCGCAACAAAGAAGACCTGAAAGACATACCCGGCACAGTCCCCACCCCGCAAGAAATTTCAAAACTGGCAAACGGGCAAGATGCCTGTGTATTCAGGCCGCGCTGCAAATATGCGACAGATGCCTGCACCGCCACCGTAAAAACGATATCAGAAAACAACCGCTCATGGCGATGCCTCAGGACTCGGTAATCAAGAAACAAGAAGGACTGTCCCCTTAAAAGTTTTAAAATTGGAAACAACCTAAACAACTGGTAAAAACAACTTTTAAGAGGTGCGCGTGCTAACTCGCCCGTGCTCATCTGCTTCAGTGTAAATCAGTAAGGACTGTCCCTTAAATAAGTTTTACCACATAAAACGCAGAGATTTTTGTTCCGCACCGTAATCTCATTTTGTGTGGGTCAAAAAACCAGAATATTTGTTATTAAAATATTAGATGGTAAAATCAAACGAGAAGGACTGTCCCTTAAAAAGTTTTACCACATAAAACGCAGAGATATTTGTTCCGCACCGTAATCTCATTTTGTGTGGTTCAAAAACCTAGAATATTTGTTATTAAAATATTATATGGTAAAATCGAACGAGAAGGACAGTCCCCTTAAAAGTTCCCATAGCTTAAGCAAAGTTTGCAAGTAGAATCAGTTTAATAGTTTGCGAGTTTGACAGTTTTTCACGCAGTTAACTTTTAGGGGGACAGTCCTTTTCGATTTAGATAAAGAGGCTGACGATATTTGAATCGGTAATATTTGCACATACTCTAACACATTTGGTAAAATGCTTTATTGGG
>JAZUMF010000029.1:0-1609 GCA_045603485.1 Kiritimatiellia bacterium | reverse complement strand
ATGCTGGACATCGCCACCCTGCACAATCTACATTATTGGACGGGAATACAATGTCCTTTTGCCACATTACCCAAGCCATGTTCTCCAATCCAGCATCCAAGAGCGAACAACCATTTGGCGTAAGTTTATTCTGCATTGTCGTAAGGCCAATTGACCTCTGATAGGAGAGAAACTCTACCATGTTGGTTTTCAACGCCATCGCCGACAAGCCTACATTCAAAGATTCGTGCTTCCCGTTTGGCTTTAGCGTTCGTGCAACTTTAAGATTGTTAATTGCCGCTTCTCGAACAGCTGGGGAAACATCGGTGCTCGCGAGTCGGGCAAGAGAACTTATAGGCGTACGACTGTTGCGTGCCACCGCCAACCTAATCTCTGCGCTAGAATCTTCAGCTAACAATGCAAGTTCATTTGGCGCCGCAGCGCCGCTGCTAGATATATCTATCCGTCTAAATAACGGCATTTGCAGAATTTCCTTATTTGACAATTCAAGATTATTGCGCCATTCCTGAACCGCATCCACTATCATTCGCCTTGCATCCGCAATGTCCCTTTCTTGAGTATGAGAATGCGCATTAACCACTGGCAAAGACACATTCAAGACCTCACTTGAGAACCAAACACACCGTCCGTTGACAGTTCCAAGATCGTGTTTCAACGGCAAAGAGCTTTCGTCAAACGGAATTCTCTCATTATCTCGAATATGATTTAGACACAACTCAAGGACTTTCTCTTGTTGTTCCACCTGCAATGTCCTAAACTTTGCGAGAGCATTTGTCAGTGCAAGCGCATTTTCAGCAGCAATCATCTCGTTGTAGAAACTAACACCATCCCCATCCATTTGTGCACAACTATCTAATGCCATACATTTTCCAAGGAACATGCAAGCAACAAGCGTCAGGAACATCGGCTTCTTCATCATTTTTAATCCTCTATTATCTAAACTGATACTCAACATAGATTTCGTCAGCATGGTCCATTGCGCTACAATGTCAGATTAATAAATGAACAGATATCAGCTAATTCATCAAGCTATCTTAAAGACAATAATTTACAAATTAGAAAAGAAAATATGTTCTCCCAGTTTGAGCATAAACCCACACAATAGCTTCATCGTTCGTCAACCACTGATTTTCAAATTACTACCTGTCATATCGCACCTTGATAAAAAGGGTCTTGTCCCGTGGCGTAGTATACCATAGTCCGCAGGTTCCTAGCATGACAACCTACTTAAGGCCGTTCTTCGGAGACTTTCCTATTTTTCTTTCAAAAATCATCTCGCCCAGCCTGTGGGCAGGATACTCGCGAACGAGTCGGTCGCCCTCATATTGGCGGATATTGCTCAGCTTCATATCTTCATCGTCACCTTCGCCAACCGACTCGACATCATAAATCAAAACCTTCTCCCGTCCCGTCTCCCCGGCATGGATCTCAAAAGATCTCCCTTTTCGCTTGCTCGTCATCCAATGAATCTGTGTAATGCCGCGCTTGGAGAAATTGGCATTCAACCGAGCCCCGTCAGCATAGGAGAAAGTGATGAATGAAAAATGCCATCCCCCACGATGTCTCCGCACCGCAAACTCTGCGTTGGTTGCACAAGCCCCATCTAGTG
>JAZUMF010000028.1:0-70826 GCA_045603485.1 Kiritimatiellia bacterium | reverse complement strand
AGTTGTCTTTGCTCCGCTTTCAGATGTTGAAGGCTGGAATTTTGTTGGGTGGAATCCGGCATCTATCGCTAAGGGCTCTACGGGGCCAATAACTGTTACTGCACAGTGGGAACGCGTAATCCATTCGGTAAATGTTGGCGGGGCTTCGACGAATGTCGTTTATGGATCCGAAATGACATTCCGCGCTCCTGAACCTTGGTACGATGAAACTTGTACTACTCAGATTGTTTATCTTGGTACAACGTTTACAGCTCCGGTCGTTACGAATGAGTTTACGGTTACCGTTACGAACGATATCGACTTTACATGGGATATTTTCGCTACAAACTATTGGCTTAATGTCAGCGCTTCCGAAGGCGGTAGCGTAGACTTTGATAGTGCTTGGATGAGCGCTGGCTCTCGTAAGTCAATATCTGCAACACCTGATTTTAGTTATAGATTTGTTCGTTGGGAAGGAGATGTTTCTGATTCACAATCGACATTGTCTAATATTGTTATCTTAATGAACCAAGCTCGTTCGTTAAAGGCTGTATTCGAAAAGATTCCTCTTACTATAGGTGAAGCAGCGAATGCGCCTGAATATGCTTGGTATACTGAAGGTGATGCTAAGTGGTTTGGCGAATGGTCTAAGGCGGCATCTGATGGGGTGCATGCTGTTCGCTCCGGTGCGATAGGTGATTCGGGGGAAACCGTATTAGGCTTACATATTGAAGGCGCAGGTACGCTTTCGTTCGATTGGCGCGCTTCTTGTGAAGAAAGATACGATGCTGTTCGATTAGAGGTTGATGGTAAGCAAGTTCGAGTACTGTCGGGAGAAACATCGTGGACGAATGGTTGCATTAACCTAGATATTGGAGAGCATAACATTCGCTGGATTTATAAGAAAAGTAGAAGCGGGGCTTCGGGTGAAGATGCGGTTTGGGTTGATAACGTTGCTTGGACTTCAGCTAAGGAGCCTACTTTAGCTGAGGCGTTGGGTGAATTCGAGTGGGAAACAGAAGGTGATGTTAGTTGGGTTGGAGTAAGGAGTGAGTATGCTTATGAAGGGACATCTTTCGCGATAGTCGAAAGTCTTGGTGATTATGGCGTTTCGACAGTTCGTACTCGTGTTTTAGGGGCAGGAACTCTTAAGTTTCGTTGGGCAGTATCTTGCGAAGAGTCATATGATTGGCTTGACTTCATCGTTGACGGCGAAGTGGTCGAAATGACGACTGGTGAAACCGAATGGATGGAAGTTACTGTAGAACTTGGTGAGGGCGAGCATGTGTTAGAATGGATGTACTGGAAAGATGAGATGGATGATCCAAATTTAATAGGAAATAATTGTGCTATGTTGGATTATGTAAGATGGTATCCATTAGAAGTCGCTCCGACTGGAATTAGCGAGAAAACGCTAGCAGCGTTCTTCGCATGGTTAAAAGCGAATAATCAGATTTCGCAGAATGCGACCAGGAAGGATGCTATTCGTGTATTTTCATCAGGCAGGACCGCTGCAGGTAAGAGCACAACATTGTACTCTGAATTCGTAGCTGGAACAAATCCAACAGATGTAACATCGGAATTTAAGGCTATGATTGAGATTGATGAAAAGAATCAACCGATAATCACACCATCTCCAAATCTCGGCTCTTCACGTAAATATGTAGTTTTTGGCAAGAAGAATATAGGTGATTCAGCTGAAACCTGGAAACAAGTTGAAAAGGGTAAAGAAAAAGATTACAATTTCTTTAAAATAACAGTAGATCTACTAGAGTAAGTTTTCTCATGGTTGAAAATTATGAAACTATAAAAGAAACCGCCTTTATGTTGTAAAAATGTCCAAACGCGACCTTTACATTCCCGTCCTCTTTTGCTATCTTTAAGTTCGTTTGTTCGACTTGAAAAGAATGGAGAATTCTGCCATGACAACAGAGAATCTTATAATTATCGGTAGTGGTCCCGCAGGACTTACCGCAGGGATATATGCCGCAAGAGCAGGACTTTCTCCGCTTGTAATTGAAGGAATGCAGTCGGGAGGGCAACTCACTGAAACTGCGGAGGTCGAGAATTTTCCCGGATTTGCGGAGTCGGTGTCTGGTCTGGATCTGATGAAATCCATGCACTTGCAGGCAGAGCGGGCTGGAGTCCGCTTTGTAATGGATACGATAACTGCGGTCGATTTTTCAGGCCCTGCGCGCAAACTTACGGGCATGACAGATTCCTATGAAGCGCAATGCGTCATAATCGCAACTGGTGCAACGCCTCGTTGGACAGGTCTGCCCGGTGAAGAGACTTATAAATATCGCGGCATAAGTTCCTGTGCCGTATGCGACGGAAATTTCCACAAAGGAAGGGATGTCGCCGTCATCGGCGGCGGCGATACCGCGCTTGCTGATGCAATACATCTCTCAAAAATATGCCGTTCCGTTACGCTGATACATCGCCGTGATTCGTTCCGTGGAACAAAAGTGCTTGTAGACAGGGTTCTCTCAGCCCCAAATATTCGGGTGCTCAAAAATACGCAAGTGTCGTCATTTGAAGGAGACGGGAATATATTGGAGTCGCTTAGACTCTCCAACGGCGAGACGCTTCCCGTCTCAGGTGCTTTTGTCGCCATCGGCCACATCCCTCAAACCGATTTTCTCAAAGGCGCGATCGAACTCGACGATGAAGGATATGTACGCACCGATGGCGTATCCACAAGTATTCCCGGCGTTTTCGTTGCCGGGGACTGCGCAAATCCCATTTACAAACAGGCCGTCGTCGCGGCAAGCACCGGCGCGCAAGCCGCCCAAGAAGCGCAGCATTATTTGCAGCATTGACACATTGACCGGGTTTGAAACCGGAAGATATGCCAATCGCTTAGATACCTACCCGCAAAACTCCCGATTCTCGTGCCAAAACTGTGGCAGCACGAAGTTACTCAACTTCTAAGTGCCATACTATTAAACTTGACATTTTATCCAAATTTCTTTGCACTTACGACGCAGTTCACAACGCAACCGACATAGGTAAAAATGATTTTTTACTAAATCCAACAATTCAAAATTAGAATGCCTAGCATAATGATAACCCAAGACCAATGCGAGGGGGAATAATTACTTAACTATACTTGACTATTAACACAAATTATATTATTATATTTGCCGTTTTTTTAATTTTGGAGAACCCGATGTCGCCTGATAAAAGACAAGCAAAGACCGGTATTGAGCCAATGAATGACGATTGGAGACATATTTTTCAGATTTCCAATCTTTTCCGACAGGTTTCCAGTGTATATTCACACACACTGAACCCTGCTCATAAAGCGGCTTTCGGTAAAATTACAATCAATCAGTCTAAAATCATTTCCTATATCTTTTCAAACAGCGATAAGGATATTGGCATAAAGACGATAGCTCAAAACCTCATGGTGTCAGCGGCGGCGGCTTCTCAGGCAATTGACAGACTTGTGGAAGCCGGTCTGATTGAACGGAAACAGGATCCGCAGGATCGCCGCGCTGTCATGATTTCAGTCTCAAACGAAGGTAAAAAGTTCCTCAAATCAATTCAGGAAGAATCTATCGAACTTATGGGTGACATCTATAAGGAAATAGCTCCATCTGAAGAAGAACTGGTAATCTTCCGCAAAATTCTATCTCAAATGAATATGGCGCTTGAAAAGAGATGGCAAAAAATAATCAATGAGGATGACAATACAACAACAACAACCAAGTAACCTTAACCAACCCACGATTTCTAACAAACCTTTAAGACAGGAACTAAAGATGACTACTACAAAACAGAACATATCAATCATTCCCGTAATTGCAGTTACACTCTTCTCGGTGACGCAACTTTTTGCACAGCAAGGGATGCCGGCACCTACCGTAGGTACGGTTGCCGCGACTGAGCGCAACTACAACCCTACCCGCAATTACAACGGCCGAATCACCTCCCCCGACATCGTATCTGTAATTCCGCAGGTCTCGGGCACAATTGTCGAGGTTGCCTTTAAGGAAGGCTCAATGGTTAAAAAGGGCGATTTACTATACAGAATCGACGATGTAAAGTACAATGCCGCAGTTGCATCGGCTAAAGCTGCCGAAGCACAGGCTCAGGCAACGCTTGATTATTCTGAGAAGACTTTTGAGCGTACGAAAAAGCTCTTTGAAAAAAAGGTTTCATCGGTTGACGATTTTGACGCCGCGACATCTAAACTTTCTGCCGCTAAAGCAGCACTTGATGCAGCAAAAGCTGCCCTTGTTAGTGCGGAGGACAATCTTCGCCACTGCCGCATCGTATCCCCGATTGACGGTAAAATCGGCGTCAATGCGGCAACCGTCGGCAACTTCGTATCAACGGCAACGGGTCCTCTGACGACAATTGTAGGTCAGAATCCCCTGCGCTTGTCATTTTCAATGAGTTCACGCGATTTTCTTGGCACATATGGCGGAGAAAAGGGACTTCGCGACCGCTTTAAGATTGCCATTCGCCTCGCCGACGACTCGATTTATTCGCATTTGGGCGAAATCGATTTCATCTCAAACACGGCAAATCCATCAACCGACACCATTACTATTTATGTAAAATTTGCCAATCCGGACGGTCTTCTGGTTCCCGGAGCATCAGTCAAGGTTGAAGTCAGCTATAAAGAAGATAAAACTGTAGTCACAGTACCTGTAACAACAATCATCCATAATCTCGACGGCAATTTTCTCTATGTCATAGGAGAAAACAATATGCCGGAAAAACGCACGGTCGTAACCGACGGCGTCACAGAGACATATGAAATCATCTCATCAGGATTGAAGGCCGGCGAAGTTGTAATCGCTCAGGGAACACATAAGGTTATTCCGGGAACGCCGGTTAATCCGGTTGCAGTTGAAATCAACTGATAAAGAGAATTCGACACCGTAAGGAGCCGAGAAATGACAGTTTCAAAGATATTCATTGAGCGGCCGCGCCTAGCGGCAGTGTGCTCCCTAGTCTTAATGCTTGCCGGAGCAATTTGTATCAACAAACTCCCGATTGAGGAGTATCCCGACATTTCACCGCCGCAGGTTAGAGTCTTTTGTAACTACCCAGGAGCCTCGTCGGCAGTTGTCCGCGACACCGTCGCGACGCCAATCGAAGATCAGATCAACGGTGTAGATGATCTTCTTTACTTCTCGTCAAACAGTGAAGAGAACGGCACATTTTTCGCACAGATTTTCTTTAAGCCCGGTACCGACTCCGATATTGCAATGGTTAATGTGCAAAACGCCATTAAACGCGCAGAGCCATTGCTTCCGGCCGAAGTTACGAGGCAAGGCGTTCAGGTCAGCAAGCAATCGTCTGACATTCTGTGTATGTACGCCTTCCAAACCGACGGAACCGCCATGGAATCAATGGAGTTAAACAACTATGTCTCAAAAAACATAGCGGACTCTATTGCACGAATTGACGGTGTCGCTTCGGTAAATGTCATGGGCGACACTTATGCAATGCGAATCTGGCTGGACCCCATCCGTATGGACAGCCTTGGCATTTCAACATTTGAAGTCCAAACCGCCATTGCCGAGCAAAACATTCAGGCAACGGCAGGTTCACTTGGCGGAGAAACGGCAAACCCGTACATTCAGTATCGAATCAACACCATGGGCCGACTTTCAAATGAAGAGCAATTTGGAAATATCATCGTCCGTGCTGATGCCGACGGAAATATTCTCAGATTACGCGATATTGCCAAGATTGAGCTCGGCAAACAGCAGTCGTCATTCATAGGAGAATATAACGGCTCCGAATCTGTTATGCTGGCGGTTTACCGCGATTCCGGAGCAAACTCCGTTGCGACGGTTCAACGCGTCAACAAAGAGCTAGATGGCTGGAAGGCGAGACTGCCGGATGGCGTCACCTTCTCAATCGGCTACGACCCTACCGAATCAATCGTCGTTTCAATGAAGGAAATCGTAGTAACGCTTGTAGTAACCTTGCTGCTGGTTATTTTAATTACATTCTTCTTCCTACAGGACTGGCGCGCGACCGTTGTCCCCGCCATTGCGATTCCGGTATCGCTTATGGGCGCATTCCCCTTTATCTATGCGCTCGGCTTCTCAATCAACACATTGACGCTCTTTGGCCTTGTATTGGTTATCGGCTCTCTCGTTGACGACGCTATCGTCGTGGTTGAAAACTGCCAGACCTTGATGACCAAGGGTCTATCTGCCAAAAAAGCGGCTATTAAATGTATGGAGCAGATAACCGGCGCGATTATTGCAACAACGCTTGTGACAGTCGCATGCTATGTCCCATTGGCGTTCTACGGAGGTATGGTAGGAACAATCTATACGCAATTTTCGGTGACAATGTGCGTATCACTCTGCATCTCCACCTTCGTCGCAATGACTCTATCCCCTGCTGTTTGCGCCCTGATTATGCGGCCGCCCCGTGAAGTTCCGCCCAAATTCTTCGGGCCCTTCAACTTCGTAATTGATACCGCGCGCAAGGGCTCCAACTACTGTGTCCGCGCAATTGTCAGAAAGTCGATCTTCGCCGTAGTTATACTCGCGGCCTTTGGACTTGCCATTTGGGCGACCTCCGGCAAAATCCCAAGCTCCTTCCTTCCCGAGGAAGATAAAGGCGTGATAATGTGCGATATCGGACTTCCGGAAGGCGCGTCTCTCGAGAGAACCATGGCAACCGCAAGAGCATTCCGCGATCAGGTCGCAAAGATTCCCGGAGTGAACTCTACAATCTGCGTAGCCGGCTTCGGATTCATTTCCGGCGGTGGCGAAAATGCAGGCATGATTATCGCAAAGCTTGACCATTGGGATCTTCGCAAAGACGCAGACAAATCTCTTGATGCCATCCGCACTAAAATCCAAATGTTGGGTATGTCAATGCCAGACGCGCGAATCATAGCCTTTGCTCCGCCTGCGATTCCGGGTCTTGGACAAACAGGCGGTCTATCAATGTTCTTGACCTCAGACGGCTCACTCTCTTCAACAGAGCTCGGCGAGGCAGCGGACAAGCTTGCCAACGACATCCGTTCACTGAAAGATGCCCACGGCAAACCACTTGCCTCCTCCGCTATGAACACATTTGCCGCCAACACGCCAAACCTATACCTCAATCTAGACCGCGAAAAAGCGCTCTCGCTCGGAGTAAATATAAGCTCCATCTTCTTTACATTGCAATCACAATTGGCGTCATACTATGTCAATGACTTCAATATGAAAGGGCAATCCTACTATGTAAAGATACAGGCGGACGAAAGCCGCCGTAAAGAGCTATCCTCGATTCTCGAGCTGCAAGTCCCAAACAACAAAGGCGAGCTGGTGCCCCTCTCCGCCCTTGCCACGCTCGAGTACCGACTCGGCAGCCGCCTCCTCCAGCGCTACAACAAAAAGGATGCGGCAAAGTTGTCTGCGCAAACCGCACCAGGAGTCGCTTCTAAAACCCTTATGGATGCAATTGAAAAATTGCCGATTCCGAAGGGCGCCACAATCGAATGGACCGACCTTTCATTCCAAGAAAAGCAGAATCAGGGCAAGATTGTAGGACTCATGACTCTTGCCGTCATCTTTGCTTACCTCTTCCTCGTCGGTCAGTATGAGAGTTGGACTATTCCGCTTCCGGTTATGGTCACCGTTCCGACAGCCGTTCTCGGCGCGCTTCTCGGCGACTGGTTCACCTCCGAACCTCTTTCAATCTATGCCCAGCTCGGTCTCGTTATGCTCATCGGTCTAACCGCCAAAAACGCCATTCTTATGGTCGAATTCTCAAAGCAGGAGCGAGAGGCCGGGAATGACATTATCACTGCGGCAATCAATGGCTTCAACATGCGCTACAGGGCTGTACTTATGACCGCTTGGTCATTCCTCTTTGGCGTTATTCCGCTCGTCATCGCCACCGGCGCCGGAGCGAATGCACGCCGCGCCATTGGTATCACAACATTCTCCGGAATGCTTCTTGCCACAATCATTGGAATCATCCTCACCCCCGGCCTGTACGCATTCTTCCAAATTATCCGCGAAAAAATCAAACATCTCTTCCACATGAAAACCTCCGCGGAGCTTGCTGCTGAAAAGCGTCTTGAAGAAGAAAACGAAGCTTCACGATAAGGAGATTTTAAGCAATGACTACAATACAGAAATCAAAGTACGCGCTAGGCCATGCCGCTTGTTTTATGCTACTGCTCGCAGCAGGATGTGCATCGGTTGAAAATGCGCGCAAAGCCCAGAACGGCACAATCATTCACGAAGGAGAGCGGGCGCTTTCATTTGAAGAATCCGGTCTCGCCACCAATAACGCCATTACGATATCGGACCTTGAGGATGTCGCATTGCGCGCAAGCCCGGCCTTCTTTCAAGCCAAAGAAAGCGTAATACTTGCGCAAATCGCACTCCGCGACATCAAATCGTCATATATACCTACAGTCGACGCAGGAATAGGCTATACATATAAAGCCTCAAAAACATCTCCTGATGCCGATACCGAATCTGACGGCGTCTTTGGAGGCTCTGCTTCACTCAATATGCTCGTTTACGACTTTGGCAGAACAAAAGCATCAACCAGACGCGCAATAAACTCGCTTATTGGCGCGGAACGCAATGCCAAGGCTGCCGAAAATGCAACACGCTACGCGGTTCGCAAAGCCTGCTACGCACTAAAACGAAGTGAAGAAATGCGTGATGTCGCAGCGGAAGCTGCCAATATAAGCAAAATCCACTATGAGCAAATGCAGGCCCGCCATGAGGTCGGAGCCGTTAATGCCTATGCAGTAACACAGGCAAGCGTCAACTGGGCTCAAGATGTTCTTACGGCGGTAACAGCATCCAACACCGTCCTAACGGCAAGAGCCGAGCTAAACAAAGCACTAGGCATTGATTCCGCCCCGGAATTTGCAATTAGCGACTCAACAATTAGGCTCTACAACGGATATGATGCCGCGATGCTCATGGAGATAGCCAAAACCAACGCCCCTGCCCTAGCCTCGCTCCGCGCCGCGGCACAAGGCGCAAGCGATTATGTAGACTACACAATCGCTGACCTATACCCGTCGCTCGGCATCTCCATACAGTACACTGCAACTCATGACGGAGATCTTCTTTGGAACCTCTCCGGGATTGGGCAGCTCTCACAGCACATCTTCTGCGCAGGGCGCAAACGCCGTGCAATAGATGCCGCAGTATCAAACCTTCGTATAGCCCGCGCAAAGGTGACGGAAGAAGAGCTTTCACTGAAAAGTCAACTGACACAAGCCATTCTCGCGTCAATTCGCGCACGCCAGCAACTGGATGTAGCCTCGGCATCAAAGACAATGGCTGAAGAAAACTACAACATAGTCTCGCAGCGCTATGAAGTTGGGCAGGCAAGTGAAATAGAGCGTTCCGAAGCCCTCGTATCCCTCTCATCGGCAAAGGCCGCCGTTGTCTCTGCCAAGTACGACTACTACGATTCACAGATACTCATCTCTCAGCTTATAGGAGAATAACATAGAACAAGAAACTGTTTTATGGTAAAATTCTCTATAGCTTTTCACCACTTAAAAAGGATTATCCATGGCTAAAATCAGAGTTACAATCTGGAATGAAAATGTGCACGAAACAGCAGACAGTGCCTTTGGTGCATATATTCGCACCTTCTACCCCAACGGCATCCACAACGCCCTGAAAGAAGAGTTGGCTTCTGACGACTTAGAGATTACAGCAGTCTCCCTTGATATGCCCAATCAAGGCATTACTGATGAATTATTGGCAAATACAGATGTCCTTGTCTGGTGGGGACATTGTGCGCACGCAAAAGTGGAAGACGCTCTCGTAGACAAGATCCACACGCGCATTCTCGAAGGAATGGGGCTGATAGTTCTCCATTCAGGGCACTATTCAAAGATATTCCGGCGCCTGACCGGCACCTCAAACTCACTTCGCTGGCGCGAATGCGGCGAAAAAGAGCTCGTTTGGGTCGTCGACAAGCAACACCCAATCACCCGTGGCTTGCCGGATTATGTTGAGGTTCCAAATACCGAAATGTACGGCGAACCGTTTGGAATCCCAAATGACGCACATGTTGTATTCATCTCCTGGTACGAAGGCGGCAATGTATTCCGCTCTGGATTTACACTGACACGCGGAGCCGGCAAAATCTTCTACTTCTCACCCGGCCATGAGACATTCCCCATCTACCACAACCCTGGTATCGTCAAAATTATCGGCAATGCAGTCCGCTGGGCAAATCCGGAACTCCCCCCACAGCAAACAACCTGCTGGAACAGAGACCCCGCGCCAGAGACCGTCAGAACAGAAAATCCAATCGACAAGATTGATACAGCGGCCCTTCACGAGTCAAAGTAAAAGGGAAGCTCTTCCTACGACAGTGCGATGACAAACTAAGGCATCGCACTAACACATGGAAGCTGCAAAGACAGCAGATCCGCATTGGCTTGATATAACAGCCGATGCGGATTTTTTATTTCTGAATTGAAAGTTGCTATCAAATAAAAACGGCGCGGCATCACTTACATACCGCAATACGCCGCCGCTAGTCGCCAATCGGATTTAGCGACATCTTCTAGCATGAGACAGGTGCAAAGGTCGCATTGACAAGCTTTGCCAATTCGGCAGGATTCACCTTTACATTAAGACCGATGCGACCACCGCTGACATACATTATTTCGTTCTTGCCGATTGGTTCATCGATAAAAACCTTCATTGAAGTCTTTATGCCTACTGGCGAACAACCGCCATGCATATAGCCCGTAAGAGGGAAGAGTTTATTCAGAGGCAACATCGTCAATGCCTTGACCGATGCGGCCTTCGCCGCAAGCTTCAAGTCAAGGCTGCGTTTGACATTGATGACAAAGACAAAATACTCCTTATGCTCTGTGCAGGTGACAAGAGTCTTGCATACCAAATCGACGGGCTGACCAGCCTTCTCGGCAATCTGTTCTCCTGTAAGACGCCCGCCTTCGCCATCATACTCAAAGGCCTCATACTCAATGCCCGCTTGTTCGAGGAGGCGCATTACATTACTTTTCTTTATAGACTTCATTATTGACCCGCCTTAAAAGACCTTAAATACTCAATAACACCATCAATCACATCTTCCGGTGTGGAAGCGCCGGCAGTAATGCCGATTTTGCGAAGTTCTTGAAGCGCTCCTGATTTTACGAACCTGTCCAGATCGTCAACATCAGAAACCAATATGGCCTTGAGACCGGCCTCACTTGCCACATCAACAAGGCGATTTGAATTAGCGCTGGTTCTAGAACCAAGCACAATCACCAAATCGACATTACCCGCAAAGGCACGCACGGCCTCTTGGCGCTCCTCGGTTGCAAAACACATACCTATTCTAGAAGGCCGTTCTAATTTAGGAAAGCGTTTCCTTGCGGCTTCAACTACAGTATCGACCTGATGGCGTGCAATGGTCGTCTGCGAAAGTATGGCCACTTCGCCGTCATCATCAATTTCCAATGCGGCAATCTCTTCTGGGGTCGAAACGACCTTGATGGCGTCGGCAGCCTCTCCTCTTACTCCTTCAACCTCGTCATGGCCGACATTTCCGACCAATATGACAGTCTTACCGTCTCTCACATAAGAAAGAGCAACATCATGAAGCCTTTGCACGAAAACACATGTCGCGTCAATAACTTTAAGATTTCGTGCCTTTGCCTTTTCTCTGATTTCGGGCGAAACTCCATGAGCGCTGAAAAGAACCGTTCCTCCAACAGGAACATCTTCGATTGAGGATATGAAGCGCATTCCTTTAGCGACAAGCCTATCAACTACAATGTGGTTGTGGACAAGTTCGTGGTAACAATAAATCGGTTCACCTGACGATTCAAGCGTCTGCTCGGCGATCTTAATGGCATTCTTTACGCCGGAACAAAAACCATGCGGATCCGCAACAACTATATCAAATTCACAAGCACCTTCCATAGCCATACGACTCCAGACAAAATTTGATTAAAACAATAGCAATACGAAACGGCTAAAGACTCTAAAAGCTTAGCTCCGAAATCTAAAAATGAGGTGCCGGTAATGAAGACGAGCCCTGCACCCAAAATCAAAAGGTTAAAAAGAACAATCAGCGTATACGAAAAGAAATGACCATACTCACGGACATCAGGCTGCTCAACCTCAACAAGCATTTTGACAGTATAGACAAAATGGAAGCCATATGTCACGCCAACACCCACAAGCCACCATAGGGCATAATCCTCAAGCGGCAGCCAGATACCAGCAATCACCTTTATAAGTAACAATACGACAAGATAAAAAGGCACAAAATAAGGCGCCAAAGTAGTAAACATCCCAGGATCTGAAACCGTGCAGTATCCCCCCTTTGAAGAAATATGAATGCGCCCCACCTTCGAGCCTGTCAAAAAACCCCAAACGGCATGGGTAAGTTCGTGACCAAAAACATAGATTGAAATCGGTATTGGAATAAAAAAGAAAAAGAGAATCAAAAGACAATAGCCGCCAATTACAGCGAGCATCTCTTTAGACAGATATGGAAAAGAAAGCGTCAGCATAGACGGCATTAAAGAATAAATCGATAATGCCTCGGCAGCAATTGCAGGCAACAAAAAAAAGGCGATTACAAAGCGTAAAAACCGCATCCCTATCGACGATACAGCCATACAGGGCCTAGTTAGACGATTCCGAAAAACGGGCAGTTTCGAGGACAAGAGCAAGCGAGACACCGCTGCTGTCCTCGAGAGCCTTCATAGAGACATCTGAAATTCGCCAGCCGTCACGACTGTTACGAAGGACAGCCAATGCCTCAAGTGCGATTTTTGAAGACAAAGAATCCCACTCAAAAGAATGACGGTATGTAACCCAGCCGGTTTCGCTTTCAAAATGCTCTTCATTTTTGCGGCTTGGTGCCGGCATTGCCATAGGCATCCTTGGCAATAAGACCTTACTGCCGAGCCTCTTCAGTGACGCCTCAGAGGTCTCGTACGACGAAAGGCGCACCATATCTGAGCTTACACTCCCAGCCAAAGCTCTTCTTCCGGACAAAGCCCGTAAATCAGACCTTGCTGCTTTAGCAAATAGAGAGCTCACGATAAAGAGAATCAGAGACAGCCCTAGCAAAACCCAGACTAATTGTTTTTTTCGGGAAGAATCCATCTACCTGCCCCCCATTTGTGAAACAGAAAAGAGATAGTCCTTGCCGTCACCATCGTGCTGACGGCATTCAACAGAATATCCCGAGTCAACCAGAAGTCCCTTCAGCGAATCGATATTTCCCTCATTAGATGTCCGACAGACAAAAGTCATCACACCTTCAGAAAGATTTAATGACGAAAGGGTCATCTCACGGACATTCATAAATGTGAATATATCGCCAAGAGCATCTAGTGGTCCGGGTTCGCCATACAATGACACCGCCTTGACTTGACGGGAATCAAATTCATTAAGGGCAAGCCTGATTGAAGCCGGTCCTGCAAGCCCCGTTGCTCTACCGGCGAAACGGTTTGCTATCTGGCCAAGCTCCTTATCAACCCTCTGCAGGGATGCACCCGTCTTCATCTTAAAATTGACAGCGCAAAAGAGAAAGCCTAAGGCAAGAAGCAATAAAAACAGTGAAGAGGCAATTACTCTATGCAGCCTACGGTTTACACTTGCGACATGCTCGAATTCTCCCTTGGCAAAATTACCGTCAGGGGACTTCCCGCCCTCGGCATCCTCTGCAAGAGCCTGAGCCAAAAAAGTCTTGGGATTGGCAACTGCCGCAGCATTAAACCCAAGAGAATTCAAAGAACCCACAAGTTCATCTGTTACCGCATCACCCGATATGGAAATAAATGAAGAGTCAATAGCCATTCGGCTCAAGAGAATCCTGATATTGCGGCTGACAGCGGCAATATCACCGGCACCGACAGTCAACACATTCTGCACACTCCCGTCAGAGATCTTACCGGCGATAAGAGTCCAAGACTGAGTAGACGCATGCAAATGAAATAAAACCCCATCCCCCGACGGAAAAAGCCGCCTTGCATTAGCAAAAGCCTTGTTCCATAATACAAGAGGAGCAGGAACTACGCGTTCCGGCTGGGCCCCCGCAATTGAGACGAACTGATTTAATTGGCGCAGATACTCAACTCTGGTAATTGCAAAAGCCAACGCGGAACTGCCATTTTTAACGCCATTCGCCAATAGACAATCCTCAACGGGAAATGGCAACTTAACATCCATAAGCCCAGGCAAATATGTGGAAATATTGCCCTTGGCGGATGAAGGCAGCTCAACTGTCTCGACAAAAAGATTTGAAGCCGGCAATGCGGCCGCTACAAAGCAGCCACACTTACGGGATGTCTTAAAAGCCGCCTCCGCAATCTCCGTACCATCCGAATATGCCGCGCAGAAGACACCACTCGACAAGTCAATACCAATCCAACGGCTCTTTCTCACTGTAGCCTCCACACTTAACCGATAGATTCGATATATGAATCACCGTTCGTCTGTAATTTAGTGTAGATAGAAAGCAAACTGTCGGAACGGGACTTCTCGCGGGCTGAAAGATGCACGCGGACGCTTTCAGAGCCCTTCATGTATGTCAGCTTGTAATTGACAATCTGAAAGCCGAGATCATGAATCCGATTAAGCATCTCATCCGCATCGGCAGGATTCTTTGCGCAAAAGACGATTTCGACTGTCTTGAGGCTTACCCAATTAAGTAAAAGTCTGAACAGTTCAAGACCGATTAAGGCAAAAATGGTGCCCATGACTGCAAGCATATACAAACCGCCGCCTGCCGCCATGCCGATAGCGGCGACGACCCAAAGGCCCGCAGCGGTCGTCAATCCCCTCACATAATGCTTCTGCACCATGATGGCACCTGCGCCGATAAAACCGATACCTGTGACAATCTGAGCGGCAACTCGTGCGGTATCAGCCAAACGCGCTCCGTTTTCAGCGTGCCTGTACAACTCGGAAAGAGGCTCAAAGCCATACTGCGAAACAATTGTAAAAAGGGCACTTCCCAAGGCAACAAGAAAATGCGTCCTAAGCCCCGCTTCCTTGGCTCTGAACTCACGCTCGATACCAATAGCTGCACCTAATGCTCCCGCAATTGCTAAACGCCATATCAACGGCTGACTCAATTCAAAACTCATTGTCATATCTAAAACCCTACAATGTAAACTTTACAAAAGATTTAGTTTACCATAATAACATAAATCGTGCAAACTAGAACTCTATCTGCGAGTTACGCATAAATGAAGCGCTGTGCGATGCCATAGAATGGTATCCTACCGAAAGTATGAATCCGCAGGCTATAAGCGTTGCTAAAACACTTGTACCGCCAGCACTCATAAACGGCAAAGCGATTCCTTTGGTAGGCAAAGCGCCGATTACCATGCCAATATTAAAGCAAACTTCAAAGGTTATCATTACCGACATTGCCAAAGCGACAAAACGCCCGAAACGATCTCTTGCAAATGACGCGATATATATACCGCAATAGAGCATTATCGAATAGGCAATCAACAAGCCGACCGTGGCAATCATTCCGAACTCTTCGGCGATGATCGCAAAGACAAAGTCAGAATTTGCCTCGGGGAGGTATTGATGCTTTTGAATGCTTTTGTCAAGGCCGACGCCCTTCCAGCCACCGCGCCTGAAGGCTTCTAAAGATTGCTGTTGGTGATATGAAGTTGCTGAGGTGCTTTCAACACCTCTCTTGGAATCTACCCACGATATAACACGCGAGAGTCGGTTCGGAGAGAGTAAAATAAGGGCCGTAAGTAAAACGAAACCGACTGCGCATATAACTGCAATCCAGCGTTTTTTTACATTAGCGGCAATGAATATCGTTATTGTCGCGACACCCATCACTAATGTCGCTCCTAAATCCGGGGAAACGAATACAGGGAGAATTATAAAGCCGGCTATCAGGGACGGATAGATAAAGCCTTTAAAAACAGAGCCTGACATTGTCCCGATTTTTGAAAATCTGGCTGCCAGAATGATTATGAGCCCGATGCGGGCAAACTCCGACGGTTGAAGCGAAAAACCCAGAATCCGTAACCAGCGACGCGAGCCATTTATGGGCTGGAAGGCGAAGACTGCCCAGCAGGAAAGAGAGCATGCAAGAAAGATTAAAACCAGAATCCAGTTTTTTTTCCAGAAGGAATAGTCGATCCGTACTATTAAAATGGCTAAAACCATACCGACCAATGACGCGCCTATTTGCATCATCAGCGTAGAAAAAGCGGCACCGCCCTTCAGCGGGGTACTTGCCGAATAAACGGCAACAAAACCAAAAAGCAGAAGGGCGGTGATGGTTGCCCACAAAGTCCAAATGACCTTGCGCATCTCGTTTACTTATCGTTTACGGGGACTTTAATTACGGTACCGGGAACAAGAGGCTCCACTACGCCTGGATTCATCTTGCGAAGCGTATCAATCCCGACGGAGTGATTGATTGCGATTGAGATGAGATCCTCTCCCTCGCCAACTGTATAGTCACGAAGCTGGATTGGCTTTGCCTCCGGAGCGGCGACTGAAGGTGCGGGAGCCGCAGGAGGTATAAGCGTAGCAGATGCCGGCTTAACTGCAGGCTCTTGCGCTGCAGGCACCTCTGGAGCGATTGGAACAGGAACTGCCGGCGTCTCAACTACAGGAGGAGTGGTAGGAATAACCGGTACTGCGACTGGTGGAGGTGCTACCTCAACTGAAGGAGTTACGACCTCAACCTTGGTAGGATTTTCCTTGACTGGAGCCACGGTCTTTGTGGCGGTTGTTTTTTTCGTCGCGTTAGCGGTCTTGGCTGCGGCCTTCTTGCCTGGGATTACGAGCTTCTGACCGACCTTGATCTTGTCGCTTGTAAGATTGTTGGCAGCCTTGAGCTCCGAAACCTTAACGCCGAACTGACGAGCAATGCGACCGAGGATATCGCCGTTTTTGACAACATATGTTCCATCGGCGGAGACAGCCGCCTTTGTTGTTGCGGCGACAGCCTTTGCCTTAGCGTTAGCGGGAAGATAAACAACCTGACCGACCTTGAGTCGATCGTAATTCATACCTGCATTGAGAGCCTTGACATCCTTGAGCGCAACGCCATGCTTAACTGCAATGCCACCGAGTGTATCATTCTTCTTAACCTTGTAGGTGACATATCCTGAAGCGTCCGCGACCTTCTTCACAGGAGCTGCAGGAGCCTTATCCAATTCAGCATATGGGTTTGGATTGACTTTGTAGTATGGAACTTCTTTTTCCTTTGCGGGTGTCGGATAAATAACATTACCAGGCTGTACGGGAGACAGGGCTGCAGGCATTGGATTTTCACCTGCCGGAAGCGGAGCGGGCGCAACAGTCTCTTCTCCTGCAAACTGAGCCTCTTCACCACCAAAGGAGCAATCCTCGGTATAAATGGTTCTGCAACCGGTTGTCAGAGCGAGGCCGGCGCATACACTTGCGAGTCCTAGCAACTCTATTTTTTTCGTAATCTTCATTTCTCTTCTCCTTGCCGCAGTTTTGCAGCATCAATCTTTTTTAAACATTGAGCTACAAGCTTTGCGAAGACCTCTCCGCGCTCCTCATAACTCTTAAACTGGTCAAATGACGCACAGCCAGGTGCAAGCAAAACCGCCTCACCCTCAAGCGCATCGTGGAATGACGACTCTACAGCCTTGTCCATTGTTTTGCAGATTTCGCAGGGCACTACATTATGCCAAGCATCATACATTAGCTGAAAAGCCTCACCTATAAGATACACTTTTTTAGTGTATTTTGGCAATAAAAATTTAACGACTGTCAAATCTTTTTCTTTTAGCCGCCCGCCGGCAATAAGTCTTACCGGTCTGTTTGCCATCTCAAGTGCCGCCGTCATCGCCGACAGGCTGGTTGCCTTGCTGTCGTTTATGAAGACAACACCATCCTTTTCGCTGATAATTTGCATCCTATGAGGCAATGGCTCAAAATCGGAAACGGCTCTTTCAATTTGCCGCCCGTCAAGGCCGGCAAAAAAGAGTGCTGCCGCTGAAGCTGATAATGCCGGAGCTAAAACCTTTGAGTCAAAATATCCGCCCCCTTCAACCGCGCCGTCAAAGCCCTTTAATTTATCGAGAGCACCAAAGGCTACAACATCATTTGCGATTTCTCTAGGGGCTTCCACCGCACGCAGCAGCTCAACTCCCCTGCTCTCAAGGGAGCTCATCTCATGCCATGCCTGCTTATGGATCAGCGCAAGATCGCTTTGGGCGACAAATCGGTTAAAAATTGCAAGCTTGGCTTTTGCATACTCTTCTAACGAGCCATGCCTATCAAGGTGATCGGCCTGAAGATTCAAGAATATTGAAATGTCAGGGCGAAAGCTGCTTACACCTTCTAGCTGAAATGAGCTTGCCTCAACGATAGCCCATTCCGTCATGCCATCGTAATTTGCGGCGATCTCGCTTAACGGGGTACCGTAATTACCGCAGGCGATGGCCTCCTTGCCATATTTTATAAGGGCGTCTTGGCAAAGCTTCACAACGCTACTCTTTCCTTTTGAGCCGGTAACGGCAAGAATCTTGCCATGCCAGAAACGATAGCCGAGTTCAAGCTCCGAAACTACCGGAATTTTGAGCGTTTCACATTCTTTGAGCCATTTGTGGTCTTTAGCGATACCGGGTGACACAACCGCCAAATGGTATGTCACACTGGAATCAATCGGTGCGTTATTTTCTAAAATATCGGCTTTAATGCCGAGCTTGTGCAAGAGGTTGTAAGCCCCGTTTCCACTCCGTCCGCCACCTAAAATCAAAACTCTGGGATTTTCAACATCAAGCTCATTGAAGGGCATATGATAGCGCTTTGGAACAAGCTCAAGATGCATTCCGTGTGAGGCTTTAAGCAAGACGGTCGTGCCTATGGTGGCCTCACGATGCAAGATATGTGCAGCATCTGACGAGTCGATGGCATAGAAGATGCGTCCGCGAAAACCTTCGCAGGCGTAATTTGCGGCAAGCGTTCCAACGCAAATCAAGATATCGTTTTGCGAGGTGGGAATCTCTTCTAAAATGGATGCTATGGATTTGTGATACTGAACCGCATTCTCTCCGAGCTCAAACATGTCTCCCAAGACAAAGGCACGATGCGGAGAGCTTGCGTCACTGACCGGAACTGAAAGGGAAAACGCCTTTAATGACGCGGCCATTGAAGTCGGGCTTGCATTGTAGCAATCGCATATCCAATGGAGGCCGTCTTGATCAAAGCGTTGCCAGCGTAGATCCATCGATGGAAGATTGCCTAGGCGATTTATGATTTTATCCCACGGCACGCCGCTCTCACGGGCAACTGCAACAGCTAAAACCGCATCGAGGATATTATGGCGCCCGGGTCGTGCCAAAACGACTTGAGCCTGAGAGTCAAGGTCTGGCGCGGAGATCAAAAAAGCGCCAACAGCATCATCAACAACCGTTGCCACATAGGTACTGCCTCTTGGAGGAACCTCGCCTTTCTCTACAACACAGGCACCGACACTACGGCATTTTGCCTGTGAAGAAAGATACTCGAAGAATTCACCCTTGCTGTCAAGGACCGCAAAGCCGTCCTCAGGAAGTACGCGAAGCAAGCCCGCCTTCTCATCGGCGATACCTTTAAGCGAATCAAAGAACTCAATATGGACAGGAGCTATTGCCGTTATGACCGCGGCATTCGGCTCCATTGTCTTGGAGAGCGGCACCATATCGTTAGGATGGCTTATACCCGCTTCAAAAACGCCATATTGAGTACCTTCAGCCATTGAAAGGATACTATATGGCAAGCCAATTTCATTATTGAAATTGGCAATGGTGGACGCTGTAGAGCCGTAATCATTCAGCAATGCCGCTATCCACTCTTTGGTTGTGCTCTTACCGACGGAGCCAGTAACTCCGACGACAAATGGATTAACTTTTCGGCGCCAGCCTAAAGCCGCATCGCAAAAGGCCTTTAGCGTATCCTTAACGACTAGCAAAGGAAGCTCCGGATGCTCTTTGGCGATTTTTGAACCTTCTTCAACGATTGCACCGCAAGCCCCTGACTCTAAAGCCTTCTCGACATAATTATGACCGTCGGCACGCTCGCTTTTCAATGCGACAAAAATATCGCCTTCACGAACCTTGCGACTGTCAAAACAAAAACCCGACACCGACATTTTCGGCATTTGCGTCCAACAGCCACCCGTCCATTTTGCCAGATAGTTAATCATTTGCCGTCAGATTTTGAGATACGAATAAATCAAGGCTGATCTGCGATAGCAGAAACAAATAGCGCCTTGATTGTGTGCATACGGTTTTCAGCCTCGTCAAAAACGAGAGACATCGGCGACTGGAAGATTTCATCGGTGACTTCCATCTCACCAATCTCTGCAGAGGCTGTCGTATTGCGGTCATGGAATGCAGGCAAGCAATGGAGAAAGACCGTGCCGCCCTCGGGGTTGCCCTCGGCGGCCGCCTTAAACAAAGCGGCATTGACCTGATACGGACGAAGAAGGCGGATTCTCTCAGCCTTTTTATCTTCCTCACCCATTGACACCCATACATCGGTGTAGATCGCATTCGCACCGCGGACACCTTCCGCAGGGTCGTTGAATATCTCAACGGTAGAGCCGTTCTTTTTGGCAATCTCGCGGCATTCTTCGACAAGCGCAGAATCCGGCATAAGCTCAGGCGGCGTGCAGTTGACATAATTCACACCCGCTTTTGCGCATCCCAGCATAAGTGAATTCGCAACATTGTTGCGTCCGTCGCCGACATAGGCGACCTTTAGCCCCTTGATGCGCCCGAAGTGCTCCTTCAAAGTCATCAGGTCGGCAAGAATCTGCGTCGGGTGGTAATCGTCGGTAAGACCATTCCAGACGGGAATCCCTGAATACTTTGCCAAATCCTCAACAACCTGCTGCGAAAATCCGCGGAAGAGAATACCGTCAAAGAGACGGCCGAGTACGCGTGCACTATCGGCAACTGACTCCTTAAGCCCCAAATGAATGTCATTGCGGGTCAAGTACTCCGTCGAACCGCCCTCATCGCGGGCAGCAACAGCGCAAGAGCAGTGTGTGCGGGTTGAGCTTTTCTCAAAAATCAAAGCAATGTTCTGATGGTGCAAAAGATCACCGCGCTTGCCGGCTGCCTTACGCGCTTTGAGAGAAATCGCCAAATCGATAAGCTCAAGCATCTCTTCATCGGTAAAGCTGCGAAGAGTGACAAGCGAACGGCCCTTAAGTGCCGGATTCCAAGAAAGTTTTTCCATTTTATTTTCCCTTCTGTTTTTCGTTTTCAAACTCTGACCCATCAGGTCGCCTGACTGAGGCATGAATATGTGGGCCCCCGCCCTTGGGCCATTCATTGTAGACCCAATCAAAACCTGCCGCCCAAGCCATCTTGGCAAGCATTTCAAGACTTGCAATTGATGACAGACGGTCGCTTGGATTATTAGGATCAAGCGTCGGGCATGTCAAATCAAGAGCCCTTCCCTCCTTGTGAAGAGAGCGGCTCGCATGAATACCCGTTGCTCGATATGCCTCCTGAACGCGGAGTGTCGCGTTTGACGCAACACACATCTCGACAAGACGCCTAAAGGGAAGCTCCATTGCATAGTGCATTGTATGATCGCACTCATCATCCGTCTCGCCGTCGTTATCGCTCTCCCACCATACCCTGTCATCGACAATGTAGACAAGATCACGACCTGCCGAAAACGATGAATTTGAAATGGCACCCGAAGCTTCGCTCTCCCTGATATCCGGCAAATGAGAGCGGCGGGGGAAACTCTTCGGGAAAGGCCGCACTGGGGCATACGATACGACATCCTCCTTATTGGTTGCACATTGCCCTTTGGAGTTACCCGATTGGGCAGCGTCATTCCTGCCGCACCCGATGCCCGCAGATAAAATCAGCACGAAACAAAAAAACAAGGCAAAATTAAAGTTGATCATAAAGCAAAATTCAAGCAAATAATCTCATTGCGTACGGGAAAAGCCCCCAGACAAGAATCCAACTGTAGAGAGATGCGACAAAATCATCCAAAACGATACCCAGCCCGCCTTTGACAGATTGAATCTGACGACAAGGCGAAGGCTTGAGAATGTCCACAGCCCTAGATATGACAAAAGCAATTACCAGAAAAACAACCGCATCAAGCGTCTTCTCTCCGCCGACAAGCCAGTCCCAAATCGGGCCCTGGCCAATGAAGCAAATGGGAAGAAGCATATACTCATCGGCAACGATACGGCCATCATCCTTCTTACCGAAGAGCTTTTCGGCGGCATCGCACACAGGGATTGCCAGCAAAGTCAATGCCAATGCAACGCCTATCTGAATCCAAAGATTTCCGTAAAAACGCGAAAGTGCAAGACCGAGCGGAATTCCAAGAAGCGCACCGCAGGTTCCAGGAGCAAAAGGAGAATAGCCTAAACCTAAACCGGTCGCAACCGAAAGGATTGCACGATTCATAAAAGAGAGACGACTGTTACACATCTTAACGCTTCTTCCCGGGTGTCACCTTCTTAACAAGCTCTGACAATTTCTCAAGGTCTGCAGGGTCAAGCGATGAGCGGTTAGCATTAACCTTCATAACCATCTCGCGAGCCTTAACAGTTTCACCCTTCTTAAGAAGCAATGTAGCATAGTTAAGATAGACGCGCCCGTCATCCTTGAAAAGCTCTATCGCCTTGAGATAAGCCTCCTCGGCGCCAGCAAAATCACCCTTGTCAAAGAGAATACCGCCCAAAGTATCCCAAAGAATATAAAATCCGGGTGCAAGCTGAATAGCCGAATGGATATAACGCTCCGCCTCTTCAAAATTGCCATTCATACGCAAAAGCTCTGCCAAGTCATTTAGAGGCTCAGGCTTGTTTGCGCTGGAAATGCTGCGGCGAAGATAATTCTCCGCCTCAGGAATACGACCGCGATAAAGCATAATCGAGCCCATAATATAGTTAGCAAATGAGTTATTGCGATTTGTACGCAAAATTTGACGGGCATGTTCTTCGGCGGCGGCTTTGTCATTCAGCATAAAATCAAGCTGCAAAATCCACTCAAGAAGCATCGTAATGCCGGGTCTTGAAATCGACGCGCGCTCAAAGGCGTCACGGGCGCCGACCAAATCCTCGCCCTTCTGGAAGAGAAGCTGACCGCGAACAATCAGATACTGATAATTGTCCGTGGTGCCGGCAATCTCAGCGATCTTCTTAAGAACACGGGTCTCAACCTCCTCATAATCACCCATCTGAACGGCGGCAATACCCAAAAGAGCCCATGCTTGAATATTGTTAGGCTCGACATCGGTAATCTCGTTTAGCTTGATACGGGCAGCGGCAGGAGCTCCAGCAGCAAGGTCAAGCGATGCACCCTCAAAAGCAAGTTCCGCTCTACGGGCACCCTTGCTTTGCGCCTTTGAAAGCCAGTCGCGGGCCTTATCAAGTGAGCCGCGGCGCGCTTGGATACGCGAAAGATTAAGCATTGCTGTCGTATTCTCAGGATCCTGCTTTAGAATATCCTCATATATGCGCTCGCTGCCCTCAATATCATTCTGACGCCAAAGCACCTCAGCCATAGACTCCTGAGCGCGAACCTTGCCAGCTGCAGTTTGGGCGACACTCTCAGCGCGGCGGATGCCCGCAATGGCAATACCAGGCTGACCAGAGGCCGCCCAAGCCCACCCCAACTGTGTAAAGAGAACCGGCGAACGCACATAACCGAAAGTTCTCGATAGCGACCATATTGGAAGCTTGCGTCCCTCAAGCTTCTTAATGACATTTTCAAAAGAACTCTCAATTGCCTTACGCTCGGCATTATGGAAGCCCTTAGATTCATTGCGGCGCAAAATCTCGATAAGATTGAGAAGCGCACTGACATTGTCGGTGTCAAACTGCCTTACAAAATTGTAAGTCTGAAACGCCTCCTCATCCCGACCTAAATCCTCAAGCAATACGCCAGTATTGTTGGCGACAAAACCGACCTGACGACGGACAATAGCGCGGAATGCAGAAGCAGAATCCCGTGAGCCACGCTCCTTCGCCAAAAGCGTCTTCATCCGACCCCAAAACTCTTGATTAGCTTCAAGGAAAGATGTCTTCTTAACCTCGTCCAGCGAATTACCCGCAGTAAAAAAGAACTTGTGCGGAACTACAACCTTGTTGACTGCGACAATAAGATCAGGAGTATTGACTATGGCCATCTTGTCGATGGCTGAGGGATCGCATTCGATCCAATCCTGAACAAAAGGAAGAACGCCAAACTCAACCGAACCGGCAAGAAGATCGGCATCCTCAGGCCTGATATCGCTATCGCCCTTGATGATATTGCGAAGATAACGCAGGTAAACCTTGCTATCGTTATTCTGAAGCTTAACGACTTTGATGTCTCGTCCCGTACGGTGAGCCTCCAAAAGGAGGTGGCTGTCAAAGAGACCATTTGAAATAATCCAACGACGGGGTCCGAGTGAATCGATAAATTCCGAAACACACTCGTCTACAAATTTACCTGCCCGACCGTTGGCCTCAAGAAGATTGATGCCCGATGTCACTGGAATCGCAACCAAAGCAAAGGCTCCAAAGAAACATCCAAACCAAATAGAGCCGCTATGGACCGCAGAACGCTCACCATCAATATTAATCTGACTGCGATTAGCAACAAGCAAATACCAATATGCGATTAAATAACCGCAAGTCATTGCCGTCAGCACCATCAACGGGACCGGAAGCACTTCTGTTGTACGATATATTCCCCATGGAGAGACCGCGGGAGTATTACCAAGCACCAAAACGACTGCGACGGTAAAGACCGCATGCATAATCATAATTCCCCATTCGCGAGTCTCATTAAGAGCGCGACGGGCGATAAAATCGGAAGCGATTGCAGGCGCAACGACAACAATTGCAAGATTGAGCCACCCATTGACCGGGAATGCCGACTTCAGCATCTCATATTGATCAATAAATATGCGCAAAACAATCATCCACACACTCTCATAACCGCGGAGAGAAATATCGTGCGTTGCGTTAAACCTAATGGCGATAAGCCAAGACGATGCAAGACCAAGCGCAAAAAGGGCGCCAAATGAAAACAATGAACCGGCAGATGCGTGACCGCGATTCATCCAATGGCGCAATGCGTATAATACAAATATTGGAGCAAAAATGATTATTCCCAAAGACTCAACAGTTGCCACACCCAACAGAAATGCGGCGACCATCAAATTCCATAGTCCGCCACCATGGACATAGCCGGTAATCAAACGAAACAGAATCAAGATAAGAAGCACATTAAAGCCCTGATACTGCAAACGGGTTGCACACATCCAAAATGGCACCGAAAAAGCAAGAGCAAGAGCCGCGGCGCCTCCACCCAAAACAGAAGCTACGGCAGTTGCACGAGGCGTTGCGTTTTCAGGGTCAATTGTGCCGGAAATCTTCTTGACAACAATATCAAAGAGTAGCCAAACAGAAAGTAACGCAACAACCAAACTAAAAAGATTGAGTCGCAAAATCATACCTTCAGGATTGAAGCTCGCCAATGCCGCAACGATAGCCCCCCAAATAGTGTGCGAAGGAGCGACCTTAGGCTCAATTCCCGAAAAGGCGACCATCAAATCGGCAGACTCCCCTGGGAAAGCACCAGTCGACAGTGTAAGCAAAAATATCAATCCCGTAAAGAGTGTAACGCCAAGCCCAACGATACGCGCCAACTTACGGCGCGCGACATCATATTCATCGGCCGAAAATGCTTCAATATTAGATTTTTCAGGCTGCATAATTATACCTATTAGAAAAAAGACTACTGATTTTATAGATTAAAACATTTAGAGAATAAATGCAAGTATTACGCATAATTTTTGCAAAGACCCCCCGCCGCCGCTTTACCTCATGCCTTGCACGGGAAAGCGGCTGTCATCAGCCGCCGCCATGCTTCACCTTCTTATGCCTACGCTTGTGCGGCGCGTGGGGACACGAGCACTCCCTGCGCCACATACAAGCGGCATCCCGCATTTCAGCGGAATATTTTTTTACTCGCGCCCCACCGCCTTGCCCCACGCCTTGCACGGGAAAGCGGCTGTCATCAGCCGCCGCTATGCGCTCAAAACCACAACTAACGCATCAATAAAAATGTAGCAGGGCGCGTCTGATTTTCAAAGCACCCAATATCAACATTAAGACGGACACGACGCTTTCCTCCATACAAATCCAAAGCCGTCTCCATCCAAGGCAAATTTAGACCTGCACCTATCAAAGGAGACGACAGCGGCAATAAGAACTTGCCGCCGGGAACGAAAGCGTAATCGGCCGCACTCGACAGCATATTATTCTCTCCGATTCCCTCGTAGGGATTTGTCGCGCTGTAATTAACCTTAGAATTATTCAAAACAATGTGATTTGAAAGACCCGTTGGAGCATAATTCTCATCGATTATGCTGTTTATGACAGTGCAAGCATTCTCAAGTGCAACACCGCCGCGGATATTCACAAATTGACCAGATTTCCACCTGTTGCTGACTACAACAGTATTCTCAATCGTAGCAGCACTCCCGTATAAGCCGATAGCACCCACGCCAGTACCGCAGGCACTTGAAGTACCGTATGTATTATGGGCAATCAGCGAATTGCGAATCGTTCCCTCATAGATGGCTACAACAGCTATGCGATACTGATCCCAATGGTAAAACCCGGTTGTTGAATTATTATTGGTAAAGACGCAGCGGTCAATCAATGATGAACGGCCCAACGCATGAATTCCAAGCCCAACGGTATGACCTTGGGTATTTTTATTGTTGTCGAAGACGCAACCGATAACCCTTCCGTTTTCACACCAGATACCCTGAGCCAGAAGCCCGTCATTGCCGGTAGCTCCCGTTATACGGCAATTACGAATTTCCGACCCCGTCATCTTAATGCTCGCGCCACGGGGTGAGTGGGCATTATTGCTTCCGTTTCCACGGCTGATTGTAACATTGCGGACAAGTGCATTCTTGGCTGTTATCAACATAACCCTGCGCTTGTTGTTGGCATCAATCACAACATCCTTGTAGTTGCCAGTAGAACCGGAAAGAATGATATTCCTTTTGATAACCAAAGTAGCCGAAGAAACATTATAATATGATGACGATGGCAAAACCACAACCTCCGTCCCGTCATAAGCGGCATCTATCGCCGTCTGAATATTCGGAGCAGCCGTTTCTGGAGTTGCGTATGGATACTTGGCGTTGCTGTTCCCGTTAGCGGCATAAACGCGGGTTGGAGCCAGCGTAATCAAGTCAGAAAAAGACGCTACAGCATCGCCCTGACTGTTGCGAACTGTGAGCGTAACAATTTTCTCGCCGTAGTCGGTATCAGGATACGCAAAAGTATGCTCGACAGGGTCCCGGGTCGTTCTTGACACAACCTCGGTGCCATCGCCAAAATCCCAACAGTAAGTCAAAGAAGCTGTCACGCCTTCACCTGCAACATTCGGTGTAAATGTTGAAGTAAAAGCGTCAAGCCCCTTCACCTTATCTGCGCTGAAAGAACAGTATACGCCCAACTTGTCAGACTCCACACAGCCGATATCGGGCAAAGAACCGCTGATGCGCCTGTTGTCAAACAAATCGATATCACCGCTCATCCAATCCAACGCCAAACCCGCGCCAACCGCGCCAGACTCCACAGGGCAAACGGCAATCTTTGATATCGGGTCAATTATATATGAACGAGCGTTAGCTTCGACTCCGCCTGAAATCTCCTCCACAGAAGTCGAAAGCATATTTGTAAAGGCTCCGACGGCACCAATCCAATTGTTCGTCTCGGCAAAGCCGTCACCATTCTCCAAGACAATGCAATTCCTTGCTATTGCCGCGCCGACCAAATTCAAGCCGTATGCCAAATTGCGGGTACTCCCCTCTGTAGTGTTATTCAAAATTGTGCAATTATCGACAATCGAAGAGCCCGAAGCGTAGACACCCGTTGTCAGGCGCGCAGAAGCTGTATTTCCAACCATCTTACCGGCAAAGTTATTTGCAATATAACAATTGCGGATAGTGCCGCCTGTAAGATAAACGGCACCTCCTGCATGATTGTCCTTCCATGCAAATAAAACAGGAGAATAGCAATTAGTGATAATGCAACGCTCGGTAATCGCATTTACCCCCGATTGCCAAATGCCCAATCCCTTATAATTGTAATTCTGACTGTTGCCATTTGATGTATCGTGCATCTTTATATTGTCAATAACACAATCGACAATATGACCGTTATTGTTATAAACTCCCGTTCCCGCACCATATCCGATACAGGCCGTAATCCGGCAATTCGTCACCGTGCCGCCATCGTGTATTGTAATACCCGCTCCGCATTGACTATCATTATTGTAATTACCGTTTCTGACAGTTACTGATGACAATACAGCCTCAGGATGCAATATATTCAAGATACGATGCGACCCCGAAGTATCGATAATGCAATCGTTAAAATCGCCGGTCTCACCGACAATTGTAAGTTTCTTGTTAATATTGATAGGAACAGTATACTTTAAAACCGACCCCTTCCTGATTATAATCGTTCCACCTTCAACAGCCGTATCAATAGCCTCCTGCAAAGTCGTTGCCGCCGTCTCGGGTGTAGCGTATGGCGGCTGGGGATTGGAAGATGCCGAATCGACATATTGAAGCATCGTTTTAATACTGAATATCTGCTTCATCTTAGCCGAATTTCCGACCGAGTTGGTAACATACAATGTCACACTGACATCCTTGGCTTCATTAAAAACATAATCTATTACCGATTTATCGCTGCCGTAAATATCTGCCGACTCATCGCCGTCCAAATCCCAATAGTAAACAACCCCCTCAGTCTTACCCGAAGTAAAAGCCTTTAGCGTAGTTGAAAGTGGAGCAAAGCCGACAAACCCCTCAGTAGATGTATATCTTGCTGAAATAATTCCCGGTTGGCACTCCTCATGACCGATATCAACAATAGAATTGACTGTGCGGGGATTTCCATAATAGTCGACAAGTCCGACATCCTCAACCGTTGAAGAATTCAAACCTGCATCAATAAGAGTACTCCCGTCCTCTGCCTTCAAAACCCTCTCCGAAGAGGAAAAAGACCATCCGGCATCAGCGATATTTATATTTCCAACGCCAAGTCCGGCAACAGGTGCTGTTGCGCAATTTATAAAATCTGCGGAGGTAAATCCCCAATTCGCCACGGCAGTACCGCATAAATTGTTGTCAATAATGCAGTTTTCAAATCTGCCACCCGTTCCCGTCAATGCCGCAAAAGCCCTTGATGTTGTAGTAGGCGAAGTATTACCATAAATTGTACAATTTATAACGCGCGCATTCTTTGCGTATACACCCGTTGAAATATACCAGCTGCCCATATTAGATATTGCCTTCGGGAGGTTCCTTGCGATAATTGAATTACGGAGAATTCCGCCCATAATTGCCGCACCGGGAGCGCCAAAGTCCGTATTCTTATTCTCACCAGACCAATTGCCAAAAGTCTGATTGGCATAATTGTTTGTAATAGTCAAACGATCACCAAGTGCATTTGCCCCCGTTTGATAATAACCGATTCCCGCAAAGTGGTCAGAAGAGCGACAACCATCAATTACAGAATCCAACACCTTTCCGTTGTTGTTGTATATTCCGTGACCGCTTCCATTCTGCTTAACAGCAGGATTACCACCGGTCGCATAACAATTTGTGACTATGCCGCCACCGCTATTGTAAATGCACCGCAATCCGCCCTTTACAGTAATACTGGAAAGAACCGCCGCCGAACTGCTGATGGTCACAGTATTTGCTGCACTATCAGTCCCCACCACAAGGACATCATGAAAATTCCCCGATTCGCCGCGGACCGTAACACCCTTATTTATAGTAAATGAACCATAAGCGTCGCCCGAAGCCGCAATGATAATCTCATCCCCCGCCGCCGCATAGTTAATTGCAGTTTGGACACTGGCAGCAGCATTATCCTTAGAATCATAAGGTTCCGCCGCATCTGCATTACCATTTACAACATAAATCTGCGCCGCACTTGCAGAAAAAATTACTGCAAAAAAACTAAAAACTGCAAAACTTCTTAAAAACATGTTTCTTCCTTAAAAAGTGTGGGTAAAACCAAGTTTACATAAAAAACCTGGAACACGCATTCCGAGAAAGTCTTTTATTTAACCTAATGTTAATAATTTATACTTTATAAAAAAGATTGTCAAATTTTTTGCTTTGAAATCACCCCCCCCATAAAATTTATACATACATTATTACATTGCAACATTTTACGAAGGTTTAATATTTTTTTATATAAAAACACAAAACATCATTTGATGTCGCAAATGACGCTGTGTAACCTTTTAAGGGGACAGGCCTTTTCAGTTTCTCTCTAAGAGTTCTGCGGTGGTGGCTCCGTCCGCCACCATCCACCACAATCATTAACCTTCAGGGGTCAGACTATTACACTTGACATATCAACTGCGTAGGGTATAATGTATCAGATTTTAGCCATCAGACTGTTATTGTTGCAATGTATAGTTGAAATTTCGCCAAAACAATAACAAAGCGATTCAACTAATCAGCAAAACATGCTCTATCTGATTATTCGGGTATTATTAGGAATCTTTTGTTTCAAGTTTAAGCGGGAAATCACCAAGCTTATTTACCTTAAAACCATTCCTCTTGAATTCTTCATAGTCAAATGCCTCAAGCTCATCAATGGCAAGTTTGTGGAATTCGTAAAAATTTTTCCACCATTCATACCCAGAACCAAGCTCTGCATTAAGATAGGCATCCGCTATATCACAACCCATTGCAGGAGCAACATAAAAAGCCCCCATAGCTAAAACATTGACACCGTTGCCGGTAATTGCACGAAGAGCGGCGGGAACGCTTTCAACAACGCCTGCATGGACATGAGGACATTTACTTGCAGCAATATGGATACCCATTCCTGTGCCGCAAAAAAGCAATGCTCTTTCGAATTCACCCTCTGAAATCATAGCGCCAGCCCTAAGACCAACACGATGAAACATTAAATCGGTATCATTAGGATCAGAGTCCTTACGGACACCAATATCAGTAACCTTCCACCCTTTTTTCTCAAGGTGAGCTACAACAACCTCCTTCAAAGGGAATCCCGCAAAATCGGCTCCTACCAAAATTTCCTTGTCTTTCACCATTCTCATAGCAACTCTCCTCTTTGTTGCAAAAAAGCCACAAAACAAATGTCTGTGGCTACATAATATGGAGCCAACTAAGGGGATCGAACCCATGACCTGCGCATTACGAATGCGCTGCTCTACCAGCTGAGCTAAGTTGGCAAACAAAACAAGAAAGGAAGAAGATGGTCGGGGCGTCGGGATTTGAACCCGAGACCTTTTGCACCCCAAGCAAACGCGCTACCAGGCTGCGCTACGCCCCGACGGGGTTACTTCATTCCAACATGGTCGGGGAGAGGGGATTCGGACCCCTGACCTTTTGGTCCCGAACCAAACGCGCTACCAGACTGCGCTACTCCCCGCTTCCCCTTTTAGGAAATCGTACTTCTATCATACTCCATATAAGTGCATTATGTCAAGAAAAATTATCCTGCTCAGCGGTGTCAGACTGTTAAACTTGACATTATTCTCTATATCCAATATACTTATTATTACACAACCCAAAAACAAGGAGTCAATTATGCGTAAGCCACGAATCAAAAATGACGGAGAAGGTTATTACCACATCGTAAGCCGCTGCGCCCTACAGCAGTTTCTATTGAGCCCAGAGGGCAAGTCGGTCTTTGTCGACATGCTTCGCCGTATAGCAATCTTCAGCGGCATAGAGCTACTCAACTATTGCGTAATGGACAACCATTTCCATATCCTTGCCCATGTTCCAATACCGACCGAGATTACTGAAGAAATGCTGATCTATCGCGTAAAGACCCTTTATGGAGCAGATCAGGCGCAGTCCCTCAAAGACAGATGGATAATGTACCGCCACGGCAATCACTTGAAACGACTTGAAGAAGAGCAAATGATGCTCAAACGGCGCATGGGCGATATCACTCCATTTATACAAAACCTCAAGCAACGCTTCTCAATCTGGTATCACGCCCACAATCCCAATACAGGCTCCATGTGGGATGGACGCTTCTATAGCACTCTCCTAGAAGGCACAGCCCATACCCTTTCAACCGTATCAGCCTACATTGATTTAAATCCCGTCCGTGCAGGCATAGTAGACGACCCAAAAGACTACAAATGGTCAGGCTACGCCTCAGCCTTACGAGGCAACTCCAATGCAATGCACGGCATAGCGCGCATCTACAATCCAGACGCCAAAGTCTCAGACTTCAAAAAACACATAGAAACCTACCGCCAAAAGCTCTACTTAAGCGGCACAGATGTATTCCCGGCCGAAAAGATACAAGAGATAATCGATAAAAAGGGCGAGTTGCCACTGCAAATCCTCTTACGCTGCAAAGTACGCCACTTCACCTATGGAGCAATCTTCGGTTCAAAAGATTTTGTTGATGAACAGGTGGCAAAACACAAATATGCCTTCAGCATAGGTCGCAAATCAGGCGCGCGTGGCATAGGTCTATGTAAAAACTGGGATGGCATAAAGCTCTATTCAGCAAGAGACCTCCAAAAATCCCCAGTTTCATTCCAAGGCTAAGAAAAAATCCAGACAATCTGCATTACTCGTAACGGAGCCTACCGCCCCGAATGGGGGAGTGTATCCAAAAATCTCACCAAAGACCTTTTTTAAGGCTATGGATGCGACTACAGTCGCAAAATTGTACCACTTTTGCCAGTATCCAATCCCAACTTCCAATATTAGCGTGGTCAGCGATGATGTATTAGCTTTGCAGTTTAAGAATATTTGATGTTGTTTTATGAAATGAGATTCTAGATTGAGTTAATTCTTAGCATGAAGTTTAATTTTGGGCTCAATATAGTAAGCTCGTGGCGGGATGTCAAGTGAAATAGCCTGACACTTATAAGTCTTTGAGATTATAGTTCTGGATAATTCTTAGCATGAAGTTAAATTTTTCGATTGAGTATAGTAAGGTGTGAGTGAAATGTCAAGTGTAATAGTCTGACACTTAAAAAAGCTGATAGCAGTTTCTCGGTTGCTCTTGAACTGCACTATTGGATGCTTTGGATGAAGAAGTTGGCGATAGACTGGTCGCTTTCTTCCAAACCATGAGGATGATGCCCGAAGAGATTGCGTTTGCAGACAATGGGATTACCGCCAGCGGCCTGGTATCTTGGAATGAATGCTTCGCAGTTATTTTCAGGGGGCACTACTCTATCAGCTCCGCCATAGACTAGATATATCGGAATTTCTGTTTTGGCAAGTGACTCTGCCATATTTAATGGCATTCTCGGGTCATCGAGCCAGCTTTCCGAGGCAGTTTCTGCCCATGGTCCGATAGCTTCAAGGATTGTCTTTCGTGTACCTTCTTGAAAATTTTCAAAGGTTAAGAGTGGGCAATCATAGTATATTGCCGCAACCGCCTTTGGGTTGGCAATTGCAAATCGCGTTGAGAAGAAGCCTCCCCAGCTCATTCCGATTAGACAAGCTCGCTTATTAAAGGATAGTCTTGAGGTTAAGAAATTATAATATGCTTGACTGACTTTAATCCCTTGCTCGTCCATACGGTGATTGAAGGTGTCAATTGTCACATGATGCCAGCCTTGTCGTAATAGATGCAATGCTGGTGTTCTTGGAACAAATGACTCTGCCCACTGCATGGTCCATGTCCATGGTCTTGACTCGTTTGTATAATCACTTGGGAGTACTATCCAGGCATTGTACCCTTGAAAGTTGAAACGCAGTCGCTCAAAACCATAAAAGGAATCTTTGGTGACTGTGTATCCTTCGCTCGCAATTAGCTCTTCTATTTTTACTTGGCTCATAATTTCTCCGCGCTGAGTTATACAAGCAACTCATTTTTGAATAGGCTGTAACTACTTTCCCATCCTCCACGGCACTCTACAAATAATAGCGCATCTTTGAATGTGCCATTTTTCCACTCGCTGATAAACGACGCAAGCGATATTAAACTTTCGTACCAGCCGGTAATTGGCGTGTGGTTATGAAGACCGTCAGGACTCTGCCTGACTTGATGCAGATGCATTGCCGCAATTTCTCCGCGCAATGCCTCATACCAGTGACTTAAAGAATACTGCTGATAAAAAACACCATTGTTTCGGGCATGACCGATATCTAATACCGCACCGATTCTTCTATTTGGAATGAGATGGCGAAGTTTTCTTATTATCGACATCTGTTCATCTGGAGTATATCCGAAGCGTCTGTCGAATTCGCTCTCTCCGCTGACCATATGCATATTCTCAATTCCAAAAACCGCATCGGGGGCAGCACTAATTGCATGACAATAAAAATCACATATCTGGTCAAAGTTTTCAGGTTTTGCCATTTTTTGGATTGAAACCTTCGGCACATGAAGTGTAAACTGCTTTGCACCTAGATCAACAGCTTTTTTTATATACTCTAACACTGCGTCGGGTTTTTCAAATGAGATGTCTGGCAAATGTATTGAGAGGACACCTTTTGTCTCTCTTAAATAATTCGCTATTGCCGAAGGGCATTTCTCATTTTTCAGCAGATTGTAGAGGACCTCGACCGCGGGCATATTAAGCTCGACCGCGCGGTTGAGTTCTTCTACAGGATCGACCTTGATGGCAACGCCAATCTGTCTGAATAATGACATTCGTTCAGACTTACTCCATTCGGCGACAGTAAAGCCCTTTAATGAGACATCTTTACGATTGTACCTGCCGTTCTCAATCTCAAAGAATGCAACGGCCGGCGGTCCCCCGATAACCTTGTCAGGATCTAGTCCGCGCACAATTTCAATTTTACCATTGCTACTGTCGCGATGCAGATGCCCTGCTATCTGAAGATCTACATTGCACGGCAGCGTGCGCATGGGGTAATGACCTACAAGAATACGAAATTTTGACTTGCTATCGGGAGGAGGTTCTGCTTCGGTTGTTAAGACCTCCACCTCTTGAGAAATGTATAACCGAAGATCTTTAATCAATTCGTCGATACCGTCAATACCATCTTCAGTATTGCCTTTTGTCACTACGACCGGCAGCGGCAATTTCTTGAGGCTTTCAATTAAAAACGAAGCGGCCGCACAAGCCCCTGCCTTGACCATATCGCCTGCACAAGCAACAACATCGGCGTTATTTTCACGACAGATTTTTAGGGCCTCTCTCAAAACATTCAAATGGGATTCATCAAGCCCATCAGACAAGTGTAAATCTGAAAGAACTGCGATCTTCAACTATATCCCTCAATCTAATTGTTTGTCTCGTAAAAATGAATTCAGCTGTCTACCAATCTCGCACATTGGGAGACATGGGGAAATCTCGCCTTTGGCGTTGTTTTTCAGCCTCATGCTCGCGTTCGCGCTGTAACGCTCGCCGTAAATCTTCCTCTACATCTTGGGGCGTATCTTCCTTCTTTTCTTCTTCGGCGGCCTTCTCCTGCTGCTCTTCGTTCTGGTCTTGAGGCTGATTCTGTTCTTGATTCTGCTCTTGCTCTTGTTTCTGTTCCTGATTCTGCTCTGGTTGCGCCTGATTTTGGGAACTTCCGCCACCATTGCCATCTTTGGGAAGCAAATCTCTTATTTTGTAGAGTATATCAAGCGCCTCAGATGCGCCGAGAACTTTCTCTGTAATATTTGTCTGCTTGCAGGTATCCTGCTGAATCCAATGCAATGGTTCTAAAAGCTCATTTATTTTTGCGACATTTTCTTCTGTAAAGGTTGGCGCATTTGTAGACCCTTCCTGCTGACGGCGCTGTGCATCTTGCTGGATGTAATTTTCCGCCCACTTTGGAAATCTTTCAGCAAAGAGAGTTGTGAGAGCTAGTGCCGTCTCGCCGCTGTCTCTGGTGCGCCACTTTGGTTTAAGTGGACTTTCTACGACATTGGTTTCACATAAAATATCTTCATCTATCAAGGCTGGCGGCTCGGCAACCATTGTCCACAGATTAAAGATGTCATTTTCTGAAAGCGCCGATGTTTCAGAAGTTGTCTTATCAAGATTGCAAAGAGCGTCTTTTAAGCTGACCATACGACTTTGCATATTATCAAGAGCCTTTTGCATTTCTGCCCTATGAGCCTCATTTGTAAGTACAGACGGATCCGTCAATGCGGGTGTCAATGGAATCCATAAATCAATATTTGACTGCTGCTTTTTTGCAAGTTCCTCATAGCCATCAATTCGAATCGCCGCATTTGAATTTGTCTCCAGCATTTCCTGCCTTTGATAAATTTCGCGCTGAGTATTTAACATTCTTGAAATCAATTGAGGTGGCGGTGTCTTTTCCTCTTTTGCCATTACAGCAGCAATTCGAGCCTCTTCCCTAAGGGCTGGCAGAGCAATAATAGCCCTATTGAGGTTACGCAGCTTTCGTTCATCTTGGGTGGAGTCAGCCATGCTTGTCTGAAATGCCAACGCAGCCTTTGAGAGATGCTCGACTCGCGCTGCCGCATTCGTTGCAAGAGCAGGATCAAAGGCCTTGGCAAATTCGGCGGCTCCATACAACTCGGCGGCCTCGGGAAAATCTCTGCGGTTAGAGATTGGTAAAAGGATAGCTGCCGCATTTGTGGTATCTCCACCTGCATAAGCGTCAACAGCCTGATTATATGCCGTGCGCAAATCACGCGTTGATGTCGCTTGGGGAGAGCTTGGTACTTCATTAGCTTTAAGAATCACCGGCATAAGCAAGGCGAGCAAAAGCGTCACCCCTACTCTTCGCTTAGGCGAAGATGGTCGCCCTTTTGAAAGCATTGCTGCCACAAGGAGAAAAACAAGCGCGGGTATCAAAAAGAGTTGATAGCGTTCTACAAATCGATTTGCGAGCATTTCCTCAAATTCCTCTGCTGCTATGCGCGTTAAATGTTGACGGTAAATTGCGCCAAGTGTAGTTGAGGCGGTTCCTGAAGTTGCAAGAGGGATATAGACACCGCCAGACGCCGCAGCGATCTCTTTAAGAGTGGATTCTGTCAAACGCGACTTAACATCCTTACCACCGAACTTCATTGTTCCTTTGCCGTCGGGAGATGGAACGCTTGCCCCAGAGGTATCTCCTATACCAACCGTAAAGATTGGGATTCCCCGTTCACCCGCGCTTTTTGCCAGGCGTTGTGCGCGTCCTGCCAAATCCTCACCATCTGAAATCAGCAATATTGCGCAATTGTCACTAGAGGCGCCTTCCAGACCGACAAGACACTTTGAGATTGCATCTGCGATATCTGTTTCACCGCGAGGTGCTGAATCTACTGAAATACCGTCAACGGCCTGTCGCAAAAAGGCGTAATCTGTCGTAAGTGGGCAAAGCATCAATCCCTTACCCCTAAAGACCAGAATTCCCGCCCTATCGCCACGCAAATCGGCAATCAAATCCAATATATCAACCTTTGCGCGTTCAAGACGGTTTGGGTGGACATCGGACACTAGCATGGAGCGTGAAACATCGAGTGCAATAAGAAGACTTCGTCCGCGACTGCTTTCAAGCATTTCAGCCTTGCCCCATTGCGGGCGAGCGGCGGCAATTACAAGCAACATCAGACCAGCCGTTAATAACGAGAGCTGAACAAATGGAAGCACACTGAAGCGAGGGCCATGTGAGCCATCAGTCTTTGAAACAAGACCTGCGCGTTTCAAGATTGCTGGCGTAGCAAAGAGAACAAGCCGAGAGTTCCCTTTGCGTAGCAAGTAAAAAGCGGTTATGGCAATCCCTGCAAATATTGGCAACAGAAGAAGGAGCCATGGGAAACAAAATCTCATAGTCACCTCACAATGGTCGACGGAGGCATATCAGCCCCACAGAAACTGCAAGCACCAGCAACGCCGCTCCCGTTAATAGCGGCACCACAAAGCGCTCATTATAGTTGTTATAGACATCACGCTCGACATGAGTCTTTTCCAATGCGTCAATCTCCTTCATGACAGCCGAAAAGCCAGCCTTGTCGGTTACTGAATAATAACGGCCTCCAGTCGTCTCTGAAAGTGATTTCAACTCCGCTTCATCAAATTCAACAAGTCCCATCGCGACGATGGAGCGTCCAAAGGCATCATGGGTCCGAAAAGGTGCCTGACCGGTCTTTGAGCCTATACCAATTGCGTAGACCTTAATTCCCAGCTCTTTGGCAATTGCCGCAGCTCTTGCCGGCTTGACCAAACCCGTATTAGAGACGCCATCAGAAAGAAGCACGACAATCTTGGTCTTCAATTCGGATTCCTGCAATCTTGCACAGGCAGTGGTAAGTCCGTCACCAACGGCTGTCAAAGTCTCCTCCGATGAAACTTGCCGCCCCTCATCATCAGCCCCCATCCCTGGGATTGCGACAGTATCAAGATACTGCATTACAGCACCATGGTCAGCCGTAAGCGGGCAACGGGTTGAAGCAAAGCCGCCAAATGTTATTAAAGAAATCAAATCATCGGGACGCTTATCGATAAACTTTCCGAATTCGTCCTTAACGACATCAAGACGCGTTTGAGCATTCGGAGCATGAGGATTAGAAGCTAAATCCAAAGCTTGCATCGAACCCGAGACATCGACAACCATTGCAATCGCGATGGCATCAACTGAACGGGTCTCTCGCGCAAAGAAGGTTTGCGGACGGGCGGCGGCAACGACAAGTAAAGACGCCCCTACGGTAAAAAACCAAGGAAGAGCCCTAACCATAAAGCCACGCCAGGTGGCTGTTTTAGTAGGTAGAAACCTTATCGGAGCAAAAGGTATTGCCGTGGGGCGGCTTGGACGACGCAGCATCCTCCAAGCTGCAAAAAGCAGTGGAATTAAAAACAAAAAAAGCCAAGGGGCTGCAAATCGGAAGTTCATCAGCGACCTCCCTCTACTTGTTTATCAACGGCAGCCCTTGCGAGGCTATCGCGCTCAATATAGCGCCTGGCAGATGATGCCGCCTCGCCTGCGCTCTCTGCCGTTGCTGACTGCCCTGCAAACTTAACCATATCCGCAGACTTGAGAAACTCAGTTAGATACCTTAAAGATTCCTCTGTGAAATGAGGGTGCTTCTTCGCGGATTCCAAAAACTCCTCAGTAGTCAAGCGTGGTGCTCGAATCGCATACGAGCGCTCGATATAACGGCGAACAACATGAGTAAGCTCGACATAATAGTCCTTGAAAAGGCCGCGATCCGCAAGCCTCCGCCCCAAAAGCGCGGCAAGTTCAGCAAGGGCACGCTCTGAAGGCGACATTTTATGCAATCGCACAGAACGGCGAATACGCGACAAGACGAACACCAGAGCGGCAATGACAATAACAGCACAAAGAAGGTAAAGAATCCACCTACCAACCGTTTGCCATGATGGCATTACAAAAAACTTTCGAGGTGATATCTCAATTGTGCCATCGGCAGAAGGCAATGACGCCAAGGGAAAGAGAATTGGCGCTGTCGCCTCGCTTCCGATTGGAAGTCCATTGTCATCGAAAAATTCAACGGCAAAAGGTGCAAGGCGAAAACGCGCAGCCGCAGGATCGGCGACAAGCCGCCATCTAACGACAAGTTCCTTCATACCATCGGCAAGCTCACGCTCGCCCTGTGAATATCCCTCTGCCAAGGCAAACCCTTGGAAACGCGACCGCATAGCTTCGAGCGACGGCAATTTAACCGTAATTTCTTTAGGAGCCTTGACTACAATTGACGCCGTATAATCAGAGGCGAGAGACAACACCTCTTCATCACCGACAAAATGAATTTGAGCCTGCCCCGAAAGAAGCTCACTTTCAAAAGGAGCCGCTAAAACAAATGGCTTAAAAAACAGAGCCGCAATCCACAACAGAGAAAAGAAAAAAGGTCTCATCTTCCGGCCCCCTTCCTTGCACGCCGCAAGAATAGCCTACGCAGCTTTGAGACAATCTCATCATCGGTATCCTGGGTTGAAAGCGCAACCTCATCTACTCCAGAAGAGATAAATGTCTTAGTCAAAGAATCGCGATGCTCCTGCGCCGCTTTGTAAAAAGCCTCCCTGACGGAATTTGCAGATGAATCGACCAACATCACCTCTCCTGTCTCTGGATCGGCAAGCTCAACCAAACCGGCATCTGGCAGCTCAAACTCACTTGGATCCGAAAGTGATATCGCGACCAGGTCATGGCGTCGAGACGCGACGCTAAGCTCGTGCTTGAAGGCATCGTCAAGAAAATCCGAAATCAGAAAGACCAAGGCATGACGCTTGTGGAAATTATTGAAATGCCTAAGCGCAGCGGCAATATCAGTCCCTCCTGCACCTGCATGGTCAGCAGCCAAAACATCGCGGACAAGTCGCATAACAGCCGTTCGACCACGCCTTGGAGGGATGTACTTTTCTATTTTGTCGCTAAAATTGACAAGCCCCACATTGTCGCCATTTTCTGTCGCCGACATAGCCAAAAGGCTCGTCACCAAAGCGGCAAGCTCTGACTTAGAGCGACCAGCGCTGCCACATCCCTGCGAGCCAGAGACATCGACTATGAATATCACCGTAAGCTCGCGCTCCTCCGCAAAACGCTTTATATACGGCACGCCCGTTCTAGCCGTAACATTCCAGTCAATGGTGCGCACATCGTCGCCGGGAACATATGGGCGCACCTCATCAAACTCTATACCCTGCCCCTTAAATGAAGAATGGTATTCACCGGAAAGTTCCTCACTTACAAGGCGCATCGTCAAGAGCCGAATCTTATTGACTCGCTTGCGAAGCTCTTCAAAATCTACCTGCGAATTGGACATCTCACAGACAATCTATAAAAGATCAAGGAACCGGGATTGCGGCGAGAATCTTCTCGACAACATCATCAGAAGTCAAGTTTTCAGCCTCCGCCTCATACGACAGGATAACTCGATGACGAAGAACTCCTCGAGCGACCTCCTTAACATCCTGAGGCGTTGCAAACGGGCGTCCGCGCATCAAGGCCTTCGCGCGGGCACCTATCTGCAGCCAAAGGGTAGCGCGTGGAGATGCACCCATCTCAATGGCACCAGCAAGCTCATTCACCCTAAAGGAACCAGGGTCACGAGTTGCGCTGACTATATCGAGAATATACTCGCCGACCTTCTCATCGCAATAAACATTCTCAAGAGCAGAGCGGAGCCCCACGACCTCGTCGGGAGTGACGACAGCTTGAGCCTCGACAGGCGTGCGCTGAGTAAAGCGATTCATAATGCGGCGCTCATCGTCGCGTGAAGGATAACCGACAACGCTCTTCAGCATAAAACGGTCAACTTGCGCCTCGGGCAAAGCATAAGTACCCTTTTGTTCAATAGGATTCTGAGTTGCCATAACGAGGAATGGAGACGGCAAATCATAGGTGGTATCACCCAATGTGACACGACGCTCCTGCATAGCCTCCAAAAGCGCACTTTGAACCTTAGCTGGGGCACGATTAATCTCATCGGCTAACAGAAGGTTCGTAAAAACAGGTCCCTTGCGAGGCTCAAACGACCCGTTGCGCTGATTGTAAATCAAAGTGCCAATCACATCTGCGGGAAGCAAATCAGGGGTAAACGAAATTCTCTGAAATTGAAGTCCTAAAACCTTTGCCAATGTCTGAATAGCGGTTGTTTTTGCAAGTCCTGGCACACCTTCAAGCAAAATGTGACCTCCACTGACCAAAGCCACCAGCAAATCGTCAACAAGATGCTCCTGCCCGACCAAAACCTTGGCGATTTCTTGCCTGATACGCTCAAGGACAGCCCCTTGTGATTCAACTATCTTTGTAACATTTGAATTATCCATAAATTAGTAACCTCCTAATCAACTTGAGTATTATACAAAACAGAAAAAAATTCTTCAAGACGCGCTCAAAAATCACGGGCGGCAATCAACTTTTGGCGAATCATAAAAAAAATCAGCGGCACAGCACTTCCATCGTACTCGGAAACTGTCATTGCCATGACAAATCAAGACAAGACCAGCGGCAGGCGCGCAAATACGATGTGCAAAAATTGGCAAGCAACAGATGCCGCTAATAACGCCTTGATGATAAAAGAGCTATAAGGGTAGGATAAAAATCCTCTCCCCCGCGGAATGTCTTGCACAAGACCGAATCAAGTGCCGACTCTTTGCCTAATTGGCGGACGGTATATCTGCCATAGGCCGTATCAAATGAAGTTTTTGCAGTTGCCGCCAACGCATTTAGTGATGGCTTCTCATTGCAGAATTGGACTAACGCTTCGGTTGCCAGTTGTGTCAGGATTATGCCACCCGATGCGGAGGCATGCTGGCGGTCTAGCGTTTGGCGATAATCAAATACTCCTTTTGCACTTTCCCTTTTGAGCCATGCGACGGCTCTACGAAGCGCACCGTCGTTATCGCGCCAACCAAGCTTATTGGCCTCAATAAGCAATGACACTTGCCATAGGGTTAATGCCGCATTGCCAAAACCGTCTTTTTGATAATCCCATGCTCCGTAAGGATTTTGATTAGCAACTGAAAAGGCAATGGCTTCGGCGATTATTTCATCAAGCCCGGCTCCATTGTTTTTGGCATGCTCAATGAGAGCATAGGTTGCGAAGGCGTGATTGTATAATTGCGTTTGCTTGTCAAGATTAAAAGAGCCGTCACTTTGCTGCATTGAACGGAGTGCGTTCACAGCGTTCTTTATGGCATCCGACCTACGCTCTTGGGCATGGCGGCCTATGGCCATCATTCCTAACGCGGTTAGGGCCGGTCTAAACGCTTCTTTGCCCCCTACGACCTTAGGCGCCCATGAGCCGTCAGGCTCTTGATGGGATGCCAGCCAATCTATAGCGCTGTCCACCTGTGTAAAGGCCTTTGCCTCATCGAGATTTCTATCAGAATAGGGGCCTGTTCGCATTGCGACCGGGCGGGCACCATGCTTTTCGGGTATGACCAACAGCGCAATGGCGAGAACTGCGGCAGCCGCCGCGGCATAACGCCATATAAGCTTGATTTGAGAAAGCCTTTTGGTTTGCTTGACCTTTTTAAGCACACTGACGGAAAAATCATTTTTAGGCTCAACAATATCCGACACATCAAGGTTGCGTGCAGAGGCGAGACTAGCCCACTCCGCCCTTTGGTTTTTCTCGACACTTTCATCTATTGCAAGAAGAACGCGTGATGTAAAATCGGGACTTGGCTCAACCTCGTCTACGACTTTACATCTGCCGTTTGAAAGGAGCCGCCTAAACTCTAGCAAATCCTTGTCTTGCTCTAAATTGTCGCTTTGCGTTTTCATGATTCAAGAAATTTTTTAAGCTGCTTGAGTGCATGATGCATACGCGATTTGACTGTACCGACCGGAATTTTAAGTATTTCGGCGACTTCCTGATACGGCAGTTCTCGAAGCATACCTAAAACCACGACCTCGCGATGAGGCTCGTCTAAAGATTGCAGCGCCACTTGCAAATCATCCTGCAAGCTATTTGGGGCTTTATCATTTGACGCAGCCTCGAATATTTCAGCTACGCCTTTAGCGGCATCCTTGACCTTTGAAATCTTAATCTGCCTGCGAACCTCGTCAATCCTGACCTGCCTGGCGAGCAGGTAAAGATATGTTGTGAACTTTGCAGTCCGCTCATAGGTTGCTCTGTAGCGATATAGACGAACAAAAGTCAGCTGCGCCAAATCTTCTGCATCAGATATATTAACGCCCAATCTGCAGAAAAAGTTCAACAATGGTTTCTGATGACGAAGAACAAGTTGCTCAAATACCTGATCATCCCCATCCTTGACGGCAAGCATCAGCTTGACATCTTCATCATCTGTCGCCGACTTTATCTTATCTTCGTCCATATCTCATATATTATAAACGGAGTAAGAAATGCCGGGCGCTATCCCCGTAAAAGCGCAAAGAAGCGATCCTGATAGTGTTCAAAGACACCGTATCTCTTAAGCATCTGACCCAGCGGCTTTACCAGCGAAGGATCCTTCGAAGCGGCCGCAAAGGCTTGCTCGATTTCCTGACGGACGGCAAAGGGCACCCCTGCCTCCATCTCAAACATATTGCGTTCGTTTAACTCACGGACATTATCGGCTACCGATGCATGCATGACGACCCAAAAGAAACGGACAAGGCAAACATCCCATGGATTGTCAACACCCTTGATAACACCGCTGAATGGGTCGTTTTTGGCTTCGACGGTCTTTTTCACCCGCTCGAGAACCGACTCCAAAGAGCCAGTTACAATCTCTTCGCTAAAGGCTTCCTGTTTAAGTGAATATCCGTATTGTAAAATGCGGATATCGTCCTCGTGTTCACGAAGCCACGAGAGATACTTTTCTGCCTCTTGCCCGAAACCTTCCATCATTAAATTTGAATAGGCTGACGGTGTAATAATTTGCGGTCTTGAGGCTTGCATACGCCCTTCTCGAATGCGTACTCTGCCGACCTCGTCCATCATCTCAGAGACATGAGAATAATTCAGAATAGTATTGCCGAATGTTTCAAGGCTACGCTTGGGTGCAAGTATAACCTCTGTATTGGCTACTGCATAATGAAAATCAAATTTAGTTGGTTTATCACTCATCAAAGAGCCTCCGTGAGGCTTTTACAGCTCCATACTACTTTGCATCAGCCGCGGGAGCGGGAGCCGAGGCTGGCTCCGCCTCTGGAGCAACAGCCTTTTCAACACATTCAACCTTTTCTTTCTCGACAGGACATTTGCGACGCAAATTTTCAGGGAGCCACTCGCTGTGGAACCACCAAACCCACCCGTAAATCAGAGCAAGCAAAACTGTGACGATTAGCGTCTTGCGCCAGAAATGCTTTTCTTTATAGGGGTCGTGCATCTCAATCTTTGAGTCAATCGGTATTACGGCTTCATAAGTGAAGACATTGCTCAAGCGAAGCGGCATACGCATCTTTTTATTGATAGCCCATCCGCAAGCGTTAAGGACGGGAGCGAAATCACGGGCGCGAATCTTGAACCATGCCAAGATTACAGCAGGTCCTGAAACAATCAAAAAGACGGCAACAACACCAAGAATGCCTTGCATAAAGGAAACACCCTTGATGGCTGAAATCAGTCCGCCGATTGCAGAGCCTATAATACCGATTGCGATACCGACGGCGGCAACCGATGATGCCATTGCCGCGCCATCGCGCTTTTGGTCTGCAACCGGAGCCGCTGGCGGTGTAGCGGGAATCGATGAAGAGACCTTGGTTGTGGCTGCCCCCATCATCGCAGTTTCCTGAGCTGAAAGGAGCTTCTTGACCTGAGCCCCTATCAAATCGCTAATCTTAAGCCATGGAGCCCAGAAGGCTTCTTTAAGGCTAATCTGGCAGTCGCAAATCTTAACGACTACGGCATTCCAATCATTTCCCTTCGCATCATAAAAGATACCGTTGCGCCCGACCCAGATTGTAGATGCGAAGCCTGCCGTGACAGCAGCGCAAATAACGCGCTTTTCTCCTGTTTGCGGACGGGTAATATTGCAATAAGCCAAGAAAATTTTACTTGAAGCGGCAAGAGTCGCGTGTGCCGCCATATTATCAACATAAACACATTCTTTGCAAACGCGTCCGTCGATATAAAGGCGACCGGCTCTGTAAATTTCTTCTCTCTCCGGATTATAGTAATCGGAGAAATTCACAAAGTTGTTGAGGAAGCGGTTGATATTTGCGTGAAGTCTAACAAATTTCTCCAAGTCATCAAGATGGGCAATTTCAGAGGAACACGCCAAATCCTTTTCGATAAGAGCCAAGATAGCATCCTTTGTGGCACCGTCAGCCAAAAGCTCTTTAATGCGAGCCTCGCCTAAAGAAGCCACATTTGCGCCGGCAATGCTGCCCTTCCACTTTATAAATGGATTAAGCTTGTCGCAAACGGTACGCCAATCCTCTTCTGTAATTACATCGGATGTCTTACCCAAAAGTGGCGATGCGACCTTATCGGCAAAGGCGGCAAGGCGTTGGCTCCACTCGGGATTCACCCCTTCACGCAGGCGTAATGGAGCCCCTGCCTCTATTCGGGATATCGGGAAGGCAGCAATGGCATCGGCGGCCTTTGCCATATCATCCTGAGCGATGGCGGCATAATCGGCCTCGCTGCGATTTAGGGGCTTCGATGCAGTGCTGTCAAAGGCAACCAGACGGCAACGGTGGAAATAGTCTTCAACCTTTGCGCGAACCGCCTCAAGAGCAGCGACGGCACCTTCTGTAGCATCGCCCAAGGGTTGAATCGTATCGGCCTCGACCCTTCCCTTTTCAATCCACTCAAGATGGCTCTTGCACGCGCCATAAAAAGCTTCGATGGTAGCCTTATCTACGCCCTTTACGCCGCTGCGGTCGTTTACTCCGCCGGTTGTGGCAATAATATCTGCAAAAAGCTTGGCTTTCGCATCGTCCTTAATCGGCCCGGGGACAAGTACACCATCGCCATTAAATTCTGCCGCCAAAAATGTCGCTTGACGAGACATTACATCTGCAAGCGATATTTCGGTAGCGTCGGCCTTGCCGATTGTGGCAAGAAGGGACTGAGCGACCATTTTAAGCTCATTGCCCTCCGGCGTATCGGCGAATGCTGAAAGGGAAACGACATCGGAGTTCGCAAGGAGACCGTCCATATTGCCTAGACGGAGGCTAAGCCAATCGATGGCTTTGAGAACTTCGGCAATGCGAATATGACCGTCATTATTGTCATCAATAAAAGAAATGGTCTTCGCATCAAAGTTCAAGCCCGCGGTAGGACAGCTAAGGACGGCCCAATTCTCATCGGGCAAATCCTTTAGACTGCGAAATGCTTTACCATCAACCACAGCCTGCAAAACGCCTGCCGCGCGGAAAAAATTCCATAGTTCTTTAGCTGTCTCCTTGAGCCTCTCCATAAGTCACATCCTTAAATTTTGTGTATGTACAAATTATGCCTCTGGCATCTCTACCGTTGCAGCCTCGCGAAGTTTGGTAACATGCTGGGCAAGCATCTCACCGCGCTTGCTATGATAGAGGAAATCGCGAATATTATCGCGTGCCTCTTCAAATTCAACGGAAGAAGACTCTTCATGGTCGGTTTTATAAATAAGGTGGAGGCCAAACTGCGTTTCAATAATATCAGAAACCTCACCGACCTTCATCTCAAAGGCGGCCTTCTCAAATGGAGGCACCATCATACCGCGTGAGAACCAACCGAGGCTACCGCCGTTCTTGCCGCTTGGGCATGCGCTGTGCGCTGTTGCCTCATCACCGAAATCAGCACCGGCGATTACGCGTTCGCGGATAGCCAAAAGTTCCTCACGGGCAGCCTTTGCAGCCTCTTCAGACTTATCCTTAGGAGTGATAAGAATGTGCTGCGCCAAAACGCGTTCTGGCTTGGCGTATTCATCCTTGTGTGCCTCAAAATGCTCACGGGCCTCTTCTTCAGTAGGCTCCGCGGCCTCGGAAACAATCTGCTGTACAAGAATATCAACGCGGCGTCCGCGACGAATCTCTTCGCGGAAGATAGCCTCTGTGCGACCCTGCTTTTTGAGCTGCTCGCGGAGCTTGTCCATGCCGCCGAGTTCTCTTGCCATTGCAAAAAGGCTCTTCTCGACATCTTCATCTGGAACCTCAATATTGAGCTTTTCAGCCTCTTGGAAAAGAAGCTTTGAGCCAATCGCCTGCTGAATGGCACGCTCGCGAAGAATATCGATTTGCTTCATCAGCTCTTCTTGCGGCATATGCTGAGAATAGAACTGCACAAGTCGCGCAAGCTCATGCTCAATCGCTGAAGGTGGAACGGGCTCGCCATTGACGAGAATTTCTTTTTTCTTGTCTGCCATTGTTGTCTCTCTTTGTTTTAGGTAAAAATCGTTATTCTTTGAAAAAAATTTGCCGCGGACCCACCGCGGCAAATATTCCCTAATGGGTGCAGTATGTGGCGAATTATAGATTTGAGTCAATCTCGATATCGCCGGTGTCGGTCGTTTCTGCTTCGACCTCCTTAGGTACATTCACCTTTGCGAAGGTTGGAAGATAACGATAGTAAACCATCATCTGAAGTGCCGCAAGGCAGGTATCCATAATTGGTCTATCGCCGTGAGCATCGGTATTAATCCAGTGGCCAATCTCCTGCTCGTTACCTTCGTGGTCAATATAAGGCTTATCATTCTTCTTGCAGAGCGACTGACCGCAATTGCAAACGCCCTTACCGGACTGCCCCTTGGGAATGATAAACTGCGCAGCGACATACGAAGGCCACATATCGTTATTCCACTTCTTCCACTTGTCGCCGCCGGCCTGGAATACAGCCTGAGTCGCATAATAGTAATAATACTGGGGGCAAGCACCGCCAACTGTTCCGGGGGGAAGATCCTCAGGCTTCTTATTTACAGGATTCTGAGGTGTAGAGCCGACCCAACCTGGCTTCCACTGATAAATGATATTATCAAGCGAATTCTTTACATAGGCATCATTCGCCGCATGGTGGAACTGCATACAAAGCACTCCGACACCGGTCAAGCCACCTTTGGCGGGGGCTGTATATCCGAAACCGCCATCGGGGCGGCCATTCTTCTTAAAGCCCTTTACGCTGAGTTTTGATGCACGGTCAAGCGCTTCGGGATCATGGTAGAAATCTGCCATTATGCCAGCCTTGAGGGCCTGAGCGCACCATCCCATAACAGATGTATCATCGCGCTCTGACTGCTTCCAGTTATAATCCCAACCTCCCGACGGATGCTGACCATCAATGATAATCTTGAGTGCCCTGTCGGCAGATTCGCGGACATTCGGATTCATCGTCATGCCGTATGCTTCGCACATTGCGTATGTCGCAATCGCATGAGCATAACCGCTACCGCTGGTTGTATAAAGACCAGCCTTGTTTTGGACTGAGAGAAGATACTCCAATCCCTTCTGAACTGTCTCGCCAAATTCAGCCGACTCGCCGGGCTTCTCGCCATGAGCCAAATATGTCAAAATGGCAAGACCAGTCATTGCCACCTTGTTGTGCGGCCAGGAGCCATCTGGATTCTGATGGTGCTTAAGCCAACGCAATGCGCGCATAACAGTCGCTTCTGTCTTGGCATTGCCGCCGCCTGCCTGAAGCATCTGCCCGCGCATACCGGGATTACGGGTAGAACCATAGATGTTCTTGAGGATAACAGGCGACTTAATAGGAGTTACAGCATCAAAAGACTGAGGTTGTGCAGTAACAGGCACATCTGGAGCGACAGGCGCTGCGACATCCATAGTCATATTCGGTGTCGTAAAATCAACATCCGTTGGAGTAAACTCATCAAAGGTCTCCGGCGGGTCAGGCTCTTCGATATCCTCAAGCTCTTCAACCTCCTCTACCTCAATGACCTCAACCTCGGTAATAACCTCGTTTTTAGCAGCGGACTTACCTAGGACAACTAGAAGAAGAATAAGTATCAAAGGAATGACTATTGCCAAAACAGGAGCCATCAAGCGCTGAAGGTTTGTACGGGCTTCCTTGTACTCCTTAGAATCCGCCGGCATAGACAAGCCAGCCATAATCCCCTTGATTCTCTGAAAGAAATTCTTCTCCTTAAAGAGACTCATCATCCCCTTAAAGCCCTCGTCGTTATCAAGGATTTCACCAAATTTTTCTTTGTTTTCTTCTTCGCTCATAGCAAACCTTTCAAAAAGTGACCAAAGCCACCTTATAATCAATTCTCATTATTATAAACGAATTTCACATAAAAGAATATTAATTTTTTTTATTTTATTTTTATTTTGCATCAAACTCTCAAATATTTTGACACCTTTATCACGAAAAATCCGAAACAATGGAGATTTTAATATGCTCCTTTATTTCGTTGCATGCGTTTCAGCCCCGTCACCGACAGCAGGCAAGGTCCAATCAACCGTATTTCCACGCCGTTGTCTTGCAAGCCAATCGATACCTGCATTAAAATTCCCGCTGTGACCGCCTTCAAAAATCGTCAATCTGACATTTGCGCTTGTCTTGCGCAGGTGAATGGCAAGCTTAGGGCCAAAGAATGGGTCAGAACCGTCAAACTGCAATGAAACAGGAACCTTACGCTCCCGCTCGATTATCGCAATATCATCCTCTGATATTCGATCGCCGTCATCAGCAAGCATATTGTAAGCGCGGATTGCGTGACCTACAGGCACCGAACCTATATGACCGTCGTGAATACCCGTCGCAATTTGAATATGCACCTTATTTTTACGGGCAGCGGCTAAATATGTAAGCGGTGAACGAAGCCTGTACTCTTCAACTGCATCAGCAGGATTGCCACCGCAAGCAGCCTCAATCTGTTTTGCGTAGCCATGATTCTTCAGCCTGACAGAATCACTATGCCAACGGGCAATATCCGATATAGGACAACCGGAATATACCCCGGCCCAAATATCAGGATGCCTTCCCGCCATAAGTAAAGACATCATTCCGCCGCCAGACATACCGATAAGATATATGCGATTGGTATCAATCGGAGCATTTGCTTTAGCAAATTCGACGGCGTCAAGAATATCCTGTACCGCATAATCCGACCCACAAGCCTTTGGCGAACTATTCGGTCCGCGGAAATCCGGATGAAGCATCGCCCATTTTCGGTTGCGGCATTCATTAAATGCCCACTCGCGAGGTTCCCGTGCCTGATAATCATAGCTCCATGTATGAAGGGCTACAAGCAATGGAATCTTGGCTCCGTCATCAACTTCTGGCACATAAAAATATGTAGGGCAGTCACTACCATCAAGAGTACTTTTTATTTTAACGACGACAGGCTTATCCATACCCTTAACCTCAGAACCGGCTCCATAAACAAAGGCCGACACCAAAAAAAATCCCGCCACAATAAAAAAGACAACTCGACGGCAACTCATGACTAGCCTCTAAAAGTATCGTCGCGGTTAAGCCCACCCTTGAGTGTCCTTGTTTTTGGGAACCAAAAGGCTGCGGATTCCTATCACCATTCCGCAGAGCGAAACAACCATATAGGCGGGGAAATAAAGCAACGAGAAAGGAACTACGAGGATAAACTTCCAAATGTCACACCAAGTACGCACCATTGGAATTATGTAAATAAATGAAGGAATATAGCAAAGCCCGATTCCCATCAAACGGCGAAAGACATCGGCACCGACTGCCGTATTGACCGCGATAAGGTTTTGCCAAAAAGACTGCGACCCACTCCATGTGGCATCAAAACTTTGCATAATTTCAATCCTGTCAAAAAGAGTTGGGATAGTTGACGCCAAAAGGAAACTGTATGAAAAAATAAAGAAAATCTGAATAGGATTCTTTATCCACACAGGGATGTGACGATAATAGCATTGAGTACCGCCAGAAGTCCATCTAAGCTTTTGACGCACCCATGCCTTAAAAGTATGCGGGACTAAACTGCGAACAGCTCTAAAACTTTGCTCCACGCGCCAATGATGCCTGTTCATGCGAAATGCCAAATCTACATCCTCTGTTATAGCGTTAAGATAAAACCCGCCCACTTCATCAAAAGCAGTTTTACGAACCATAAGGCAGCCACCCCAAAGTGCCATTGCCGATGTCAAATTATGAGCACCTTGCGTTAAAAGGAGCATACTGTATTCAACGGCTTGAAGTATCGGAAGAAACCCTTTATTCCTGGGGCGATAAGCGCATGACACAGCACCAAGCCTTTGGTCGTTATCCATTCTCGCTACCATATCAAAAAGAGCAGGCTTGTTTAAAAGCGTATCGGCATCTAAACAAAGGACATACTCATATTTGGCAAGCGGAATTGTATCATTCAAGCTCTTGGCCTTACCTTTGTTGCATTCGTTGTCAACAATTCTGAAAGGATATTTTTTCTGAAACTCCTTAATACGCTCAAGGCTGTTGTCCTTACTGCAATCGTTGATTACAATTAAATCAACCATGTCAGCGGGATATGTCCGAAAGACGCTCACAATAGTATCACCGACAGAAACGCCATCATTATAACACGGTACAACAATACTTACAGGCTTTTGCTCCTTCAAACGCCTGGGATGCCTATGGTCTATATTAGACAATATAAGCATTAAAACAATCAAAAACGAAAAAACGACGCCTGAAATCTGCTGCGTCAACTGAATACCTTTGCGAAGGCTCGATGGTTGGCAATCCATAGCAACGGCAATGGAATCCAAGTCAAAGCCCGACACAGCACCGTCAATAGCTTGCTCTGCGGTTAAAGTACAATCAGTAAGGTTTGTTGTAACGACATCAGAGCCATTGTCACACAACGCGACAGATGCACAAAGGACGATTGCCGCTACAGCAAAGGCCCTAACGATACTTACTACCTGATTTTTAATTATTAAAGACATAGCAAACCATTATATCAAAATTTCAGCTTCTATCATTAATCTTTTCAGGAACTGTATAGATTAAAGGAATACCGACAAAACCTACAACAACCTTGACTATTAAATTAAAGATAAAGATTTGAAAAACCTCATTCCAAGGCAAAACCCAACCAAAAGCCGCAACCGAAAAAATCAAGTTGTCTATTGGAATCGACACGGCATTTGATAATGCCACCCGCCCCCACTGATGCCGATAAGACCTATTCACATACCATTGATAAATCCGGGTATCGACAAGCTCACTCACAACCATAGCGGTAATAGACGCAAGCACAAGCCTCCACATAGGTGAAAGCACTGCCGAGAATTGCACTGCGCTATCGTCACCTCCGACTGAAGGCGCAAGCGCACAAAGTGCAAAATAGCCTGACGCAAACAAACAAATTCCTGCCGAAACCCAGACAAGAGCGGTGACAGCCTTTATCCCAAGCGTCTTGTGTGCCAAATCCCTCAATGTAAAGGTAAATGGATAGCAAAATGTTCCCATATCAACAGCAAGACCAAAGACCAAGCCGACCTTCAAAGAAGCGACATTCGACACCAACTGCAAGGCCGCATAAGCAGCAGCCACCGAAGCACCTATAATCAATGCTCTATCTGTTTTTTCAATCATCGAGAAAAATCTCAAGCCTGTAAATTCAAACTACCAAAGAAGAAATCAGCGAAGCAAATCCTCAACCAAGACGGCCTTAGTCCATGCCTGACGGCCAAAGACATCCTCAACCGTTATGCGTACATATCCAGGCAACTTTGAAATCCACTTACCCTCCTCATCCTTAGAAGCAAAGACAAAGTCCGCTGAAGAAATCGTCTCTCCCTCATTCTCAGGATAAGCAAAAAGACTTGCGGAACTGGAACTATTTACCCATATACGGCGCACATCACTGCACTCAATATGTATTACACCGTCTTCCGCATAAGCAGACTTGATTTCCGGTCCCGTCGAAGCATAAAAGTCACCATTCTTAAGTGCGGCAAAAATAGTTTGATAATCCAAACTCCTTGCCTTCACAACAGTCCAGCCCCTGCACATGTCGCCGGAAGGCTTATCCAAATGCTCCTCGCCTCCGTGATTATCATCAGCGGCAATAGGGAAAATCGTCTTTCCAAGACGCAGAAGCTGGTCATAGACCACCGTAGTATCGGTAAGACACAAACGATTGCAGCCGCTATTAAAGACCTCCAGGCCCCAGAGCCCCTTATAGCCCTTGTAATCATCATAATTCTGAGCAGACCAGACAGGATGGTTTAATGCAACAAGATAGCCATGCTCCTCCGCCTCGCTGATAACACGATTAACCCAGGCGGTCGTATTCTCGCGTTTAACCACCTCACCATAATAAGGAACCGTATAACGAATATTCTTTTTATCGCACCACTTAGACCACTCAGGATCATAACAGACATTCGTTATAGCATGAGCATCAGGAGCAAGAAGATTGATATGCACACACTTTCGATCAGGAAAATGACCAGGAACGCCCGTATCGCCTGGGCCTACCGCCGCAAGCTCGCACCCCGTAATAGCAAGAAAGCCATCATCAGTCAAATGCGAATTATCGTATATAATCTCGTGATCCGTAAATGCAACAATTGAATATCCGTGGGCCTTATAAATCTCCTTTATACGCTCAGGAGTCAACTTGCCATCAGAAAGAGTCGAGTGGCAGTGAAGATTAGCCTTGTAGGAATTGCCGACCTCAGGAATAAAGCACACTTTCATTTTCAAACCTCGCAAAAAGACAGACAAATTATTTCACTTCGGCCATATCGCCAAAATTTTTTATATTCGGCGGAATATAAGAATTGTCATCCAAAATCAGGACCTGATTAACAACGGCACGCTCTGCCTTAGGACCGTCACTAGAACGGCTGACCATCTTTACAGCCATCGGCTTCGCCTTCTTCTTCTGAGAAGACTTAAAACGAGTCGTTTGAATTGGAGCCCGCTTATTTGACATAGCCGCCTCGCGGACAACCATCGTCGAAGAGCCGCCGCCGTCAAGATTAAAGCCATTATCGCAACCGAGCATCTCAAGGAACTTCATCATCTCCCAGTTGTTCATACCGGCACATTCCTTACGCCTTCCCTCACACACAACAAAGAAAAGATAGTTATCCGGAGTCGTACCCACAAATGTACGGGGATGACGCTCCGTTGCATCCTTGACCGCATCTTCAAACTTTGAAGTTCCGTTATCAATCAAAAGAGGATGACCGCAAATGACAAAACGGCTCTTATCAAAAACCTCACGGTTATACTTACCGACATATACACTCGACAAATCATCGTTAAAGGCAATACCTCCGGAACCGCCGCCACCATTACCAGCCTTTTTTCCGTTCATCTTAACAAAATACCAAGGATTGTGCGGCTGATCATTTATGTTAAAAAAGGTTCCGTTAAGAGCTGCCAAGGCATTGTATTGCGCAGCCACATCACTAGTACGCTGAAGCCTGACAGGACTATCAATGTTATGATGAACGGCAAGATGCACACCATTATTCTTGTTTTCAAGATCAATCTTCAGAAAATAAATCTGATTCCCATTGCCGAAAAGGTTATCGAAATAAAAGCTGAAATACTCAACACCAGGAGCTATCTGAAAATACTCGGCATCGGCAGTGCGACATTTAGCAAACGCCTTAGGCAATAACTTAGCAGGACGAGGGCGCGGTCCCGACTTTGAGACAGGAGTACGGTTAGGACGCAAAGCGGGCTTTGCCGAAACATTACCTTTCTTATTTCCGTAACCTGTTCTCTGCTTAGCCGAAGCCCCATTCACGCCGACAGAGGCACCTGGTGTGCGAACAGACTTATATGTTGATGAATTATATGTTGACTTACTCTTATATTGCGAGGCAGTCTGAGCAAACAAATCAAAAGAAAAGGCCAATCCCAAGGCAGCCACTAAAGACACAACGATTTTGTTCATAAAAAAATCCCCCAAATTAAAATATGAATCGTATAAAAATTATATCACCCGAAAATTTCATTTGCAAATTTTGGAATATTTCACCTTACTTCAAAAAAGTGTATAATTTACCTTTATGAAAATAGTAGAAAAAAAATCCTTGAATTTTTCAGAAAGACAACTCCCAATATCAATGCTGGTCCTTCACTACACCGAAACCGCCACCGACGAGGATGCGCTTAAAATTCTGACTAATGCAAACTCCTCTCACCCTGTTAGCTCACACTACCTTATTGGAACCGACGGCACACTATACAGACTTGTAGATGAAGAAAAAAGAGCTTGGCATGCCGGGATATCCTTTTGGCGCGGAATTACCGATGTCAACAGTGCCTCAATAGGGATTGAAATCTCCTCTAAAGGAAGAGACAAAGATGGCAACGCAATCCCCTTCAGCGACAATGCGATAGCCACTCTCAAAATTCTGTCCAAAGACATCATCCGACGCCATAAAATAAAACCGATAAATATAGTCGGACACTCCGACATAGCACCTACACGCAAAATAGACCCAGGAGAACTCTTCCCCTGGAAAGAACTATCACAAAACGGAATTGGACTTTGGACTGACAAATTCTCACCCCCAACCAGCACCGCCGAAAAAATGTTAGAGGAAATAGGCTATGACACAACAGATCTGCCTGCCGCCCTGCTGTCATTCCAGCGACACTTCTACCCCGAAGCCTTCTTTGACGAAAAAGCGGGACACACCATCAACCGCTTAGCAGCCATCCATAATTTAATCAAACAGTCCCCATAAAGTGCCAAGCAATCACACTCACCATCACAATCATACCCTGCCACAATTAAAATCTCACCCTTAAATTCCCCAACTTCAAATTCCATCCCATCTCACCTAAAACAATCATATCATCACATCAACACGATATTGTTCCGCACCGTAATCTCATTTTGTGACCACCAAACCACCGAATAGCCATCAAGTCCTCAATACTACTATCACAAAATCTCTGCCTCTCTGTTGGTAATATATTGCGTGTTCCTGAAGGCAGGAACAAATTCGGGGTTGAAAAGTCTGTCACGATTGGAGTATGATACGGAACAGCAGGTGCATGGTAACCACTTGCTGTGCGCATGGGAGACACTCGAGGAGGCACATGAGTCAAGCCGTAAGGCCCATACTCGACTCTCTGTTTGAGTGCCGGCGGAAACCACCTGCTTGGGGCGAAAGACCCCGGATATTTGTATGCAACCTTGCAGCAACCGCCTACTCCAATACGTGACAGCATCCGAAAGGATAACATGATGAACGAAAAGTCGCAAGTACGACCAACATACATAGTTGGTGTTGATGCTCATTCAAGGAAACTAGCCATTTCAATTTGGGATGGAACCGATCCTTGGCATCCTATACTTCACAGTGAGATAAAATCATGTGAAATAAATGCAATGAAAAAGACCTTTGAGAGACATGTTCCTCTTGATTCAATCGTCATCATAGAGGCATCCACTAATTCAAGAATGCTAAAAATCAGATTGGACGAACATCGCATTAGTTCTCACTAGTGCTAGATTTCCATTTTCCTTTTCACATCATCCAAAATATTTTTTTCACTTTCGCTATTGACGCAATACATATTTGCGCCTCTGCGACTCTGCGATAAAACTTTTTACTACTACTATTTTTACAAAATCTCTGTGTCCTCTGCGTTTTATGTGGTCAAACTTTTTAAGGGACAGTCCTTCTCGTTCCGTCGTATACATGTTACCGACTCTAAAATCAACTCATTTCTATTAAAATAATAAAAATTAATAGAAATTAATAAAATTAGTATTATCGCAAAATATTCGCTATTTTGCCGCAAAAATGAAAATTATTGTCACTAACAATATCATTTTAATAAATATTAATAGAATTGGAATATTTTTCCCTTATGCAGGAAATGCCATACCATTTTCAAATGGAGTTTAGGAGATGGCGATAATCCAAAACAGGAACCATCTCCTCTGCACCTAAAAGAGTTTCGTGTATTTCTTAGTCAATTCTTCACCGTTCCGACCGCCGTCTTGATATTGGCAATGTGCTGGCGATATTGGTTTAACAGGGGCGCAGCTTTACCGTTTCGCCCTTGGCAAGTTTAATTTCCAATATTTTTGCAGATGGAATTTTCGTTATCTTGCCATTACGGACAACTGCTACAGTTGCGTCACTCCATGGATTTGCCAGACGGAATGCTGTTCCACGCGTAGAGGCTTCAAGGGAGACATTCGCAATCTTGCCGTTTTTGCGGCTTGCCGAAACCAAAATGCCGTCGGTTGAACGAATCCCTTTGAAGGAGACATCAAGCCAACGCATTGGCGCTCCGCGGAAGATATATGTAACACCTTGACGCTCATGGCAAAGCATCTCATAAATCGCCTCTACTGCGCCTCCTGCAGCGTCAAATTGGATAATATCTCTATTGAGACTCCTATCAAACGATGAGCGTCCCATCAGATTGACACCAGGGATATGGCAATCGTGCAATGTTCCGCGGCCTTCGTTTACAAAGAAGCGATCCCAATACTCTAAGATAAACTCTGCCGCTTCGGAGTTGCCGACGCGTGTGCTTATAATCGATGCCCATGGAACGCACCAGCCTGACCATTGCGCCATGCCGAAATGGAGCCAACGGTTGAGACTGCGCCCGATAATATTATTCCATTCGGGATCGTCAAAATCGAGGGTATCAAAGGGGAAGATACCCGCCAAGTGCGAATGGTGACGGTGCGAATATTCTATCGCAAGACCATCCCAAAGACCGATTTGTACGCCACACAAATTCGGGTCATTAACGATTGATGCCAAAGGTAAATCCTTGCGGAGTTTAAGCCAACGCTCATCTGCCTCAATACCAAGTGCCGCAGCGGCTGAAATCAAGTTTGCCGTAAGGCGATGAGCGGCTGCTAGCTGGAATGACGCATTGCGCCCCCATGCGTTTAGGTGGCTACCTCGGTATTCGGGAGATGGGCCGACCGGAAGTGATAACTTGCCGTCTTTATCTTCTTCGAGCATTGCCCAGAAGACATTGAATGCGCCCTCCATAAATGGCATAGCTTCTTCGCGCAAAAACTTCTTGCCGCCAATGCCGCCAAATTCGTAATAGCGCCACATCAGGTCGGCCATCCACATAGTTGAGCCATGATCCATCATGCCCGTCCAAAAGCCGGCAGTCATTACTCTGCCTGTATCATCAACGGCATGGGGGAGCATGACGCCGTCTTTGATACCGACAAAGACTTCCGCATTGCGTCTAAGTTTCGGCATCCATGCCTTGAGTAAATTGAAAACGGGGCGCAAATGCTCCAACCGATTTCCGTGATATGCGGGCCAATAGTATTCCTGCAAATTGATGTTGAAGTGATAATCGCCTCCCCATGGAGGGAAGACATCATCGGCATACCAAGGCCCTTGAAGCGGGGCAACCATAGTATCAAAGGCAGCATCTGTAGCAACGCCAAACTGATACATTCCGTAATCAAAAGCCGTTTGCAAGGTTGGGTTTGGAAGAGAAACTTTCGGCACTGCAAGCCAATATTCTTTCCATCTCTTTGCTGTGCTTGCTGCTAGAGCCGCAAAGCCTTTGGCAGCCGCATCGTTTCCCTTGGCAAGAGCAGCCGCATACGCTTCACCTTCAGGAGCGCGCGCGGTCGCAACAAAAAGACCTGCGCCTTTAACTACACAGGCAAAGCCAACGGCAGGGTCATGGGGCATTGCCTGCTCAAAACCGCAATCGTAGACTGCGGGCTTTGAAAAGCCGCGCTTTACAAAGGTCTCGGTATTTTTAGGCTGCTCGTAAGCATCAAGTATCTTGTGACTTGCCGAAAGTCCCTTTGGCAAAGAGACAAAGACTGTGCCTGACTTATACTCAACGCCGAGGCGGACGGCAAAGAGATTGCCGCCCTTACGGACGCTTACCGTCAACATCGCCTTGTAGATATCAAGCTTTGCAGAGGTGATAATTGCATTTTTTGGGAATACTAAAGTAACGCGGCCGAGAGGACACAGCTGAGGCGTCTTTTCGGTCGGCTTGAATATTTCACGAAGTGCCGCCTCGTCATTTGCTTCAAGGGCTGAACGGATTGCACCATAGGATTGCCCTTCGTGCCACTCCGTACCGCCGTCATGATCCCACAAATCATTCAACCCCATTGAGAGTTGAAGCTTATTTTCACCGCCCCACACGAGAAGACCGTTTCTCGTATTTCCCAGCTTAATACCGACATGAGGACGGTTTAACGGAAACTGCCAAACGGGAAAATCCTGACCTGCAATCTTGTTTTCACTCATAAATACACACCTCGTTTTTATATGACAATTCTATCATATTATTGATATAATTGATATTGAAATGAAGAGAGACCTACAATACAACATATTGATAACAGGAGCCTCCAGCGGTATCGGCGAAGCTCTTGCCATCACAGCGGCACGCCGTGGAGCCACAGCACTCTTCCTTTGCGGACGCAATCGGGAAAGACTTGACGCTATCGCGAATCGGTGCAAGGCCTTGGGATGTGAAAAGGTCTATCACGAAATAATCGATGTCGCCGATAAAGATTCAACGGCAAGTTGGATTTCCCGGTGTGACGCGATCGCACCTCTTGAAATTGTCTTTGCAAATGCGGGCATTGCAACGGGTAAGGAAAATACACCAAATATCCGCAAGACCTTTGATGTCAATATTGGCGGATGTCTAAACACCGTCTTGCCTGTAATCGACATATTCAAAGAAAGCCCATCTAATCGCAAAAGACGCCAGATTGCCCTTACCGCGTCGATGGCGGCATACGCCCCTCTCTCCACCTGCCCAGCCTATTCGGCAACAAAGGCGGCGGTAAAGACCTGGGGTCTTTCACTTCGCGGTATGCTAAAGCGTGATGGCATTGCCGTCAATGTCATCTGCCCGGGGTTCGTCAGGTCGCGGATAACCGACCGCAACACCTGCCCGATGCCATTCTTCATGGAGGCAGACAAGGCGGCAACAATCATAATAAATCGCGTTTTGAAAAATATCGGGCTTATCGCCTTCCCTTGGCAAATGCGGTTTCCGACATGGTGGCTTTCGACCCTCCATTGGCGTATAGCCGAAATCATATCATCTTTGCTCCCGGAAAAAAACGGTGACAATCGCGATACGGAGAAGTAGGCAAACTATGATTGACGGTTCCTTTGACAGAAGCAAATCTCTTTTAGGCGAAGCTGCAATGGCGCGCCTTGCCAAGGGTCATGTTATTATCTTTGGCGTCGGAGGCGTTGGCAGCTGGTGTGCAGAGGCACTTATCAGAACAGGACTTGGCAAACTGACAATCGTTGACGACGATAAGGTCGCCCCTTCCAATCTCAACAGACAACTTCCCGCAACGGTTGAGACAATCGGCATTGCCAAGGTTTATGCCCTTCGCGATAGACTTCTTCAGATAAATCAAGATGCCGAAATAACTGCCATTGAGGCACGATACACATCTAACGCTGTGCAATTTCAGGGAGAGAGCCTTTGCAAATTTGACTGCATTGTCGACGCGATTGATTCGGTCGCTGACAAGGCTCATCTAATCCGCAGCGCAACAAATCTCAATATACCGCTCTTCTCTTCAATGGGAGCTGCACTTCGCACAGACCCGACGATGATGCGTATATCAAACTTTCCTTCAATCGGTGGAGACGGCCTTGCAAGAGCATTGCGTCAACGCCTCAGAAAAGATGAGATTGGAACAATCCCCGCCTTTCCTTGCGTACACTCTCTGGAGACTCCACTAAACATTCTCGAGAGAGGCTCGATTATGCCGGTCACAGCATCATTCGGAATGGCTCTTGCATCGCTTGTCATTAGACATTTTTCATAATGATGCAAAAAGGCAAAAGAGCAATCCCGAAAAACCGCATATCATTTGCTTACAATGCAATAAAAAAACACTCATTTGAAATTGAGCCAAGAAAATGAGTATTCGACTCTAAAACACCTTTAGTTTTAGAAGACCTGACTCGAACAGGTATTATCACTATTGAAGGATGCTCTTTCCATATTGGTTGATTGTGCCAATCGATAATAGCCGGAAGTGAATATTTCCGAGTGCACCAATATGATTGCAGCCCAGAAGATATTTCTTCACCTTGCGTTGGGATAGCAGGAGAAGCTGTTGTTCTAAATAAGCGACACTTCTCAGAAAGAGACAAATTGGTTGCAGTCCCGGAATTAAAGCTTGAAATAAAATTCACGGCATTCAATATTTGAGTTGATGCATTAGGATTATCTTTAAGAATTTCACGATAATAATCGGTTAAATCCTTCGCAATATCAATGCGATAACTCCCGTTAGATAATTTAACAAGTTTAACATTATCAAGCACATTTCTAGCATGGGGAGCATTACCTATAGGCCTAAGCGGATATTCATTCCCTTGCTCTGACATATCAAAAAGCATATCAAGGTAAGGACTGTAAGACAAGTACCTTGACAGGTCAGAACAAATTACTCTTTGCATATCTCCCGACAAAGAAGTATCATCAAACTGCGATGGATAGCTTTTGCTTCCAATCGTAATATTATCACCATATAAAATATGGGCGCAAACTAATGCTGCACAAGTTAAGATAATCGTGGTCTTTTTCATTTTTACTCTTGTTGGTGTTTTATTGTACCCCTGTTGGTATTGCCGATCGCCTGTCAAGATAGGCATCGGCATCCTTATTTATCCATTAGTGGATTATCATCGCAACTTAATTGCAATTACCACTGCTGTTCACCCTCTTGAAGAGGCCAAGAAGAAAGCCACCATCGATTTTGGTAGAATATCATTAAATTTGCCGAGACATTCCTTTCACCCTGAAATTCAGGCACAACACACCAAAGATAGGTAGAATTGCCTTTAGGTCCACATTGCCAGAGATAGAAAGACATTCGCGGTGGTGCGACTATGTGTCTATTTTTTAAATATTCAATCGCCTCCTCAGCATCAAAATAAGAAGGAAGTTTCCCGGGAGGAGCTTCCTTCCAGAGATCCAATGCCTTTAATTTTTTTACTGACATTTTAGCCAGATTTGTCGGTGAAATAGATTCAATAAATGTATATGCTAAAGCAATCTCATTGGAATATGCCATTGTGCTTTCAATATGGCGTTGATAGTTTGTCGCAAAAGCATAAGAAATGTCAATCACGAAGGAGCCATTAGTTAATATGCTTTGTGATGGCAAACTTGGACCTAGTTTGCTCATGAAATTAAATGCTGAATATGGCTTCCATAAGCCAACCATTCCAAAATGATTTGTAGGGTAATAATTGTAATGTACAAACTTCACCCTCTTTGCAGATAGGTTATAACAGATATTGAAATCGTTACTAATTGCACTTCTAACTTCTGGGGTAATATTACTGTCAAAATTGAGGACAACTGCATTTGTTGCCGAAATTGTTATAAAATTTTTTGCAAATATTGGCTGTGCCAATAAAAAGCAAAATACCCCAATTACAACATACATACATTTCATTGCTTTATTCTCCTTCCGGTTGAATTATTGGGCGGCGCCCAATGTATTGATTAAGATAATAGCCTTGATAAAGGCATGGTTTTGAAATTCCATTGAATAGTTTAGTATCACCAGGATTGCCATCAAGATGAAGTGCATTAAGGAATGGGTCAACATCATTACTTACATGTTTAAAAACAGTCCAATTGCCTGCGTAAAATAAGTCTGCAGTTCCACCAGATATTCCATTTAAAACAATATATCCATTTGTATTATAACAAGCTTGATTGCCATGATTATTTACAGGTTTAGATCTCATTTCCCATTTTGAATCATGATGTAAATAGCTAGATAACTTAATAGGTTTCTTCCATAAGTTTGGGTTTATCAGATTTGTAGGAGTTGCGGTTTCACCCAAAAGCCAACTTTTAGAAATCTCTAATTTAGCACATGGTTTCGGCAATGTATTGACCCAGCTAAGATCTGAATTTTCACTATACCAATTATCAAAATTTTCAAGTTCGCATCTTGCATTCACAACAACCCACATTCTATCCAAAGTATTTCCAGAATCCTTCTTTCGTAGTTCAACATTGAAAACTGTTGGATGAAACTCGTTAGGTTCACTTCCAAATTCAAGTCTTCCATCACAAAACTCCCCATTGACAAAATACTCAACCTTATCCCTATATGATTGGTAGCTTTCTGCCAAATAACAGTCAAGATTTATGGAGCCATTCTCATGCCATACAACCCCTATGCAATGGTCTGTTTTTGTATCTCGTTCGTCGCCCGTTTCAATTACTGGCAAGTTGCGACTATTAACCTTCTGATGATCCCAGCCCACGCAATAGGTATGTTCGTATGTTACTGGGCAATACTCAGAATATTGCTCTTGACTGGTAATATTGTAATATGGAGTATGATCTGACGGGTCTTCCGGATTATGAGTAGAATGCCATGCAGCTCCAATTATATTTGTAGTGCTAGGCAAACAATGGAATAGACCAATGCTATATTCTGCCGTTAAACTAAGCAAACTGTTTGTCACACCCCAATCGCAACGAATATCAACATCATTTGTTGATGTTATATATTCCCGCAAAATGCCATTTGGTAAATAGTCATTACACCAGTCTTCTACTACGCATTCATTAACATACCAAACGAAGGGTGGCTCGATATTATCATATTCCGCTACAACAGATATGCTATTTGTATCATGTTCCCAACAACCATTAGAAAATGGTATCAGTCCTATATAAACTCTTTGGAAATTACACCTTATTGCAATGGAAGGGTTTAATCTTGCACTACGACTTACTGTTGCGCCTACCTCACCTCTGAAAGAGGTTTCCATAGTATCACACTCAATTATTAAATTTTCACGAATTTGAATGCGATTTTCATCTATTGTATATCTAGTATCTTCTGGCCAGCGAATTATTATGCGCCCATACCAAAGTCCATCAGTGTCAGAACCAGCAGTTTCACATGATAAATTTACATCTGTATCAGACAGAACAGACAAGCGAAGCCGTAAGGTAAGACATGAACATGGTGGCAGTACAAATCCCTCGCTCTTAGACGACCCCCATGATAACAAAGCCGAACGAGTTGTAGATACAATTACCTCGACATCAAAATTATCGTCTCCACTTTCAGGAAAAGAGACACCATCTGGCAAACCATCTCCGTTTACATCTCTATAGCCATAAACATATCCCGAATTCTCCCAGCGGTCTGGAACTCCATTTGTATTTGCATCGAGTTCTTCATAGTCATAAACCGCCTTGACAATTGGATTAAACCATGTTTTACCAGAAACTTGTCCTTCTATTTCAATTTTATCTGAATATCCGTCACCATCGGTATCTGAAAGCATTGGGTCGCATTGATTCTGAAACTCCGTAATATTATTAACACCATCCTCATCACTATCAAAACTGGAATCTATAGAGACGGGATTTGTACGAGTCCACCTTTCCCAACAATCGGGGATTCCATCGCTATCAGTGTCTGTGGTGTCATAGCATAAGACTGTAAACCAATTTGGCAAAACTAAAGTATTTGAAGCTCGCATCATTTCCTTTGAAACCGCATATCCTGAAAGAAACACTATAGCAAATATTGCAATAACTCGCCCGAAACTTCCCAGTCGTTTCCACAAGTCAATGGCTGGCTCTAACGCATAAGACAACTTAAAAGCACGAACAATTGAGTAAATAGTTAATACCGCCAAAAGAAATGCTAAAAAAGATTTTGGGCTATGAAACATGGTTCTACCTCATTATTAGTATTGAACCATAGATGCCACTCGTCTTAATGCCGAGAGATTTTAGCACTTTAAGCTCATTATCACAGTCGGAACGATAATTGCCCAACCTCCATTTTTTAGAAAGATATGCTCGAATAACAGAAAGCTCAATTTCTGATATCAGCGGTGACGCTAAAATTATTTCAAAAATAGAGCCTTTCCAATTTCGCTTCCAAGCGGGGGAAGATGGATTGCCGCCAATATAAAGCTCATTAAGTGCGTACGGCTTATCAAAAGCAATTTCATAGATATGTCGCCCTTGCGAGAATATTAGTGACGATGCAAAATCAATTGACAGTTTTAATTTTGACAAAACTGAAGATGTGGAGAAATGATAAAAGACTCCCATATTGTCTTGAAATAAGCGAATGGGACAAGGTGCGTCTATAAGTGTAGAGCAAAAGGAGGGTTCATTACTTTTAGCTACAATAAAAACGCGCGACACCAAACTTGTTTCTGTGAGACTAAATGCCAATGGAGATACTACTCCTGAATTGGCAATGAAACATATTGCCCCTTTATCATAAAAAGGCATAGCCCATCCATTGCTTATGGAATGACATGGACTTAGACTTACGCTACCTTGAATAGACCTCCATGAAGAAACAGTGCTATTAAATTCAGAAACATTGCGAAACGCGCTTGCATCAAATTGAAGAACTGAAAAGGCTAAAGAACTGCCACAATAGAGAAATGCGGCAGTAATTAACCATAATAGCAACAATATATCCCTCGTAAACATTTTTAGTATTATAGCACATTTGACATGCTATGTCTCTCGGGCGAACTGCGCTCACTTAATTAAACCAGACTTGGTCGTCCTTCGCAGATAATTTTTTCCCAACTTGAAAATGAGGGCGGGACAAGACATGGTAATGTCGTACTTCCACAACGGTAGATTTTTTCGAGTGCTAAAAAGGCTTCTTCCGGGCTTTTACCCTCTGCAAGCATAAGGTCTATCTTGGCTCTGAGGCGAAAGATTTGCCATCTCCACGATTTTTTGACACTATCTTTCATAAGGCTTTCCGCTTCCGAAACTTTATCCATACATAATCTAGCCTTTGTTAAATCGAGTTTGGGGGTTTTGTAAGTTAATCTCCAAGACAACTTTGAATTTGTACGGTCGGTTTCATAGGCTGAGAAGTTATCTTTATTTTGACTTATAACGGCATTATGGGATAGATTCTCTTCCATAAGAAGAGATGCCTGCACAACGAGCTCCCTGACAGGCTTTCCAAAATAATAATCAGCATACTCGCCTATCATCTCTTGAGCGGTGGTATTTGTGTTCCATTCCGTTCCGAGAAGCATAATTTTATTCAGGTCTTCATATATCCCTTCACTATAGGCGCTGTTGCCGCATAGCCGAGGGTCTTTGCGGAATTCATCTATAAATGTGGGATATGGATTTACGCCGAACCCGCCCCAGGGAAGCTGCCTGTCCATACTGATATCGGTAAATCCCATAGCGGGAATGCTTTGAGGAACGGTCTCTAGGTTTTTGATATCATTATTATCTACTGATAATATATCAATGTATTTCCCTAGTGTGGCTATATTGTTTTTTAGAAATTCCCACTCTCCATCTGTAAAGTGATCAAATCTCCATGTGCTTAAAACGATTTTACACTCTGGAAATTTATCGCGGACAAGTTCCGAAAGCCGTGGAATAATCTTCCAATATCCATTAGCCCCGTAAGGCGCGCAATTTGCACAGGTACAACCTCCCTGATCATAACAGAAAATCTCAAAGTAATGGAGCGGAATATCGGCAAAAAACTCAAGCATTTCATTATGCCAATGGAGCAAAAGGTCAAGCGCTTTTGGTTTGCTGGGACAGAGCTCCACATGATAATGGCCCGTAATAGCATTTACCTTATATCCGTTTTTCATTCCTTTCCAATCGGCTCGCAGCTCTTTAGGACTCTCTTTGTATGCTTCATTGGCAAGTACAAGCAAAAAAGTTTTCATGCCAAGGAGTGCTGATTTCTGAAAGATATGCTTAAGCCGTTTTATCTTTACTTGGGCAGACTCTTCTCTGATATTACAAAATTGATGACGGTCAAACCACACCTTGATTGTATTGCATCCCCATATTACGAGATCCTCAAGATAAGTATCCAACTCCTCTTCCGAAGCATTGTCGTACCAATTCCCAAAATGAGTGGCAAAATAAATACATCTAAAAGATTTCGAGGGAGCGCTCCGTCCTATAAATTCAGGCTCCCTAATGACTCTTCCGGCGCCAAAAACAACTGCCGAGGCAGAACCTCCTGTTATTGTCAAATGACCGTTTGTTTGATAAATCTCGTACTCTTCCTCCATAAGATTCTTATCTATATCTAAATGGAGTGAAGCTGGCAGGGCTCCTCTTTTTCTGAGAATTTCCTCTGCCGACTTCAATATAGCCTCAGGAGAATAAAAGTGTTGCATAGCCGTTTGATTAAAGTTTAACATTGTCAGCCACATTTTCCGGCATGGGCATCATTACCGGCAGGTCTAAGCGGGTACTCATTTCCCTGCTCCGACATGTCAAAAAGTATATCAAGGTAAGGACTGTAAGACAAGTAGAGGTCAGAACAAATTAATATCTCCCGACAATAAAGTATCGTCAAACCGCGATGAATGGCATTTGCTCGCAGCCGTAATATTATCCCCTTATAAAATATGGACTGAAACCAATGCTGCAAAAATTAAGATAATCGTGGTCTTTTTACCTCACCGAGAACAAATCGCCTAAATTGATTCTCCAACATAATTTTGATAAAATCATTTAGTGTCATCTCCGTTCGCTTTACAATGCCGAATGGTTCCTTATGATGCTTTTTTTGTCGACTCTTTCAACTAACAGATAGCACCACATTTGATGCTTACCGCACTTTTTATGGGATAGCCCTCAAAATTAATGAAGGTTGAGTATTATGCGCATCGGTTTTGGATATGATTCCCATCGCTTTGAAGAAGGCAAACCGCTTGTTATAGGCGGAGTAGTAATTCCAAACTCTTTTGGTCTTAAAGGACATTCCGATGGTGATGCCCTTATCCATGCCATAATAGACGCTCTCTTGGGCGCTATCGCCCATGGCGACATTGGGTCGCACTTCCCCGATACTGATGACAAATGGAAAGGGGCTGATTCTACGAAGCTTCTTGAAAGTGTAGTAGATGAAGTTTTTAATGCAGGCTACAAGATAGGCAATCTCGACGCTACGATAATCTGCGAGCGTCCAAAACTGAGACCTTACATTGACCAAATCCGCGCACGCCTGGCAGAGCTTTTGAAAACCGACATCTCAAATGTATCAATAAAGGGAAAGACAAACGAAAAGATGGACGATGTCGGGGCTTTGCTCGGGCTTGAGGTCCATGCCGTAACACTTCTCTTTAAGCTCTAATCAGCCGTTATATGCGATGAAAACAGCGACCGTTTTTGATATAGAGAAATTTGCGACCCACGATGGGCCCGGCATCAGGACCGTTGTTTTTATAAAGGGCTGTCCTCTGCGATGCAAGTGGTGTCATAATCCTGAGAGCTGGGAATCATTTAAGCAAATTTTATTTGATAGACAAAAATGTACAAGCTGCTCTAGGTGTGAAACGATATGCCCCAATGGTGCACACCAGATAAGCGGCAAGCGGCACAGCTTTGATAGAGCAAAGTGCAAGGCATGCGGGCTTTGTGCCGAAAAATGCCTAAATGAAGCACTCCAGCTTTGCGGCAAAGAATTGACTGCCGACGAAGTTCTCGCGGAAGTTCTCAAGGATAAACTCTTTTATGACAACTCAGGTGGCGGCATGACTCTCTCGGGAGGTGAACCTTTAGCTCAAAAAGACTTTTCGCTTGAATTGCTGAAAAAAGCCAAGGAGGCTGGACTTCACACAGCCGTTGAGACCTGCGGTTTTATACCAAAGGAAACATTAGAAGCCCTCTACCAATTTATCGACCTATTCCTTTTTGATATAAAATCGATGGATAGTAAAAAACATAAAGAACTGACCGGGCAAAGCAATGAGCTGATCCTAAGCAATCTTAAATTCCTGAATTCTAGGGTGCGTAAGGGCGGAATAATCCTTAGATGCCCGCTTATCCCAGGTATAAATGACACAATAGAAGAACTCCACGGTATAGGAAGACTTGCAAATGAGCTATCTCAAGTTGAACAAATCGAGGTTGAGCCTTACCATCCTCTAGGTGTGAACAAGGGTGAAAAGCTAGGGGTCAAGGTCTATAATGCCGACTTCCCCGACAAAAATTATGCAGAGACCGTTATCGCAAAGATTGCTGAAGTGACAGACAAGCTTGTGATTAAATCATAAAAATAATGGAAAAATCACGGCTCGTAGTAATCTTCATGCTTAGGCACAAATGCCGGCAATAAAACAATCAGGACTAAAGAGAATGCCATCATGATTGAACTGATAGCAAAGATACTTTGAAAATTGGTTATCGTCAGCCCCTTGAAAATCCATTTTGGAGCAAGCATACCGCATGCGAGAATCGCGGTCACGCCAAAGCGACCTGCTGCTACGCCTAAGCAAGAGAAAAACTGGAAAAATGAGAGGGCTATCGTCTTATTTCCGGGTCTTGCCAATGCTAACGACTCAGATGAGTTGAGTACAGAAGATGTAGCACCGACAAATGGACTGATAAAACTTACCAATCCGATAACCCAAATGCTCCAAGAATGAGTCGGGGCGCAGAAAAAGAGGATTGCAGGAATTATGATACCTGTTAAATGGGTAAGTAAAAAAGAACCCTTTACCTTTAAGAACTTGATTATATAATTGGAGCATAAAAAACCGAATAATGCTCCGGAGAGTGAAATTGCGGCAATTCTCATAACTGCCGCGGATGAGGCATTAAAGACATCGCTCTTCAGATAGACCATAATCAAAGGTGATACGGAAGAAGAGGCAACGCTTAGGAAACAAAAGTAAATTGAGAAACCTACGAGCGGTCCATTCCTTAAAGAAATCTTAAGTCCCTCTCTGAGACTGTACTGCTGATTCGGATTAACCGTCTCCGGAGTTGTTCCCTCCGCTATATCAGGGTTAATCGGAATGCGATTGGCAAAGAAACATCTTATTAGACCGGCTATTCCGCAAAAAACAATTATAGCCTGCATTAACCACATTGGAGGTGTGTTGTTCTCAAACTTGGAAAATAACCACCCCATGCCGAATAACAAAGAAGCGTTCAATGCAGAATAACAAAATCGCATTCGCCCAAAAAATTTACTGCGATCCTCAGGCCTTAAAAAATTATCTATCAAAGGAAACCAGCAGGCGGTGTAGAGAGGTTTGCCGAGAGTGTAAATAAAGCAGCCGATAAGTAAAAAGGGCAATTTGAAAAATCCGAGAAATGGAGCGATTGCCATCATTAAAAAGCTGAAAAAGGTAATTAGACACGATGTGGTCATCGCTGCCCGTAAACCGATATAATTACAAATCTTACCGCAAAAAAGCACTAAGGCAATCATTGTAAGAGATGTAAATGTCGTCGCAAGCATCTTTGACGCATCGGAACCGTTCAACATTGTGATATAAACGACTATTACGGCACCGCCGTCAATAGCCATTTCAGGAATACAACCAAAGAGAGCGGAAAAAATTGCGTTACGGGCAGCTTTAGCCCGTTCTGATATAGAAAGTGTTTGTGAAAAGGACATAACGGATTTCCTTATAAACATATCCCATAAAAACAAAAAAACCGCCAAGGAGGCGGTTAAATTGTAAATAAAAGTATAAAAAAAATTCCGGCAGCGTGCTACTCTCCCACGGGCAACCCCCGCAGTACCCTCGCCGATGAGACCCTTCACTACCGTGTTCGGAATGGGAACGGGTGTTTCCTTCTCTCTATGGCCACCGGAAAAA
>JAZUMF010000027.1:0-31976 GCA_045603485.1 Kiritimatiellia bacterium | reverse complement strand
CGCATTATTATCTTTGTTTGCTTTAGTTTTTGTTTCGCACATTTTAAATGCGGCGACATACTATGCTTCTCCGTTTGGAGGTGCCGATGCCGATTTTTCGCTTGAAAATCCCGGTTCGCTTCAGGCTGCTGTCAAGGCAGCTTGTACTAATGCCACTCGCACATCATGGAATGATTGCGACACCGTTGTACTATTGCCTGGCACTTACGACTTTCGTGATGGTTCTAAAGGTGCCGCCAATAAATCAATAACGGGTGATACTCTAACAAACAACATTGTAATTTCGCGAAATTACATTCGCGTTATATCGCAATCTCGCTCCCCGACAAACACTATAATAATGGGAGCCTTTACATCTGCAAGCAAAACTCGGGCTTTTGCATTAAAGGGCATTATTGAGTTTTCCGGAATTACAGTTTCAAATTTCTACACATCCGAAGGCTCAGGTTCTGCCATTTGCTGCGCTGACACAACTCCAGTTATAACAAACTGCATCTTCACTAAGAATGGAAATGGATATGCCAAAGGCGGCGCCGTTTACAAAGGTTCCGTCTATAATTCAAAATTTTTAACGAATGGGAGAACTGCAGACAAATGTTATGGTGCTGGCACTTTTCATTCAAAGGTATATAATTCTTACTACAAAGGCAATCAGACAGGGCGCGATGGAGGTGCGGCACGGTATGGAGAATGCTACAACTGCATATTTGAAAGTAATTACAGCAGTGGCATGGCAGGTGGAGCCGTCTCAAATGTAAAATGCACAGATTGCGTCTTTATAAACAATGAAAGTCCCCAGTTTGGGTCAACCGCCTTATCATCAACCTTAATAAATTGCGTTATTACAAATTCGCAACGGACTGTAGCTGTAAATGGCGGTAAATGCATTAATACCGAAATCGTCAAGTGTAAGAGCGGCGCAGCGCTTAACGCGGTATTGGTTGATTGTCTGATAGAAAACAATGTCGCCGAAAAAGCGACTCCAGGTCTAGAAAACTGTACATCAACAAACTGCATAATCAGAAACAATACCTGTACCTATGCCTATAATATCGTCTATAGGGGTGCTGGTGCAAACGGAGGAACCCACTACAACGCTTTATTTGAGAATAACACGCCAAATTATTATGGTGAAGCGGGCGGGGTTTACAATGCAAAGGCAATAAATTGTAAATTCATAAAACATAAGACTAGACCTGCCTCTGTTGGAATGTCATCAACTCTTATCAACTGCACAATTGAGAATAATTCTTCAAGCACAGGCCCGATACTTAAAGGTGGAAAATATTTCAATTGCTCAATAATCGGTAATTCAGCGACAAACAGCGCACTTTTCACTACAGGCGTCTACAACAATTGCCTGATAGTGGAAAATTCCACGGGCGGCTCGACAGGTGGTGACATTGCATCTGCCTCGGTTCTCGACAATTCAACGCTTGCAAACAATATGCCCAAATCGGGCAAGGGTGGACTCAGCGGAAATGTTTCAATTACAAATTCCATCTTCCACTCTAATGGTGCTTATGACCTCTCAAGCGGTGTTACCGCATTAAACTGCCTGTATTATACGACAAATGGTGTAGTCAATCCTATAAACTGTATAGTTGCGTCGGATCCTTTGTTTAGGGGCGAGCATTTATCCCCTGAGCGCCCGTACAGTCTTCGCGCATCGTCACCCGCAATTGATGCCGGTACCACTGACGGACTTACACCTGGCCCCAACGCAGTTGACTTCTACGGTAGAAAACGCTTTAATAATATAATTGATATCGGTTGTGCAGAGTACATTCAATCTGACGACCCGACACGATTCACTTTAAGATAATTGTAGGCTACAATGACAATTTCGATTCCGAGCGGGCTTTCAAACGCAACGCTTGCCGTCCGCAACGCTCTAGAGCGCATCCCCAACAATGAACCCGCGTCTTTGATTTTTGAACCGGGTATTCACGACTTTTATCTTGACGGATGCAGCAAGTACGCTCCAAAGCTCTCTAACAATAATAATGATGAGCGCAATGTCGCAATTCCGATTGTAGACAGAAACGGTCTTTCTATAGAAGGTAAAGGAGCCACCCTGCTCTTTCACGGTTTGATAACCCCGATTTTCATAAAGGGTTCATCTTCAATCACCGTCAAGGATATAACGATAAACTTTGCAATACCTCTTTATATCGATGCAGTCGTCGAATCCTTCGATGAAAAGCATCTTTCATTGGCAATCGACCGTAACGAGTACGACTATAAGATTGAGGGAAGTCCTGCCGCCATAACATTTGATACCGCAGAGGGTAAAATCTGCTCGCGCGATATTTATTTGAACTTTATCCGTATTGATGAGCGTAAAAACAAGACTCCCGACTGGGGCGTTCTCAATGCCTTTGTTTTTCTTGGTGACTGTACAAACAATCCCGCAAAATTACCCGCAGGCAGGATGTTTGCGGATGTTGAGGCCACACCTACCGGCATTAAGATGATTTATCGCCCGGAATGCCCCTATCGCCCCTTTAAGGTCGGTGAGCATATTTTCATCCGTGATCCTGAAAGTAGCGGTTCTCCAAATGTCATTATGGCGAACTCCGCAGGCGTTATCTTCAAGGATGTTACGATGTTGGCAGGTCCTGGTATGGGATTTTTAGGGCAGATGTGCAGCGATATTACATTTGATCATGTAAACATCCGTCCTGCCGAGGGTAAAAATATCTCAACCAATGCCGATGCAATACATTTAATCCAATGCAACGGCAAGGTGATTGTCAGAGACTGCAATATCTCTCACGCGCTTGACGATGCTTTGAATGTCCACGGCGACTATTTTAGAGTTGAAAAGGTTCTCTCCTCTGACAAGCTTCTCGTCAGGGCTGCTGCCGCGCACCATTCCGGCTTTGTCCCTTACAGCGTCGGTGACGAGTTGATAATCAATACTCCACAGCCGCTTAAAGAAAAGGGCAGAGCGGTAATTACCGCTGTTGAAACGAATGATGACGAGACAGATATTGTTCTTTCATTTGACCGCGATATTTCTTCTTTTGCGGACGAGGGTGACTACACCGAAAACCACAATCATTTACCTGAGCTGCTCTTTGAGCGCAACAAAATCGATGATATTCCCGAGATTAGAGTTGCTACAACTAAAAAAGTCGTAATTCGCGACAATATTTTCAATCTCTGCTGTACAGACCTCCATTTTAATGACTTGCCTGGCTTCTGGTGGGAATCAAGCCCCTCTAGAGATGTTGAGGTGACGAACAATATCTTTATGCGCCCCGGGCCAAATATAAGGTTTGATTTGGCACGGGATTGCGTACCAGAGCGTTGCCATAAAAAGGCACTCGTTAAAGGAAATCATTTTACAGATCCGGATAATGCCATTATCGCTGACAAGCTTGATGAGCTAATCTTTGAAAACTTATGAAATTCAAACCGACAGCAAGTACGCTTGCATATATTCTATCGCCCGACAAGAAGCGCGTTCTGCTGGTTCATCGCACCTTCAAAGAGAGTGACGACAACTTAGGCAAATACAACGGCATTGGTGGTAAAGTTGAGCGTGGTGAATCGGTCTCTGAGGGGATAAAACGCGAGATACGCGAGGAGACTGGCCTTGAAGTTCGCTCAATGTCTCTCAGAGGCACAATAATCTGGACCGATTTTGGGCCTAAGAAAGAGGACTGGCTTGCATTTATCTTTATTGTCGACGGCTTTGAGGGAACCCCTTTTGAACTTAACGACGAAGGAACTCTTTCGTGGGTTGATATAGGCAAGCTCGAAGAGCTCCCTATGTGGAAGGGCGACAGACTTTTCTTGCCTCTTATCTTTGATAATGACCCAAGGCAATTCCACGGTCACATGAGATATGATGGCGACGAGCCAATTGAATGGAACTTTGACCGTATTTAACCTTACTTTTATAAAAAATGGACACCGAAGAAATTTTTGAGTATGCAAATAGCAAGTACAATGCTATGCTTGCAATGCTTCGCAAACTTGCGCCAATTCCAGCCCCATCTGGAAATGAAGATAAACGCGTTGAGTTTCTTAATGCATACCTTAAAGAGCTAGGCTTTGAGAATGTTAGAATTGATGATGCAAAAAATGTAATAGTACCTTTTATCATAGCTCCCAAAGCGCCTATAGTCGTTGCAATGGCTCATACTGATGTTGTCTTTCCTGATACAACCATGCTACCTTTCAGCGAGGACGAGAGTCACATCTATTGCCCAGGCATAGCTGATGACACGGCACGGGTAGTCCAAATGGCTTTTGCATTCAAATATTTTATTGAGAAAAACATCAAACTTAACACCAACTTTCTCTTTGTCGCAAATTCCTCAGAAGAGGGCCTGGGTAATCTTAAAGGCTGTCGTGAAATCTGCAAAAAATACGGCAATCAAATTGCAACTCTTATATCAGCAGATGCCGAGACAGGAGAAATAATCAATAAAGCCGTGGGCTCACATCGCTATCGCATTAAGCTTGAAACCGAAGGTGGTCATTCGTGGATTGATTTTGGCAACCAGAACGCAATAGTTCACTGCGCAAGGCTTATATCAGACCTGTCTTCAATACAGACACCAGCCTACCCTAATGCAAAAACGACCTTTAATGTAGGTACTGTGAATGGCGGTACAAGCGTCAACACTATTGCGCAAAATGCGGAATTCCTCTATGAATATCGTTCTGATTACGCCCCTAGCCTCGCATATATGAAGGACGCGTTTGAAAAAACGATATCCGCCCATAAGAGCGATGAAGTTAAGATTTCGGTTGAAATGCTTGGAGAAAGACCCTGCAGCGGAAATATCGATCCAAAGAGGCAGGCTAAACTTGAAGAGTTTGCCGAGGCAGCCCTTTATGATACGACAGGTCTTTCTCCTACATTTTGCTCTGGCTCGACGGATGCCAATATTCCGCTATCACTGGGTATCCCAGCCTTAACGATTGGAACCTGCATCTCTGAAGGTATGCACAAGCGCGAGGAAAAGCTTGAAAAGGCAAGTCTGGCGCCGGGATTGGCATTGCTCATCAATCTCCTATTGAGATTAAATTCGGCAATCTAAAAAACGCATTTCCCTTGCAATTGAGCCGCTATAATTTGTAATCAAGCCAAGCAAAGGCTGCTCGCCGTGAGTAAAGCGAAATATCAAGGTGATGCGCCATAAAGATGCCCAAGAAGCGTCTTACTCCAAGAGCAATCCCCCTAGGAAACTTTGATTGAGGAGCGCCGCCCATAACCCATTTAAGAGCCGTAAGCAACTCATTGGATAACGCTACGGTATTATATCCCTTATTAAAATCGTCTTTTTCAAAGCACCCCAGCGAACCGGATGGAATGATAAATCTACATTGGTGATTGGCCGCACCAGCAAAGCGGCAGTCTGCGCAACTGTCAAATGACGGTCGCAAGCCTAGATGATTAAGAAGTGCAAATTCGTATGCTATTACTACATCTAAAGGGTTTGCTCCTTCGGCAAGCTTCTTTAGAGAACTGTCTAAATCATCAAAAAGCCCAGCTGAATCAACCAAAGTCTCAACTGACTGTGAGGTCAATGAGCATATATAGCCCGCAGCGACAGAAGACTTCCAGTTAGAATGAAGCCCTTCACGCCAGTCCAATGGTGTAGTTTCGCGAATATTGTGGACGCCGTTTGATTCTCTTTCGTAGTAAAGAAGCTCGGAACGGTACCCTATATCGATCTGCCCAAGGAAAAGACTTTTAGAGCGGCAGGCTCCCTTTACTGGAGTGACGATTCTCCCCGCATCCCGCGTAAGCCATGCGACCATACGCGAGGTCTTCGAAAATGGACGGGATGATAAAACTATCGCTTCGGTCTTGAGTATCATTCGTCGTCGTTTGACGGTTGGGGCATATCAAATGAGAAACGATCGCCGACCTTAAACGGGCAGCTTTGTGCGAACTGAAGTCCGTTAAAGGTTTTAGAGCCTTCGCGACGAACCTCAAGAAGCCTTAGCATACCGTCTTTGGTCGCGATGGCAATACCCTCAGATGAAATATCGGCAACGACACCTGGCTCAAAAGCGACATCCTTGGGCAACTCTTCGCACCTTGCGGAAAGCACCTTCAACCTCTCCACCTTATCTGATCCGGGTGGTGTAAAGATTGAATAACACGCAGGCCACGGGTTAAATGCCCTAACTCGGCGAGCCAAGAGCTCTGCAGGTAGGTTCCAATCGAGAAATCCATCTGCCTTGCAAAGCTTATTTGCAAAGGTGACCTCATTAATGTCCTGACGGATCGGCTTTATCAGACCGGAACGCCATTTGGGAAGGCACTTTATAAGAAGGTTCGCTCCTAAACCTGAAAGCCTGTCGTGGAGAGAACCAGCGGTCTCGTCGGGCAGGATATCGGTCGTGCACTGCATTAGAATGTCACCGCTATCCATTCCCTGATCCATTCGCATAATCGTCACGCCTGAGACAGAATCTCCGTTCTCGACACAGCGATGAATCGGAGCCGCACCTCTGTATTTGGGCAAAAGCGAAAGATGGACATTTAAGCAGCCAAGTCTGGGCATGGCAAGAATCTTTGAACCCAAAAACTGCCCATACGCAACGACGATAATCACATCGGGATTGTAAGCCTTGATCTTCTCGCGGACTTCATCAACATTCAACTTAGGCGGATCCAAAACCTCAAGCCCCTTCTCCAAGGCAAAAGCCTTTGCAGGACATGGAGTCAATTTACGGTTACGGCCTGACGGCTTATCAGGCTGAGTAATTACAGCCTTGACCTTATATCCAGGAGTTTCAACAAGTTGCTTGAGAACTATGCAGGATACATCGGCAGACCCCATAAATACGATATTCAAAGGCGGCAAATCACCTGCGCTATCTCTAGGCTGCTGATACTCCATTCCCGGCTTTCCTGCCCTCTTCAAGTCTAAAACCAGAGGAGAGCCAATCAATGCACGAAGACGCCGTTGCGAAAACTTTTCAACTCCAGAAAAGAGACTTTCGCCGTTAGCATTGATCGCGACAATACCTGTAAGATTTTCAACCTCAAGCTTCCACATCGCCTCGGTTGCGCCAAACTCATTGAGAAACCATACGGCATCAACACGCTTGACACACTTTGCAAGCCAGGCCGCCGCACCGCCGACGACTTGAATATAAACAGCGCCATACTCGCGGCAAGCGTTCTGCGTCTCGGCACTCATACCACCCTTGCCGAGAATAACCCTGACGCCGCGATCGGTAATAATCTGCGGCATATAAGGATTTTCACGGCTTGAAGTTGTGGGGCCTGCGGCAACGACCTTCCATTGCCCCTCATCGTCCTTGACGACGATAGGACCGCAATGGAAAATTGCAGCATCCTTCAGATCGACGGGAGATTCGCCATCCTCAAAGAGATACTTGTGGAGACGGTCGCGCCCAGTATAGACGGTGCCTGAAATTGAAACCTCGGCGCCGATCGTAAGCTTGCGGACATCAGCCTCGGTAAAGGGATATTTAAGATTGACAACAGAACTTGTTCTGACGGTTGCATTGAGATTACGAGGACGATTAGCCATTATCGCACCTCCTTTTCGAGACCGGTTGCGACATCTATCACCATCGCAGATCGACGGCAGGCCCAACAGGAATAGGCGATTGTGACGAAGAATGAAGCCGGCAAACGGGTTTTGCCGCACATCTTCACGCCAAGGAGCGTAGGTCTGCCGCCAAGCCCCATAGGACCGATTTCAAGAGTGTTCGCCTCCTCGAGTATCTTTGCCTCAAGCTGAGCTAAGATATCATCGGGAGACTCGTCGTTCAAATTACGCAAAAGCTGACGCTTTGCATTGGCATACCCCTCGGCACGGTCGCCACCGATGCAAACGCCAAGAATACCCGGCGCGCAACCCATTCCCTGGGCGCGCCAAACGGCATGAAGGACGCAGGCCCTGACACCCTCTAAATCGCGAGCGGCACCAACCGTTGCGTCAGGAAGGCTATATTGGGCACTCATATTTTCGCATCCCCCGCCCTTCATCAAAAGCGAAATTCTGACAAACTCAACCTCTTCGCTTTCTTCAAAATGAATCGATGGAGCGCCGTCGGCAACATTACTCGGCACCGATTTACCGTCTATCGGCAAAATTGTATTTTGCCTAAGATAGCCCTCGCTAGTAGCATCGGCAACGGCACGGCAAATAGCCTTACGAATCTTGTTTTGAGAAATATCGCAAGGAGTCTCAACCCAAAATGTCAATGTGCCGGTATCCTGACACATTGGCTTGCAGTTGGCCCTGGCGATGTCGGCATTGCGACAAATAGTCGAGAGAATCGATGCCGTTCTCGGAACTTCCGCTGCCTCAGCAGCCTCCTTCAGGGCGGAATAGACATCTTCAGGCAAACGCGTAGAAGCCCTACGGATCAACTCCTTAATTGACTGCGACCAAACCTGCTCGTTAAATTTTTTTGCGTTACTACTCATGCAAGAACCTCCTTGCCGAAAAGATACCCCTCTGGTGCCATGTACGGAATAAGCGAAGGCAACAGACTGTCAGGAGCGGGAGTTGAACCATTGCCAAGGCCAAGCCGCACATTAGGCTTAACCGACGAACCGTGATAGTCGGAACCGCCTGTGACTAAAAACTTATGCTTGTTCGCCAAACGCAAAAGCTCCACGACATCCCCACCGCTATGTGACGAGTGATAAGCCTCAATCGCCAATAAACCGGCTTCTTTAAGCTCCAACAGACCAGCCTCTAAAGCGGGAATATCATATTCCCATGACAACGGATGTGCAACAACAGGTATACCGCCGGCATTACGGATAAGCTCCACGCATTCAGCCGGTGACGGCCTAAACCTATCGACATAAGCCGGCGCGCCCTTTTGTAAAAAACGCTCAAAGACCTCTGCGACACTCTCTGCCATTCCGCGGGCAATCATAGCCTGTGCAAAGTGCGGTCTTCCCACAACTTCATCACCTGCAAAACTCTGAACCTCTTCCCATGTCAAAGCGACGCCAAGCTCATTAAGTTTCTCCAATATACGGTGATTACGCTCATCACGGCCATTACGAACCCTTAAAAGCATATTGCCAAGAGCTTCATTGGCAGGATTAAAGCCAAGACCTAAAATGTGGAGAGTGCCAAATGGAACATACGCGCTTAATTCAACGCCAGCGATGCCAAAAAGTTCCGACTTGCGGCATGAAGCCAAAAACTCGCCGACACCGTCAATCGTGTCGTGGTCGGTCAAAGCCAAAGCCTTAATTCCCAATGAAATCGCAGCATCAACAAGTTCAGACGGGCTATCACACCCGTCTGAAAATGTTGAATGTACATGCAAATCGACCATAAATTCAGAGCTGCAGCTATCTAAAATCAGTCTTGAAACTCGTAGGTAGCCTTGATAGTCTCAGGAAGCGCAGATGCGAAGAATGATGCGATTGCAGTATCGTAATCGGCCGTATGACGGAAAGCCTTGCGCATAAGACGGAAACGCGTTTCGATACCCAGTGTGGCATCATTGGCGTTAAGCTCGTCAATGATTGACTGATAGTCGGCAGGGTCAGTCACAGAGGCAACGCGAAGATAGTTCTTGGCAGATGCGCGAACCATGCAAGGACCGCCGATATCGATATTTGTACGAGCCATTTCCGGGGTGACATCAGGTTTGGCGACCGTCTGCTTAAACGGGTAAAGATTAACGACCACCATGTCGATAGCCTCAGCACCCGTGCGGGCTAAATCAGCCTTGTGGGCATCGTTGTACTTCTCGGAGAGAAGACCAAGGTAGATTTTGAAATCAAGGGTCTTGACAAGACCGCCCTGCATCTCAGGCTGGCCGGTATAATCGGAAACGGCGACAAGGTTCTTCGCATAATCAGCGCCGAGGATTTCCTTGATTGCGGAATATGTGCCACCTGTAGAATAGATAATCACATCCGGATTAGCCTTCACAAGTGCAGGAATAAATGTATCAAGCCCGGTCTTGTCCGAAACGCTAGCGAGAACATGACGAATCTTTACGCGGTTATCGATGTCTTTGACAATGTTAAGTGCCATAAGTCTAATCTCCTTATAGTGTTGGTATTAAAATTATTTTGTGGTCTCAATGACCTTTGAAGCCGTCTTAATAAAGCCGGCAATATTGGCTAAATCGGAAGGAATAATCATTGTATTGTTTTCCTTTGCGAGCTTACCGAATTCCGCAATGTAGCCCTCCGCCAAGCGAAGATTGACGGCATCCTTACCGCCGGGAGCCTGAACGGCCTCGGCGATTGAACGAAGACCCGCAGCCGTAGCTTCTGCAACAAGCTGAATCTCCTTGGCACGACCCTCGGCCTCATTGATACGACGAGTCTTCTCACCCTCAGAGCGGGCTATAGACTCCTGCTTTTCACCTTCCGCACGATTAATCTTTGCCTGACGATCACCCTCCGACTCGGCGATTTGAGCGCGCTTTTCACGCTCGGCACGCATTTGCTTCTCCATGGCATCCTTAATCGTCTGAGGAGGAGTGATATTCTTAATCTCATAGCGCGTAACCTTAATGCCCCATGGATCAGATGCCTTATCAACGGCAGCGACAATAGCGGCATTCACCTGCTCGCGAGCCTCAAAACTGCGATCAAGGTCAAGCTTACCCATCTCAGAACGCATCGTCGTCTGAGCAAGCTGAACTGAAGCGAAAAGGTAATTGGAAATGCCATACGAAGCCTTTTGGGCATCGATGACCTGAAGATAAAGAACACCGTCAACCTCGACAGCGATATTATCACGGGTGATGCATGACTGCGGAGGAACATCCACAACCTGCTCTTTCAGCGTATGACGATAGGCAATCTTATCAACAAACGGGACAAGAAGGTGGAATCCTGCACCAAGAGTCGTAGAATAACGACCGAGACGCTCGATAATAAATGCTTGGCGTTGTGGGACAACAACGGCACACTTGAAAATTGTGATGACGACAACAACCAGAATTGCGACAACTAATTCTAATCCCATAATTAACTCCTTTTTTTTTATTTTTTTAGACAATAGGCTCGACAATCAATGTCAAGCCCTTGCGAGAAACGATTTTAACACGGGCTGATGGCGCTAAATCCGAAGATGACTCGGCATTCCAGTTTGCCCCATTAAACTCTACCTTACCGGGCGCTGACGCTGAAATCGCTTCAACTACAACGGCCGTTCCGCCGATATAATCATCATCGTAATCAACGCTCGAATCGGCCTTGATCTTCGCACCGGTTCCAACGCTGTTTCGGCGAAAAATAAAGAGCGACGCAAGAGAAAGGACTGTAAAAAACAAAATTTGGAATACCAGCGAAAGGTTTGGAAAAATCCAAGCCAATATGCCAGTCAAAAAAGCACCTGCGCCAAAAAATACAATAACAAAACCAGGAACAATAAATTCCATAGCGGCAAGAATAAGACCTGCAATCATCCACATATAATGAATTGACATAAAACCTCCCACAAAAAATTAACATTATAATTATACCACGCAAAGTGGAAAGTTAATAGTAGAAAGATGATAGATACCAATGCAATAATTTTAAGTTCTGGACTGTCACACTTGACACTACATCCGTACTTTTTCAATAACAGTTCACACTAAAAATTGTTCCGCACCGTAATCTTATTTTCAAAACTGTACCTCATTACATTTCTAAAATTAAACATTATAGACTCATCACACACTAAAATGAGATTATTATGCGGAACAAAATCTCTGAGTCTCTGTGTTAAAATCAAAACTACTGCATCATTAAACCACAAAAGATTTTTTCGTCTCAAACGCCGAAAAACTTAACCTGAAAACTACCGAAATTCTTCGTTATTCATTATTTTTTTATATCGATTCTAAGGGCGTAAAGATTGGGTGCCGAATAAAGATACTATGAGCAAATTCTCACCGCAAAGGCAAACTTTACCGTTTTATGGTATAATAGGATTCCATATTTGAGGATTTAATTATGGCAGAAACAATTAAACTTTGGCGCGATGAATCAATCGAAGCCACATTGATACTTCCTGAGATGCAGCCATTTGCCCCGTTGGCGCCGGCTATGCTGGTTGTCCCCGGAGGCGGATATGGAGGTGTCTGTATGCAAACTGAAGGTTATCCGATTGCAGAGCGGTTCACACAGCTCGGCTTCCGCACTTTCATCTTGACATATCGCGTCGCCCCCAATCCCTTCCCTGCCCCCTTGCAGGATGCGATGCGGGCAGTCCGCTATATCAGGGCAAATGCTGCAAAGTTCCGCATTAAGCCTGATATGGTCGCTGCCGTTGGATTTTCTGCCGGCGGTCATCTTGTCGCCTCTCTTGCGACTATCACTGACCATGTAAATGCCGACGACGGTGATGAACTTGATGCCTTTAGCGCAATTCCTAATGCCGTAGTCTTATCATACCCTGTAATTACGGCGGGCCCCCTCGGCCATGAAGGTTCTGTTAAAAATTGGTCTGGTCATGAACCTACCGAAGAAGACCGTGAACTCTTCTCGTTAGAGAGGCACATTACCGATGCGACCCCTCCCGCATTTGTTTGGGCTACTATCGAGGATAAGCTTGTTCCTTGTGAAAACACCATCCTGTTCTTCCAAGCGATGAAGGCTGCAGGTCGTCCTTGCGATATGCATATCTTCCCCCATGGACACCATGGAATGCAGTTAGGATATGGCCGTCGTGATATTGCTCTTTGGCCTGAAATGGTTAAAAATTTCACCACAGACACTTGCGGATTCAGCTTCTAAATAAGTATATAAAATTGTGGATACTTGCAATTACCCACAATTTTTTTGTATCATAGAACAATTATGAGCATTCGTTCTTTTTTTGAAGAAAGTCTTTCAAAGACTCCAGACCGTAGCCTATTCACTTATAGACGCGACAAGCAAATTGTTTACGAAACATATGCACAGGCGGCTGTTCGTGTTAAACAAATAGCAGAGGTTGCCATCTCTAAGCTTGGGCTTACCCCCAAGACTTCAACTGTGGCAATCATCCTTGAAAATAGTTCTCTTTGGATTGAGACCTATCTCGGTAACAATGCCGTGGCGCTTCCAATCGTCCCCATTGACCCCAAGATGAAGTCCGAAGAGGTCGCATACATTCTTCAGGATTCGTCTACTGAGGTTATTTACACCGACTGCCATCATATTGCGGAGCTGACTGAAATAGCTCCGCAGCTACCAAAGGTCAAGGCCTTTGTTTTTATCGACGGGCAGGCGTGCGGTGCTCCCGCTGCAATTGACGGGCGTCCCTGTTTTGACCTGGAAACTTTGATGACTGAGTGCAAAGAAAAGGCAGAGACTGACACATCTGCATTCAACACTTATAAGGCCGAGGATGAAGACATCGCCTCGATTATTTACACATCAGGCACAACGGGGCATCCTAAAGGCGCGATGCTGACAAACGGCAACTTCTGTTCTGATGCAGACAGCGCGCTTGACATGTTTACCTTTGTAAATGGAGAAGATGACTTTTTTGTCGTTCTGCCTCTATTCCACTCATTCTCGTTTACCACTAACTTTATTGTACCTATCCGTATCGGCGCCGGCACACAGTTTGCAACAAGCCTACGCACAATCGGCGACGATATGCACGACTTTAAGCCCTCTATCATTATGGCGGTCCCGTTGCTCGTCGAAAAAATGCATGCCAAGATTGAAGATGGCTTGCGTAAGAGCAAGATTGCCAAATTCATTGTTCGTCTAGGGCTCAAAAAAATACTCGTTCCTCGCATAAAGGCAAACTTTGGCGGTCGTTTAAGGCTCTTTATTGTCGGTGGCGCCCCCTGCTCTGCAAAGCTCCTGAAGGCAATGCGCTCATTGGGTATGCCTATTATTGAAGGCTACGGTCTTACCGAGGCCTCCCCGATTGTGACAATTCGCCCCGCCGATGACAATCATGTCGGCACAATCGGCAAACCGATTAAGGATGTTGAAATCAAGCTTGCAGACTGCAATGACGCTGGCGTGGGAGAGCTGCTCGCGAGAGGCCCGAACATTATGAAGGGCTACCTCAACAACCCGGAAGCTACCGCTGAAACTATTGATAAAGACGGTTGGCTTCATACAGGTGATTTGGCATCGATGGATGCCGACGGCTTTGTCACAATCCGCGGCCGCAAGAAGGCCCTTATCGTAAATCGCGAAGGCAAAAACATCTATCCTGAAGAGGTTGAGCTTTGTATCGGCAGAGACCGCCATGTTCTCGATGTGGTTGTTGTCGGCTACACCGAGGGCGACGAGGTCGGCGAGAAGGTCGGCGCTATCGTCACACCGAACCTTGAGGTTTTTGCCCAAGAGAATGGCGGCAAAGAACCCGATTGGGAAAAAATTGAAGCAAAGATGCACAAAATCGTTGCTGTTCAATGCCGACACTTGGCTGAATACAAGACACCTCGCAAGGTTGCAGTTTATAAAGACCCCTTGATAAGGACTTCTGCCGGTAAGGTTCGCAGATACAAATATCAAGGCTCTCTGAACGCTTAAACAACACCGTAAGACAGGTCTGCACGATGATCCAGCCATTAACGGTCATCTATCTTCATACTCCTGAAGCAGACGATGACACCATTCTGACAGAAATGGAGTATGGACTGTCAGACGCGTTCAGAACATTTTGCCGCAAGATATTCTCATTTGATGAACCGATTGACTATCCAAGGCTAAAGCTCGTCACGGCGTCAACGGCCGACGAGCTTAACAATTTGCTTTTCGCTGTACAAAACAATAGACATTTCGTCTCTGAAAGTGCCCGAAACGCATGTCTTTTTCTCTTTGATGATGAAATCAAAACCGAAAAAGGATGGCAGCCGATAGATGAATTGACCTTGGAAGGTCTTACAATCAACAAATGGCTCCTGTCGTATTTTCCTGCGATTCCCAAAGTTGTACTGACTCGCCCAGGTCATAAAAAAATCAACCTCACTTCGCGTAGGTGGATATATAAAAGCCGGTCGGTCTTTGAAGCGCCGGACCGCTTCAAGGCTCGCATCAACAGAATGTTTACATACTTTTGGGCGCCACACTTCTGGCAGTCACTCCATGAGTATGTATCAACCAAGGCGGGAACCAATTGGCACACTCCAGGTCATAACAGCGGTAATGCCTTTGAATATTCCCCTTTCCTCCATGGCTTCCACGATGCCTTTGGCTCGCTGACATTCAGAGCCGATTTATCTGTTTCAGTTGAAAAGTTGGGAGATTTGTCTTCCCCCGAGGCTGACACGCCACTGACAGCCGCACAGCGTTTAGCGTCGGTAATCTTCGGCTCCGCGCAAACCTGCTTTGTGACAAACGGCACCAGCACCTCAAACAAGGCAATGCTGATGACACTACTCAGACCTGGAGAAGTCGTGTTGCTTGACAGAAATTGCCATAAATCCGTTCACCATGCCGTTGTAATGTCAGGGGCGGTACCACGCTATCTGCCTGCCCACTACAACAGTCAATATGGCATCTGGGGGCCGATTCCACTTGAAGAGCTGAAAAAAGAGATTGAGCGGCCAACACCATCCAGTCAAAAGCCCAGAATGCTTATTATAACGACCTGTACTTATGAAGGCATTCTCTACCCGACATGGGAAATAGGCAGACTTTGTGAAAAGGCGGGTATACTCTTCTATGCAGATGAAGCATGGGCGCCATACCTGAACTTCCATCCGTATTATTCAAAAACGCTGGATACAGGAGAAGGCGTCCGCTATAATGCCGTCAATGAAATTTCAGGAGCGCACTTTGCCGTACAATCTACGCACAAGGCGCTTTCAGCCTTCTCGCAAGCTTCAATGATTCATGTGTCGATGCGCTTCAAGCGACTCCTTGAAGAGGATACATCAAAAGAATTCAGATGGCTTCGCAAACGCTTTGGGCTTAAGGAGCATGGTTCGTACGAAAAATTCACCCACGACCTTCACGAATTTTTACGCTACTGGCATTCAACATCGCCCCATTATCCAACACTCGCCACACTTGATATGGCGACAATCCAAATGCGTCTAGAGGGCATTTGCCTCATAGAGGATCGCTTGCATTGGGTCGCGGCATTCAAAAAGCGCGTTTCAAACCTCTGCAAGCTACCCGAAGAGGATTGCTTCCCAAGTTTGGAATCTTTGACGGATGGCACGCAGTCATGGGAGCAAAACGGCTATCTTAAAGATCCGCTGAAGATGCTCCTCTCATTCAAAAATGAGAAGAGCCGCGAAAAATTTGAAAAAGCACTTCACTTATCTCATATCCAATGGGAAAAAGCTACGCCGGTCACGATACTCTTCCTTGTGACGGTCGGCACGGTAGAAGAACACTTTGAATACCTATATAGGGTTTGCCGCCAGCAGGCAGATTGCATAGGCAAGCCCGAAGAAGAATTTCGCATACCGTCAATCCCCGCAGCCATATCTGAACAAGCTGCGGTATTACCGCGCGATGCGGCTCTTTGCGATGGAGAGCTTGTGCCCCTTGCCGAAAGCGAAGGACGAATCAGCGGTCAAATGCTCGTTCCCTACCCGCCAGGAATACCGGTCTTTCTACCTGGTCTTAGAATCACCCGCCCGATGATAGAGCTGATTGAGGATGTTATTAAAACCGAAGGTGTTGATGCGGTTCACGGCATCTTTTCACGCGGCAAAAAGTATTTTGTCGAGGTTCTAAACAAAGACGAAGAGAGTCGTGTGGAAAAGATATCACCGCTGTAAAGGGCTGTATATCAAGCCTAGCTCCATTTACGAGACAGTCTCAGCTCTTCGGATATAAGCCTCCTGCTGCTCAGGCGGCAAATCATTCCAACGAACATTCCATCCGCAAACGCGCACCTGCAGATTCTCATAGAGATGAGGATTCTTTTGAGCGTCGCGAAGCGTTGATGCCTCGAAGACATTAAACTGAATCAATGTTAGACCGTAAGAGTGATACCGCTCGACTAAAGTACGCATGACATCAAGGCCGACATCTCCCGAAACCGATGACGGATGAATCATAACATCCAAAGGAATATCCATAGGCATATCCTCGGCGTCAAGTGATGAAAGCGTATTTATCAATGCGGTCACACCCTCGGTATCAGAACCTGGTGCCGGAGAAAGATTCTTTGAGATTTCTTCTCCCGCCAAACGACCGTCAGGCGTAGCTCCAGTAAGCTTGCCGAAATCAATAAATCTGCGGGAGCTGTGACCGCCTGAAACAAAGCGGCCGTTGCGTGAATTTGGAATATTATTGCTTTCCTTGGCAAAGTGCTTGGATATTTCTCGACCGAGTTTATTCGCATCGGGAGAATTGTTACCCCATTTGAGATTGGACCTTAAAACGCGAAGCCGCAGTTCCTCATGGCCTTGCCAGTTCGCCGCCATCACCTTGCCCAATTCCTCAAGCGACATTTTTTTATCATTGCCATAGACCAATTCTCTAATGGCGAGCAGCGAATCGACGGCGGAGCCAAGCCCCACCATCAATATATGAGAATTGTTTCCGGCAATCGTACCATCATGAAATGCATCCTTGCCCGTTTCAACGCTATAAGGTATTGAAAGCGAGAAAAGCATCGATGGGTTTATCTTGTAAACCCACTTTTCAGTCTCATAGCTAAGTTCACGCGCCTCTTTGACGGTATTTTCCAACCTTTGATAATATTGCGCTAAAAACGATTCAAAAGTCGGAGCCTCAAACGAACCGTTGGATGCCGCCTCAAGCATAAGCTCAATAGGTTTAAGCACACTTACATAAGAAGGAATAGTATCGTTGCAGCTGTCGAGGATTCCCCATTCATAGCATCCCCAGATGGCACACTTGCGAGCTTGCTCAGCCGAATACCCCAGACTCGTAATTGCCCTATTAAGAGGCTCCTCGCCGCAAAATGTAACCGAGCGCTGACGGCGGGCCATATCAAGCGTCATCCTCCAAACCCAATCGGGAGTATTGCCGGCTGTCTTGATATGCACCTTGGGGGTAGGAAGTGCAAGCTCATCATGGACTTCAAGAATTATGCGCGACACCTCATTGTATTCAGTTGTGCCGTCAGCCTTCGTTCCGCCAAGATAAACCGGCTGTCCGTAATAGTTGTCAATCGAACCCCATTGCCACCAAAAATGCCTTATCTGATCGCGAAATTCCTCCTCGGTAGTCAGGCCTTGAGCTAAATCGTTCTGATAGTACGGAGCCAAAATACGGTCAAGATTAGAAAGCGTACGCACCTGAAAACAATCAAAATTCTCGCCCATCACCCACTCAAGGTAAATAAAAAGCAAAACATCGTAAGCCGTTTTAGGCGGACCCTCCAAAAGCCTCTCCAGCGACGCGACCTCAGCATCAATGCGGAAAGAAGGAGATTCTTCGTTAACCTTCTTGGCATAGTCTCGAATACGCTTAACAAAACGCAAAACCGCATCTGCGGTAATCAGCCTTGGAGGATAATAACTGGTATCCTTCCAATTTTTCAGAAGTCTGTCACGAATACCAGGGAATCCAATCTGAAGAAGGTCATCCCAGTCAGGCGCACAATGAGAATAATCCTTCCAAACGACCCAACTGCCGTTTTGAGTCCCCTTTGCGATTTTATCCCTCAATCCGGGACTGAATGTCGCGTCAACATATTCAGCTCTGGGGGAAAGAATCTTACGGCATGGATGGCCGCGATGAAAAGACCAAGGTGCGAAGGCGGGAAACCAATCGTGCTTTGAAACGCCAATAGCGACTTTATCGCAACCGCAAGCAAATATCTTTGCCTTTGCGATTTCCCAATTCTCATTTTTTGATTCAGCTGCAATTGAAAGCCATTCGCTTGTAATACCGCTAATACCCAATCCTGTATCCTTATCTGTGACATCCTCACGCCATTTACGCTTTAGGTAATCGACATCCTGTGAAAAATCGTAATTTACCATGACACACTCCTGACAATCTGACTATTTCAAGAATTATACCCCATGCCTACCCTAAAGACAAGATAAAGCCCGCCGAACGAACATGGCTACCTCTTCAACCTGCCCGTCACTCATACCATCACCTGATGGAAGACAAATGCCGCGATCAAAAAGAGACTTCGACACAACGCCGTTACCGGTGACAAAACTATCACTAAAGACAGGCTGCATATGCATCGGCTTCCAAATCGGCCGCGATTCAACATTCTCCGCTTCCAAGGCCTCGACTACACTCACAGGAGAAACTCCATCAGGTAAAAGGGCTGTCGTAAGCCACCTTGTAGAATGACACCACTCAGGCTCACCCATAAAGGAAAGTTCCGGAAGCAGCGACGAGTAAAGCTCAAAAATCTCGCGGCGGCGAGAAACCTTTGCCGCCAAGGCCTCAAATTGTCCGCAACAAATCGCCGCGGAAACATTGCTCATACGATAATTATAGCCGACACGCACATGCTCATACCATGCGAAATTCTCTCTTGACTGCTCAGAAAGCTTACGGGCGTCATCAATAAAGGCCTTATCGGATGAAACAAGAAGACCGCCACCAGACGAAGTGATAATTTTATTTCCGTTAAAAGAAAAAACCGATGCTGCACCTGCCGTTCCAGCTGCGTGCCAAAGACCGTCATCTCCCAGATAAGAAGCGCCAAGCGCCTCAGCGGCGTCCTCAATCAACGGCACATTAAACTTTTTGCATATTTCAGAAATTTTTGAATAATCACAACAGCATCCAAACAAATCGACCGCCACAACGGCCTTAACGCGTTTTCCAGAAGCGGCAAGCGAAGCCAACAAGCTATCCAAAGCAGATGGATCCATTTGCCAACTATCCTTCTCACAATCAACAAAATAAGGAATCGCACCACGATGGATGGCAGGGCCGATAGATGCTATAAAGGTCAAATCCGAACATATGACAGCATCACCTTTACCAACTCCAAGCAAGTCAAAGATTAAATCAAGCCCGCCCGTTGCCGAAGAAAGCGCACAAGAATAAAATCCCTTGCCCAGATATGAAGAAACACGCGACTCCAATGATCTAATCCATGGTCCCGCAGGCGCGATATAATTTGAATCAAAAGCCTTTGCGACATATTCTCTCTCCCTGCCTAAAATATGCGGAGGAGATAAAAAGATACGCTCTTTCATAACCGCTCCTAAAATTCTACGAGCCCGGACTCGCGCAATGAAACATATCCCTTGGAATATTCCAGTGAGCCCAAAATTATATGATCAACCAAAGGAATTGAAACAACCTTAGATACCTCAATCAGCCTGGAAGTCAAAGCGATATCCTCTCTACTGGGAGTCGGATCACCTGAAGGGTGATTATGAGCCACCATAATCGCATGAGCCCCCCATCTTATAGCATCACGAAAGACCTCACGCGGATGGGCTGGCGTTGATGACAAAGTACCCCTCGTAAGACAAATCGGTTCGCAAAGAGGAACAAAACGGGTATCAATCGGCAGAACAAAAAAATTCTCCTGCTCACCCCTGCCCGTCAATGCCGAACGGAAAAATTTTACAGCATCAGGAATCGTTCTTACATTTTCAGGTGGCGAATCGTCATCGCAAATTCGTTGAGCAAAACCACGCCTTGCAAGCTCCGTAGCGGCAGCAAGCTCAAGAAGCTTCACATTCCCAATTCCACATATACGCCGCTCGGGATGCTCCTCATTGGCAATACGAATCCGTTCCTTCATAGCGCGCCAGTCAACGGCAACGCGAGTAAACTCATGGATAGAACCGAAGATTGAAATCAATCGCTTTGAAAGCTCCATCACATCACAACCGCTCGTACCGGTTTTCAGTAAAACAGCAAGCAAATCCTCACTATCGACATCACGCAAAGACGCAGCTCGAATCATCTTTTCGCGAGGTTTTAAGTCATCAGCCTGTTTTTTGAAATCGTTTGCCATTACATTATCCATATTATCATCTGTATGAAATATAAACAAGTGAAACTAGCAAAAAAAATGTATTGACTATTAAAATTTTATTTTGATAAAATGTTGAAATAATCGCCAAGAAAGAGATTGCTTATGAAAAACTTTTCCCTATATCTTGTAGGCTTCCTGCTTTCGTGCAGCGCTGTAAATGCGGCTGTGTATTATGCATCGCCAACAGGACTTGAAGATGCTGAATGTACTATTGCAAACCCAGGCACAATACAGGCAGCAGTGGATGCCGCATCGACAAATGAAGTCCGCACATCGTGGGATGAATGCGATACTGTTATTCTATTGCCTGGAACATACGACTACCTAGATGGCTCCAAAGGCAAACCTTATTCCGCGATTACTGGCGACTCCCTTACAAACCATGTGGTCGTTGTGCGCGATTATATCAAGATTGTATCTCAGTCCAACTCTCCTGACGATACAATTATTGCAGGCAACAGAGCATCTTCATACGCACGCGCCTTTGCGTTGAATGGCATAATCCATCTCTCTGGCGTTACAATATCCAACTTTGCCGCTGGTGATGGTTCTGCTATCAATTGCAAAAATACTAAGCCCTTAATTGAAAATTGCATTCTTACACGAAATTATATTCGCTCTGATGGACAAGTAGGAGCTGCACTATGTTATGGAACTGTAAAAAATTGCAAATTTTTATATAATGGCGACACATCACCAAAAGGCCGTGGCGGAGCCTGTTATTCATCGATTGTCAACGACTCATATTTTGAAGGCAATAAAGCGGCACGCTCTAGCGGAGCTGGAAGATATGGTTCATATTCAAATTGCGTATTTATGTCAAACAGTTGCGCCACTGAGGGTGGGGGTGCTATATATGGTAATGCGTCATCAAAAGTTATCGATTGTGTCTTTCAAGGCAACTCTTGTCCTTCGGGGAAAGGCTCGTGCCTTCACAGTGTTCCATTTGTCTCTAATTGCGTATTCCGTTCTTCCTCAGGTGTTGTTGCGGTCTATAATTCAACTGTATATGACTCTGTCTTTACAAACAACGCCGTTACCAGTGCCCAAAATTCTACTGTAATAAATTCGTTATTTATAAATAACAGCGTAGCGAAGTCTGTTGCAGGCACCTCGACTTGCACTACCACAAATTGCGTTTATATCAACAACCGAACAACTCAAAAAGCAAGTGGAGGTAATACATACCCTGGCGGAGCCGCAAGCGGCGGCACTCATGTCAATGCATATTTTGAGCGAAACTATGGAAGAAACAAAGGTGGTGCAATCTATAACGGAACTGCAATATCGTCAGTTTTTGTAAACAACAGTTGCTATCTTAATGTCGGCTTCGGCTCTACCTTAGTTGATTGTATGGTAACAAATAGCACCACCTCATCGAGCGGCAACCTCTTTGATAGCTGCAAATTCACCCGTTGCGAAATCAATAAAAATATCGCTAACAATGGAGTTGTCTTCATCAACGGTCTCCTTGACAACAGCTTAATTGTCAGCAACACTACTATTGGCACATCGGGTGGCGACATAGCATCAGCAACTGTCTTTGTAAACTCTACAGTTGCTGACAATACCCCCAAAGTCGGCAAAGGCGGTCTCATTGGCGAAGTCACTGTTACCAATACAATATTCCATTCCAACGGTGCCTACGATTTGGCTAACGGTGTCGTTGCAATAAATTGCCTATACAGCACGACAAACAATGTTGTAACCCCGATTAACTGCATTGTTGCTGAAAATCCGTTATTCAGAGGAAGCCGTATCTCCCCTGCCCGTCCATACAGCCTTCGCGCAAATTCACCTGCCGTAAACGCAGGTACAATGGAAGGCTTTACAGTAATCCCTGATGCAATCGACTTCTATAAAAGAAAGCGTTTCATGGGCGGAATTATCGATATCGGCTGCGCTGAATATATCCCGGCTGACGATGCTACAAGATTCATCCTCCGATAATAACTGGCAACGCAAAAAGTGTCATGATTATTCTAATTACTGGTGCTTCTCATACTGGTAAAACACTTCTTGCTCAAAAGTTGCTGGAAAAATATAACTATCCCTATCTTTCAATCGACCATCTAAAAATGGGGTTGATTCGCAGTGGACAGACCGAACTAACCCCATTAGACGATGACTTATTGACAGACTACCTTTGGAATATCGTCAAAGAAATAGTTAAAACGGCAATTGAAAACAGTCAAAACCTGATTATTGAAGGATGTTATATCCCACCCAAGTGGCAAAAAGACTTCTCAGACAGTTACCTGTCATCTATAAAATTAATATGCCTGGCAATGACAGATGAATATATAGAGACGCATTTTGAAGAAATAATATCGTATGAATCAGAAATTGAAAATAGAAAATATAGTTCTGACATTAAAATAGAAAGTCTCAAAAAAGATAATGCAAAATATATAAGTCAGTTCAAAGACTCATCCGTCGTATTGATCGATTCCAACTTTGATTTATCCCAAATTTTACTACCATAAAAGTTTCTCTTTTTCCCTCTATCCCGTCTCATCCGCGGTTCTTTTTCGCGTAATAATTCAATTCCATGATTGAAGAATTTTTGGTAAAATAGATGAATGAAGGTGCGGAATATGAATAATCTTATTGCGGCAAATGTAAATGCGATGGAGGGCTATACGCCCGGTGAACAACCTCAATTTACCGATGTTGTAAAGTTGAACACCAACGAGAATCCCTACCCTCCGTCTCCAGCTGTCGGTGCGGCTCTCGCTTCTTTTGATGTTGCCTCGCTACGACGCTATCCAGACCCAATGGCCGGCGCCGTCCGTCGGCGTATTGCTGAAATCCACTCCTGCCCTGTTGAGTGCGTCTTTGCTGGTAACGGCTCCGACGAGGTGCTTGCCCTTGCCGTAAAGTGCTTTGCTCACGATGGCGGCTCTGTCGGTGCCTTTGACCCAACATACTCTCTCTATCCTGTCCTTGCAGAAATCCGTAATGTTTCATACATCTCGACGCCTCTTTCCGAAGATTTCTCATGGCAGGAGCCTGCCGATGATTTTCGGCCTGACATTTTCTTTTTGACAAATCCAAATGCCCCGACGGGTATCGCCTATACTCACGATAAGATTGAGGCTTTTTGCAATCGTTTTGAAGGTGTCGTCCTTATTGACGAGGCTTATGCCGACTTTGCCGACGGCAGCTGCATGGATTTGGCGACGCGCCCTGACAACCGCAATGTGATTGTCTCTCGAACGCTCTCAAAATCTTTCTCTCTTGCAGGAATCCGTTTTGGATATTGCATCGGCCCAGCCGAGCTTATCGAGGCTATGTACAAGGTTAAGGATTCGTACAATCTCGATGCAATCACGCAGGCTGTAGCACTTGCTGCGCTTAACGACCTTGAATATATGCAAACTAACGCAAAGAAAATCTGCATGGATCGGGACGCTCTTTCAGAAAAACTCAAATCGAGAGGCTGGTCTTGTACCGAGTCTCGGACAAACTTTCTTTTTGCCCGTCCTCCAAAAGGAAACGCCGCGGAGATATTTGCAAAGCTTAAAGAGCATCATGTCTTTGTCCGTTATTTCCCTGCCCAGAAAACCGCGGCATATTTGCGTATAACAATTGGCACCCCTGAGGAAAATTCACGACTTCTCAAGGTTCTTGACACTATTTAATCAACTCACTTGCGATGGAATAATCATGGAAAATCAAGAGAATATAAAGACTGGACCATCAATTCTTGCATCATGGCTTCAAGATGCCTTGCTAAAAGCCTTTGGCGAAGAGGTGCAGGATGTCACAATCAGGATTTCGCCGGCAACCGACCCTTCTTTTGGTGATTTTCAGTGCAACGACGCGATGGCTCTTGCAAAAAAACTCCGCAAGCCGCCGCGCGTAATCGCCCAGGCTATTGTCGATAATCTCGACAATGATAACGCTCCTGCAACAGTTGCAATTGCCGGCGCGGGTTTTATCAATCTTACGGTTAAGCAGGAATGTCTTGCCGATTGGCTTAAAGAGGCCTCTGTTCTCCCTGATATCGGCAGGCAGCGCAAGATTGTCATCGACTATTCGAGCCCTAATGTCGCAAAGCCTATGCACATCGGCCATATCCGCTCGACTGTAATCGGCAATGCTCTTCACCGCATTTTCAAGGCTCTTGGCTATGATGTCATTGCCGACAATCATATCGGAGACTGGGGAACGCAGTTCGGCATCATAATTAAAGGTTATCGCGAGTTTCTTGACAAGGCCGCACTTGAGAGCGACCCGATTGAGGAATTGCAGCGTATCTATGTGGAGAGCTATTCACGCTGCAAAGCCGATGAAAACGCCTCTCAAGGAGAAAAAGACGCAGCTGAGGCTTGGCTTAACTCCTGCCGCGAAGAAACCGTAAAGCTTCAACAGGGAGATCCCGAAAATCGCGCTCTATGGCAAGAATTCATTCGTCTCTCTATGGGTGAATTCGACAAGATTTACGACCGTCTGGATGTCCACTTTGACACTACGCGCGGAGAAAGCTATTATCAGGATCAGCTTTCTGGCATTGTAGATAAGCTGACCGAAGCCGGTATGGCAAAAGAGAGTGACGGCGCTCAGATTGTAGACCTTACAGAGGATGGGCTTGATATTGCGATTGTCCGTAAGCGTGACGGCGGCTTCAACTATACAACTACTGATATTGCTACAGTCGCAACCCGTATGCGTGACTATGCTCCCGCTCAAATGGTCTATATAACAGACGAGCGTCAGCAGCTTCACTTCAAGCAGTTTTTCCACATCTCCCGCAAACTTGGCATTGTAGATGATTCGTGCAGGCTTTCGCATGTGTGGTTTGGCTTAATGCGTCTTCCCGAAGGTGTCATCTCTACTCGTCAAGGTAATCTCATTAAGCTCGAAACACTTCTTGATGAGGCCGAGAAGCGCGCTCGCGCCATAATTGACGCTTCGGGCAAGGATATGACAGAAGCCGAGAAGAAGCGTCTAGCGGCACAGATTGGCGTAGGTGCAATCAAGTATGCCGATTTGAGCCATGACCCGCAAACGATGATTGTCTTTACATGGGATAAGGCTCTTGCACTTGATGGCAACTCTGGGCCATATTTGCAATATGCCCATGCCAGAATTTGCAGTTTGCTTGACAAATATCGTGCAGCGGTGCCTGATAAAGACCCGATGGATGCTCCAATCATCTTTACAGACCCGATTGAAAAGCAGCTTGCATTGCAGATACTCAAGTATTCTTCTGCTGTCGTTCGCGCAGCTGAAAATTGCAAACCGAATATCCTTGCAGATTTCCTCTTTGCTCTGGCCCAGGGATACAGCAGTTTTTACCAGCGTTTCCAGATTCTCAAGGCCGACCCCGAAATCAGAGACAGCCGCGCACATCTTTGCGCCCTTACCGCACAAACTTTGCGTAACGGTCTTTCTCTCCTCGGGATTGAAACTCCTGAAAGAATCTAGCATATAAAAAATCAGCAAGGCGGCAAAAAAGATAGGAGATTATCATGGGCGGTTTTTTTGGTGCGGTAACAAAGGATGAATGCGTAAACGACCTTTTTTACGGAACTGACTACCATTCACACCTTGGCACACGCCGCGCTGGTATGGCAGTCTTTGGCGAGAGAGGCTTTCGTCGAATCATTCACGACATTTCAAATGCGCAATTCCGGAGCAAATTCGAAGATCAGCTCTGTGAGTTCCACGGCCATGCAGGTATCGGGGTTATTTCCGATTATGAGGATCAGCCGATTCTTATAACATCTCATCACGGCACTTACGGTATAGTCACCGTCAGCTATATTGACAACGCCGATGAAATCACAAAAGATTTATTTTCCATGCGCCGCGGTCATTTCGCCGCCACGACCGGCATGGGATTAAATCCCACAGAAATAATCTCTTCCTTGATTGATACTCAAAGCACGCTTATCGACGGATTACTCCATGTTCAGGAGATTATCAAAGGCTCCTGCTCGTTGCTCATTCTTACAGACAAGGGTGAGATATATGCCATGCGCGACCGTTATGGGCGCACTCCCGTCGTCCTCGGGAAAGGTGAAAACGGCTATGCCGTCGCGACCGAGTCAACCGCCTTTTACAATACCGGTTATAACCACTATAGAGATTTGGGGCCGGGCGAAATAGTCAAGCTCACCGCTTCCGGTGACGAAGTACTGGCACTTCCGCGGCCCGACATGAGAATCTGCGCCTTCTTTTGGATATATTTCGGCTTCCCATCCTCCAAATACGAAGGTATAAATGTCGAAGAGCACCGCTATCGCAACGGTAAATTGCTCGCCAGACGCAGTCCTGCTGATGTCGATATCATCGCAGGAGTTCCCGATAGCGGTGTCGCTCATGCACTGGGTTACTCTCACGAAACAGGCATTCCCTATAAACGCCCGTTTGTCAAATACACCCCAACCTGGCCGCGTTCCTTTATGCCACCAGACCAAACCCGTCGTCAACTTATCGCAAATAAAAAGCTGATTGCGATTCCTGACTTCATCAAAGGCAAAAGCATTGTATGCCTTGACGATTCAATCGTCCGCGGTACGCAGTTACGCAACCAAGCCCATCACCTTTATGAAAACGGGGCAAAGGAAATTCATATGCGAATCGCCTGCCCACCCCTGCTCTTTGGATGCAAATTCATCAATTTTTCGCGTTCAAGTTCCGAGTTGGATTTGATTGCCCGCAAAACGGCTTATGAAATTGACGGCGAAAATGCCAATATTTATGACTTTGTAGATCCCGATGGGGATAAATACAAGCAAATGGTTGAACGCATCCGCCGTCGTCTTGGACTGACATCGCTTGCATATCAAAGACTTGACGATATGATTGAAGCGATTGGATTGCCCAAAGAACGCATCTGCACCTACTGCTGGGACGGGCAAGATATAACCTGCCCTCATGATTGCGGCAAATGTCCTTGCCATAAGTAGTCATAACAACTGAAACAACACTGACAAATACCATGGAAATTATTTTTACGATTTTGCATCACATAGCCGTTGCGCTTGGCGTAATGTTTCTCTTTTGCCTAGCGGTTGTCGTCCATGAATTCGGTCACTTCATTGCAGCCAAATGGCTTGGTTTTAAGATAACAACATTCTCGGTTTGCTTCGGCCCCGCAATTTGGAAAAAGAAGATAAACGGTGTTGAATATAGAATCGGTTCAATCCCGTTAGGTGGTTATGTCGCACTGCCACAGCTAGACCCGTCATCAATGGATACAATCCAAGGTAAAAACGACGAAAAAGACAAAGATGACTCCGCCGAATCGCCGCCTCCCCCAATGGCAGCGTGGAAGCGCATTATCGTTGCGGCAGCAGGCCCTCTTGGCAATGTGATTCTTGCCGTAATCGTTGCATTCTTCATCTTTGCCTTTGCCCCGGATGATGAATTCGGCGGATACGGCACAACGGTCGGCAAAGTCAAATCCTCAGGAGCGATTGCCGAATCAGGCATTCGCAAAGGAGACCGCATCGTTTCAGTCAATGGTCAAAAAGTGTCGTTTTGGAGTGAAGTGATTCTTGAATGCCATTTTGCCGGTGATTCGCAAAAAGGATTACCCGTCGTTGTAAATCGCGACGGCAACGAGCTTAACCTAACGCTTCCCGTTGAAAAAGACGAAAAGACAGGCTACCACCGCTTTCCTGGCATATCTCCAAAGGTTAAATGCGTTATCGCCAATGTCTTTCCTGCCTCAGCAGCCGCTGAAGCGGGGCTAAAAAAAGATGATATCGTAATTTCAATCAATGGAGTAAGCCCAGGCACTGTAAAAGAGTCTGTGGAATTGATTGCGAATTCGGGAACAAACACGATTCAAATGCTGATTCGCCGTAAAGGCAGTGTGGATGAAATATCAAAAACCCTTTCAGCCGTTTTCAATGAAGAATATAATCGCCCCGTGATTGGAGTTGCCTTTGCTGATGCCAGTGCGGGCATTCCCCAATGGATGATGTTCAAACGCCCTGGGCAGCAGCTTTCGGGAGATGCAAAGAATATCTTCCGCATACTTCGCGCCCTCTTTGCTCCGAAATCAAAGACCGAAGCAGGCAGAGCCGCCAAAGATATGGGCGGGCCAGGCACCCTCCTCTTTGTTCTCTGGAATGAAGTTCAGGCAGGTCTCTTCCATTCATTGGCATTCCTTCGCTTCCTCTGCATCAATCTGGCAATCCTTAACCTCCTTCCGTTACCGGTTTTGGATGGCGGCCATATCCTCTTTGCGATACTTGAAATCATCACACGCAAACGCCCCTCGCCTAAATTAGTTGATGTCGTGACAACCTTCTTTGCGATACTGCTCCTTGGACTTATGGCAATACTCCTCTTTAGAGATGTCGTCAGAATCCACAAATTCACAAAGGCACCCGCCGCAGAGGTGCAAAGTCAACAAAACGGCAAATAGTCGGAGCATTCGCTAATGACAACCAGGGAAGGCACATACCGCATTCGTCTCGGCTCCGTCGAAATCGGCGGTGGCGCACCTGTATCTGTACAGACAATGTGCAATACAGACACCAGAGACGCAAAAGCCACGGCAATGCAAATCCTACGGGCAGCAGACCTCGGTTGCGATATCGTAAGGCTTGCGGTCCCTGACAATGAAGCAGCCGAAGCCCTCACTAAAATACGCAGTCTTACGCAGGGCATACCACTGGTTGCAGACATCCACTTCGACTGGAGACTTGCCATCGCATCACTCAAGGCGGGAATCGACGGCTTACGGATAAATCCCGGAAATATAGGTGACATAGAACGAGTCAGGGCTGTGGTTAAAGCCGCCAATGAACGCAACATTCCCATCAGAGTTGGAGTAAATGGCGGTTCACTTGAAAAGGAAATCCTTCAAAAATACGGCTCGGCAACTCCCGAAGCTCTGGTAGAAAGTGCCCTAAGCCATGTCCGCATCCTCGAAGACGAGAATTGTCGGGCAATAAAAATCTCCGTAAAGGCCTCTGATGTGCCGCGGACGCTTGCCGCATATCGTCTCCTTGCGACCAAAACGAAATGGCCGCTCCATCTCGGAGTTACCGAAGCCGGAACATTCCTTGCCGGAACCGTCCGCTCCTGCGTTGCCATGGGGCAACTCCTGTCAGAAGGAATCGGAGATACAATAAGAGTTTCCTTAACCGATACTATAGAACAGGAAGTCAGAGTCGGGATAGAACTATTAAGAGCGTGCAACCTCCGCGCCCCCGGTCCTCATGTCACCTCATGCCCGACCTGCGGACGCACCAAGGTTGATGTAGTCGGCACCGCTAGAGCAGTTGAAGACGCGCTCGAAAGCTATTACAAAAACAATGTTGATGCACCCCGCCCTCATGTCGCAGTAATGGGCTGCATAGTCAATGGACCGGGTGAAGCCAAAGGGGCTGATATTGCCGCCATAGGCGGTGACGGTAAATTCGCCATTTATAAAAATGGCAGCCATATACGGACAATTCCCGAATGCGACGCTGTTGAAGAGATTGTAAAATTAGTCAAAGCCTACACCGGCAAGGAATAAGATGAAACCTGAAACAATTAACCGTCCGCCGGAGCCGTTTCCTACAAACGAATACGCCAAAAGAATTGAAAAATTACGCAAACTTCTTCAAAAAAAAGATGTTGACGGTGCAATAATCACAAGAGACATTTCAAGACTCTACCTGACAGGCTTCGACAGTTCAGCTGGAACGCTCCTCATAGATGTAAATGAAGGCGCAATCTTTGTTGTCGACTTTCGTTACATATTGATGGCAGAAAAAGCAATGCCATTTGCAAAATGCGTACTCCAGAAAAGCGGAGCTCCAAGTGCGGTAGAAAAGTATACAAAAAAATGGATATCCGCGGGCTTTGAACAAGAAGAATCTTTAGCTACTGTTGAAAGGCTTAAAAATCGTCTCTCATCAATAATCCAATGGATTACAATAGATGGTGAACTCTCGTCCCTACGCTCCATAAAATCGCCACTTGAACAAAAGAAAATGCAGCAGGCAGTCTCCCAAGGAGATAAACTCTACTCATGGGTATTGCCACAAATCCATGAAGGAATGACAGAATGGGAGCTGCGCAATATCTTCCGCAAAGGAGCCGACATCTTCGGTCATGGAGAATCATTTGATACAATTGTATGCGCAGGAGCAAACGGAGCTGAATGCCACCACAAACCCGGACTTGACATCATAGAAAAAAACAGTCCGATTTTGATGGATTTCGGTATAATACTTGACCATTATCATTCTGACTTAACACGGTGCATCTCATTAGGAAAGCCAACAGCACTCTACAAAAAAATCTACTCCATAGTCCTAGAGGCAAACCAAAAGGCAATTCAGGCACTAAAACCAGGGATGACAGGGGAAGAAGTGGATGCCATTGCAAGAACCCACATAGCAAAGGCTGGTTATGGAGATGCCTTCGGTCATTCCCTAGGCCATTCCGTCGGTATGGAAATCCATGAAGGGCCAAATTTTTCACCAAACGAAAAACGCATAATCAGACCTGGCATGATTATTACAGTTGAACCCGGCATTTACCTTCCAGGGAAACTTGGCGTTCGCATAGAAGATGTTGTTCTGATTACCAAAACAGGCTGCAAAGTACTCAGCCAAGCCCCACACTAAAACTCTTCCGCACCGTAATCTCATTTTAACCTAATAACCAACTATCACAATATCTCTGCACCTTTGCGCCTCAGCGTTAAAATTAAAACTGCCACTCGAATTTATTAAGGGGACAGTCCTTTTCGTTTCCAGAGTTTAGGAGCCATTTTGACAAATCTCCCAGAAGCGGAAGCAATCAACCTTTAAGTTTAAGACTATTACACTTTATATCGGTTCAAACCAAAAACCATAATAGGTCATAAACATAGAAAACATAGCTTATTTAATACACTTGAAGACTCATTTTTGCTATAATTCTTTTGATGAATCCATTTGGATACAATTTGAAGAGCCGATGCAGAAATACGACGAAACTTATTTCTAATCGCCCAGTCTCTCGCAACTCCGATACATTCGGATATAACGAGCATAGCGAGGTTATAGCCAAATGTGGAGGCGTTGGTGGGCTTCTTGCTGTAAGCATTGATGTAATGTTAAGCTTTATGAGTTTCTTTGAATCTCCTGATAATGAAGATGGTCCTATTGTGGAGGATATTGAAAATGAATAATA
>JAZUMF010000026.1:0-33881 GCA_045603485.1 Kiritimatiellia bacterium | reverse complement strand
GTTCGACGGGCGCTCAAAGCTGCTGACGAACAAGAGTTGAGTACTTGGCTTTCTCGACACGAAAAGGATATCTTTGATAAGCTTCTTGAGCATCAATATATTCTTGATATCGACAACACCGTGAAGCCTATTTTCGGTCATCAAGAGGGTGCGGAAATAGGCTACAATCCGAAGAAACCAGGGCGTCCAAGCCACAACTTCCATTCGTACTTCATCGGTTCCATCCGTATTTCACTTGGAGTTGATGTACAACCAGGAAAACGACACTCGGGAAAATGTAGTATGCCACGTCTTTGGGAAATCATTGACAACCTTTCTGAAGAAAAGAAGCCGCGTCTCATTCGAGGGGACGTAGGCTATGGCGGAGACGAAACCATGTGCGAAGCCGAACAGCGAGGTCTTATGTATTTGTTCAAACTTCGTCGCACAAAGTCTGTTTTCGCGCTTTTCAGGCGGTACGAAAACGCTCACGGATGGCGCAATACACAAGACGGGTGGGAAGCAATGGAGAGTGAAATCCATCTCGGCGGTTGGGAGCATCCTCGTCGTTGCATCTTGCTTCGAAGACCATCGAAGGATGTCAAGTGCATCTCAAAGGCAACGCAGCCTAGACGGCGTGGGCGTCCAAAGAAGAATACGCTTACGCTTGTTCAGACAGAGTTCGACTTCGTAGAGGATAAGGTCGGAAGATACTGGGATTGCTGCGCACTTGTCACGAATGACGATAAACTCGATGCCACTACACTTCAGCAGGTCTACCGTGACCGAGGTGATTGTGAAAACAACTTCGACGAATATAAGAATCAATATGGCTGGGGCGGATTCGTGACGAAGGACCTCAAACCATGCCGGGCAATCTCCCGACTCATCGCCATAGTCGCCAACTGGTGGAATATCTTCTGCCGATTGGCGGATGGTGACAAACATTTAGAACCGACGACTTCGCGTCCGATGTACATGGGTGTCGTCGGTCGTCTTATTGTCAGCGGACGCAAGAGACTTTTGCATCTAACGTCAACACATCTCAAGGCAAGCGAGATACAATCGTCTCTCATGCGGATCGGCGAGTTCATGAAACGAATTTCCGCAATTGCGGAGCAGTTGGATTTTAATCGCGTATGGGAGCTGATAATCCTTGCCGCTTTTCGAAAATGGTTAGGCGGAAACAGGTGCAATGGCCTCCTTCCGGAGCCGCTGACTCTAATCGACTGAAGAAAATTAAAGTGGTAACGAAAAACCGCTCCCAAATCAATGGAAGCGATTGTAAACCTATTGTCTTAAACGGCAATTCTCAGCCCCCAACTGCCGAATTTAGGTTAAAAAAAATAGAAGTTCCTCTTAAAGCATATTTTGATGTCTGTGTTTGATTTTTCTCTCAAACTCATCAGTAAACGGTGGTTACAATTATGGATACAGAAATTTTTGATTTGATAAAAAAAATAGTTGAACGCAACGATGCTGTAGAAACTTATTCGTTGGAAGTTGTTTCCCAACCAGAAGGAGACGCTTCTTACTTAACTTGCGACCGGCCGTTGTGGTTGTTTCCTGAATGCTCGTCAGAATGGATGTTTTCTGATGTGTCGGACAAGGAAGCAACGACCTTGTTGACGGCGACAATTGATAGAAGCGATCTTTTCGGCTTTGAAATTCATTGCCATCTCTCAAGGCTTATGGCAATCAAAGGCGAACTGGTGAGCAGTCGAATGGATGATATCATATCGACAACAGATTGGAGTTCTTGGGCTTCGCCCACATTCCTTTTATCCTATCTCGCCACTAAGTGTGATGGTGCGGATTGGATACTACGCTTGTTAGATGTAGTTCCTAATGATGCGAGGGACGGTCTTTTTACTGCTTGCTGGTATAGTAAAGACCCTCGTGTACAATCACGCCTATGTGAAAAATTCAAAGAATGGGTACTTGATCCAACATGGGGCGTCGGCGATAGAGAGGGAGCTTGGCTTGCTCGCTTTTTAGGCAAATGGATCTCGGAGAAAACTTTTGACTGTGATACTCTAAAGAATCTTATCGTTTGGCACTTTGAAAGTGAACATAAATTTCGCTAAACCTTGACATACTCTGAAAGCCTGTATAAAAAAAGAGGCGGGGAAAATTCCTCCGCCTCTTTTTTTGTTTTTAGCCGACTTAGACTTCGTAGGTGTTGCCCTTTGGCGGCTCATCTTCTTTTGCATTTGCCGCATAATCACCTGCAGGGAAGATTGCGTTGAGGATTATGCCAGCAAGAGAAGCAAGGGCAAGTGGGGTAAGTTTAGCTCCGGTTGAGCCTATCGGGAGTGTGACTCCACCAAGTGCCGTGACTAGAACAACTGCGGCAATGATGAGGTTGCGGCTCTTTGAGAAGTCGATATGATTCTCAACGAGATTACGGATGCCGACGGCAGAAATCATTCCGTAAAGCACAAATGAGATACCACCGACGATGGAACCGGGGATTGTGGAGATGAGGGCTGCGAACTTGGGGCAGAAAGAGAGAAGAATCGCAAAGACTGCCGCTATGCGGACGACTACCGGATTGAATACACGGGAGAGTGCCAACACTCCAGTGTTTTCACCATAGGTTGTATTTGCAGGACCGCCAAAGAGAGAGGCTAGAGATGTCGCAAGTCCGTCACCGGTGAGGGTGCGGTGGAGGCCGGGCTCTTTGATAAAGTCTTTGCCGACGGTTGAGGAAATTGCGCTGATGTCACCGATGTGCTCCATGATGGTTGCGAGGGCGATTGGGACGATAGCGATAATTGCACTTGTAATTGCCGCTTTGTTTGCAAAATCAACACCGAGAATCGTTTGCGACTTGTGAATCGGCAAGCCTAGCCAAGCGGCTTCGTTTACAGCCTTGAAGTCTACTTCACCTAGGAAGCATGCCAATACATAGGAGGCAATTAGACCGATAAGTATGGGGATGATTTTAATCATGCCGCGGCCCCAGATGTTGCAAATGCCGATTACGGCGAGAGCTGTCAATGCAAGGGTCCAGTTAGCTTTGCAGGAAGAAACGGCGACAGGGGCTAGACCAAGGCCGATTGCAATGATGATTGGACCTGTTACAATCGGGGGGAAGCAGCGCATGACCTTTTTAATGCCAAAAGCCTTGATGAGGCCGGCGAGAAGGAGATAGACAAGCCCGGAGCAGGCAACGCCCAAACATGCGTATGGAAGCATTTCTGCGTTTGCGGCTCCGTCAGCAAGGCGTGGCGCAATTGCTGCGTAGCCGCCTAGAAAAGCAAATGACGAACCGAGAAATGCAGGTACTTTACCCTTTGTTATGAGGTGAAAGAGCAGGGTGCCTAGACCTGCCATAAGGAGGGTTGTTCCGATATCAAGTCCAGTAATTAGCGGGACTGTGACAGTTGCTCCAAACATGGCAAACATATGCTGGAGGCCGAGTACGAGCGCTTTGCCCGGATTTAGTTTTTCTTGTGAGTTCATTTTTTATCCTTGTGTTGGGATGGTTAGGTTAGCGAAAGTATTGTTTTACCTGCCTTTGGGCGCGGCATTGCACCATTTGCGAATCGGGCAATCTGTGCAATTTGGATTGCGGGGCTTGCATCGGTTTTGACCGAATGCCACGATGTAGCTGTTCCAGTCAATCCAATATTCGATGGGGAGAATTTTGCGTAGGCGCATTTCCGTTTCGAGTGGTGTCTTGGTTTTTACCAGACCAAATCGATTTGAAATACGATGGACATGAACATCAACGCAGATAGCCGGCTTTTTGAATCCGAGTGCAACTACGAGATTGGCGGTCTTTCTTCCAACCCCCGGAAGCTCGCATAGCTCTTCAACGGTATCGGGGAGGATGCCGTTGAATTTTTCATTGAGAACGGTGGGAAGCTGTTTCAGATGTTGCGCCTTAACATGAAAAAAGCCCACCGGGAAGATGAGCTTTTCTATTTCTTCAATTGTCAGGTTGTCAAGTGCCTCGGGAGAGGGGGCGACTTTCAGCAAGCGGCGAATGGCTCCGGCGGTGCAAGCGTCTTTTGTACGCGCGCTTAAAATCGTGCCCAAAAGAACAGCAAACGGATCAGAAGTCTGGGCTGCGACTAGCTCCATAATCGGTGCTTGTCGGGACTCAAACTCGACTTTCAGTCTCTTTACAACTTCTGGAAGGTCTCCAATCGTCATTTTTGCAAAGTCTCTTATTGAGCACTTTCTTCTATCTTTTGCTTGATTATGCGCTCGACCTCGTAGGCAAAGTTTTCAATTGCCTGCTCACGCTGCGCTTCTTCAAAGGCTTTTTCCCGTTCCTTCTCGGTAAGGCGTTTTTTGCCCTTGCCGAGGGTCTTTTCAAGGTCTTTGTTGTCTTCACGCTCTTGTGCGCGCTGAAGCTGATTTTGAGCCTTTTCGTAGCTGTTAATCGGCCCCTTTTGCTTAATGGTTTTAGCCTTGAGTCTATTGCCCCAGAATTTTTCGCCGACATGGTTGTCGGGGTTTGCCTTAAAGTCTTTTTGGATTTCCTGAAGAACTTTAGGAAGGAATTTGTTTTGAAGCTTCATCTTGTCAGTCGCGTTTTTGAGCTCTTCGCGTGTAAAGACATGAAAAGACTTGTTGCCCAAAAAGTCAGTCATTGTTGCAAAGTAGTATGACTCTGCGGCTGCTGTTGCAGCAAGGACAACTATACTGAAAAGAGCGGATAGGGCTTTATGTAGCTTCATATTCAATCCTTTTCTTAGGTTTATCCACGAATAAGCGCGAGAACCTCGTCTCTCATTGTTTCCATAAGAGACTGATTGCGGGCTTCAAGATTAAGTCTTACGAGCGGCTCGGTGTTGGAGCAGCGGACATTGAACCACCAGCCTTCGTTTTCCCATGCGTCTATTGAAACTCCGTCAAGCTCAAAGAGTTCACCGCGTTTACCGTAAAGCTCTTTAATCTTAACGAGGATTTCTTTGGGGTCGCAGGCTACCTTGCTGTTGATTTCACCGGACTGGGCGTATTTGCGGAGCGGGGCGACAAGTTCACTCAAGGGTTTGTCGCTCTTTGCCACGATATTTGCCAATGCGAATGCAGCCATTGAGGATGATTCAGCTGTGAAGTTAGCCTTGAAGTAGTAGTGGCCCGACAGCTCGCCGGCAAAGATTGCATCGTTTTGGCGCATTTGCTCTTTGATAAAGGAGTGTCCGACACGGGACATCATCGGTTTGCCGCCAGACTCGGCAATTGTTTCAGCCGCAATCTTTGAACTGCGCAAATCGTAGAAGCAAACGGCTCCAGGGTTTGATTCGAGGAGATCCTGCGAGATTAAAGCCGTCGTGAAATCCATCGGGATGATTTCACCCTTTTCATCGACAAAACCGGCACGATCGGCATCACCGTCAAAGGCAACACCAAAGGCGTATTTGCCGGGGTTTGATTTGATTAGGGCCTGCAAATCCTTTAATGTGTCGGTTTTAAGCGGATTCGCCTCGTGGTTGGGGAAGGAGCCGTCAAAATCTTCATAAAGACCATCGTATGTAAGGCTTGTCTCTTTGAAGGACTCTGCTTCGCAAATGCCCATTCCGTTGGCAAAGTCACATGCGACATGGAGCGGGCGCGCCATGTGCGCAAATGATTTAACATGCTTGGCGTATTCAGGGAGAATATCAACCTTGGTGATTGTTCCCTTGACGGGAGCATCTGTGCCAAGCTCTCCGGAAAGAACCATGCGTTCAATATCCATGATGCCTGTAGCGCCGGAGATAGGCACCGCATTGGCGCGGCAAAGCTTGCAGCCGTTCCATTCCTTTGTATTGTGCGATGCGGTAATCATCACCGAGCCATCGGCCTTGAGAGTGCCGTTGGCGAAATAACTCATCGGGGTTGAAGCGTGACCGATATCGATGACATCAACACCCAAATCGTTGAGCCCCTTTGCAAAGGCCGCAAAAAGCGGCTCTGAATGCGGGCGTATGTCACGAGCTATAACAACGCGTTTGACATTTGCAAAGAGCGCGTATGCCCTTGCGATTTTGTAGAAGATTTCATCGGTCAAATCCTGACCATAAATGCCGCGTATGTCGTAAGCTTTAAAGATGCCAGCCATTGCTTCAGTTTCTCCGTGGTTTTTTCAAAAATTCTAAAGTCCTAAACTTACTATAAAGATACCATAATATCGCTGACGGCGCAAATAATTACTGCGGCTATGTCCTGATTTGTCATTCGAGCCTGTCAATCGTAACTTTGACTTCGACGCTTTTATCATTTGCCGCATGGAATACTTGATATTCGCCGTTGCGGTTTACGCATGTTTGACCGATGTCTTCAAATTTGCCATTGGTTGTGTAGCGGCAAATCCATCCTCTATATACTACAGATATCTCTTTTTCGGAATGGCTTGTCTTTGTTCGGTTTGCGCCATCAAATTGAAAGACAGGTATCATAATTGCAGTTTCCGCATTGCTGCAAGCTGAAATTGAAATGCCGTTAGATGATACGCGGCACTGCTGTCTAATTGTATGATTTTGGGCTATCGAGCATTCCCATTTCGCATGGGCATTGTCAGAGGCCGCATGGTGTGTCGGAATGGAATATATGGCGTCTTTATCGAGGGCAAAAACCCATTTGCCATCAATTTTTATGCCGGCGCAGATGCTTAGCCCCGTTGGATTTTCTTGGCCTGTGCTGTAAGACGGTTTCTTCGATACAGGCAGCGATAGGCAGATTGCCGAGGGCGCGTCACGCCTTTGGATGCGTCCAATTCCCGATGCGTCGTAATGAGGGTCTGCGTTCCAATCCATTTCAACAAAGTATGAATCGGCCTTTAGGAATAGCTTGTGAAAATGTTCGGTTGTTGTCCAGCTGTATGCCGAGGTGTCGCTTGCAGGGCAATTTGACGGCTCGATTGAGTCATCACAAAAGAGATATGCAAGATAGAGAAATGATGCTACCGTGACCATATACTTGTCGTAGTAGGCATATTTTTCGCATCCGATTTTGCTTTCTATCGGATAGTAGTTTTTGATGTGGTGATCAGGATTCTGCCTGAGCCAGAGCTTTATGTTTTCAAGAGCCAGATTTGCGGCGGCTTTTGCTTTGGATGCCCCGACAGTATCTCCCTTTTTTTTTCGCGCTGACGCTATATACTCAAAGCAGATTGCCATGTGGGCTTCATTGTGGATAAAGCTGTTGCTTCTGCCGCCGTAGGGAAGCTCGCCATTGACGGATTGCATCAGGAATTCTTTATCGGCTACGCTTTCAAGGATGGATTCCAGGCGTTGCTTCCATCTGCCTTCATATCCGAGATAGAGCATAGCGGCCATAAGATTCCGAGTGACCAAATCGTAAACCATCGGTTCATTTGGGTCACGGTACATTCCAGCTTCATCAAACGACAGAAGCTGTGATTCGATTTGATTTTCGATATATGGAGTTGTGTCTGCAATGGATGCCCATTTCCGTGCCTGTTCGCTGACGGCGTTAAAGGCACCCCAATTGTTTACCGCTGTCGGGGGAGTCGGTGCTATGACAGAATAGCATTTTTCGGGAACGATCAATGCCATGGCATCTCTCCATCTTTGAATCGTTTCCTTGTCATAAATGCCGCTTTTCTCAAGTTCTACAATCGCAAAGACGATTTCTCTTACGGAAAAATCGTTGCCTTTATTGATAAATGGGATGTTTTGCTGAGGAATTTGAGTTATGCAGAATTCCATCATCGTTTCAAAATATTTGCGAAGCTCCATTTTGCGGCCATGGGCAATAAGAATGCCGATATTGGCGGCCAATCGTGGAAATCCATGTTCGGTGATGCCTTCTTGCTCTATCTTTGAGATATAACTTTGGATGCGCTCCTCGGTGTAAGCAGAAACGACAATCTCCATTACCTTCAGATAATCTTTTTTCATAGTCGACACGATAAGGATTTATCTCACTTAACAGGGAACGGGTATTATTGAGATTTAATTTGCGGAGAGCTTGCTTTTGAGTTTATTTAACTCTTCTTCAGTAAGCCCTGTCGATAAAAGGTAATTTCTGGCAGCGGCTTCAAGATTGGTGAAATTTTCAGTTTTGAGGACATGATTTAGGCTTGCCACGATGTTCTCCATAATCGCTTTGTCTCTATTTGAGTCTTTTGTTATGCTGTAATAATATCTGAAGCTGTTTGCGTAGTCGTCGGCGATTGACTGTTCGTCGGCTCCGGTAAAGGCTTGAAGCAGTGCGCTGATGAAGCCGGTTCGGTCTTTTCCTTCGGTGCAGTGGATTAAATATGGCGGTTCGTGTTCAATCAAGTAGCGAATTGCCTTTGCAAGATTGGCTTTGAAGGCTGTTGCTGTGAAATCGACGCCTAAAACGGTGTGGATGGTGTTGCATGTCGCGTAATGAGAATGGTTGAAGCCTGCAAGTTGCTGTGCCGTTTCTTTTGAATTCGCCATGTTCCAGATGGTTTTTATTGAAACTTTCTGTGCAAGCTCGTCTGCAAATGTATTGCGTCCGAGAATAGGATCAATGGGTGATGAAGAGCGATATATTTTGCCTGTTGCTATCAGTGGTGAGGTTATTGCGCGGAAGTTTGCATATTGCGCGTCTGTCAGTGTCGCGTAGTCATTTCTGTTGGTGCTGCGGTTCAGCTCTGCAACCTGCATGTTTGTGAGGTAGCCGCCTTTGTGTGCCATTGTTATTGTGGCTTTGATTGGGTAGGTGAGGTTTGTCGGCGCTTTCCAGGATGCTGTGAGCTCGTCAGGTTCTGCTATCCGCGTCTCTTTGGCGAATGAACCGTAAAAGATTGCGGCTTTGAGCGGGCGTGTGTCATTTCGGGGTGCCACTAATACCATTTCCCCCGTTTTTACATAGTGATAGTGCGGGACTACGGGAAGTGTGTGGGTCTTATTGTGAAGCTTGAGTTTTACGATGTCGCCATAGGCAAAACCGGCATTGAAAAAGTTTGTCGCTGTGATGTTTAGTGTAGTATTTCCATATTTGTCGATGCTGTCGGTTGACTGCACCGTTGTTTCGATTTTAAGGGCTTCGCCGTCTTCCGATGTTGAGATTTCTGTCTTCAGAATCTGTTTTGGCGTGTCCGGGTTGCCGTCCGGCGATTTTGCTTTATTCGGGAATATGCAGCCACCTGCGAGGAGGAGGCTGAGGAGTCCCGATAGGAGGAGAAACGCTTTTTGTTTGGTTGTTCTTCTATTCATAACGGGACTCCTTTTGTCTCTACTGCTTATGCTTTGCTGTACTTGGCAAGGATTTTTTCGAAGCGGCGACCATATTCAACATAGTTGTTGTAGCGCTGCTCTTCTTCTGAAACTACAGATGAGTCGTGCGCTACGACCGCCATGTGCGGCTCCATTGAGAAACCGCCATCATAGCCGCTTGCGATGATGTCCTGGACGATGCGTTCAACATCTCCGTCGCCTTCACCGCAGAATGTCCACTTGGTTTTGCCTTCTTCGTCTACGATGCCGTCCTTGATATGGACATAGACGATGTGCTCTTTGACATTTTTGTAGAATTCCCATGCGCTTTGGCGTTTGCCCGGATTTTCGCGGTCTTTGGTGTTTACGGGATTTCCAGTGTCGAATACGAGCTTTAGACCGGGGACCGCGTCGAGCATTCTGAGCGTGTATTTCCAGCCTTGTCCGCCATAGTTCATGCAGTTTTCATGGAGGGGCTGAAGTCCTGCGTCGAGGAACATTTTGGTGATTGTGTTGAGGCGGCTGAAGCGTTCTTCCGCCATCTGATGCTCCATGTCGCAATCAGGGATAGGAGGATAGCTCATTATGCGGATGAACTTTGTTCCAAGGCGCTGCATACGGGGAATTGCGCGGCGAGTGGCTTCGAGGTCTTCATCAAAGGGCTTTCTGATGTCTTTTGCCCAGTTGGCAATTGCCGAGCCGAAGCAGTTGATTGAGATTCCTGCGTCGGCGAGTTTGCCGCAGACGATATCAAAATCGGCATCGGAGATGTCGTGGAGGTTTTTGCCGTCAATGTTGCGGGATTCGATGAACTTCCAGCCTAGCTCTTTTGTTGCGCGGATCTGTCCGTCAATGCCGGCTGCCGCTTCATCTGCAAATCCAGTCAAGTACATGTTGTTGCTCCTTTTGGGGTGTTTTTAGTGATGCCCGTCTCTGCCATTTTGCCGTGGCATATTGGGGATTTCGTAGTTGTCGGCTAAATCGTTGAAGATAAGTGCGATTCGCAGGGCGAGGTAAGATGCGATGAGAGCGGAAAGAACGCTTATCGCTCCCATCATGTAGCCGCCGATTGGTGCGAAGTGAACCAATAGGAAGAATACGATTACCAGAGTTGCCAGATATGTGGCTTGCCCCGAGAGTGTCGCGTTGGGTCTTCTGCGCAAGGCGGCGATGCCTTCCGAATTGGAGCGTATCGCATGGAGAAATGGTCCTGTGCAATAAATCAACATCACAATTTTTGCATTTCGCACGAGCTCAGGTGCCAGATTCTGAACATCGACGAAGTACCACCTTGAAATTTGTGGTATCTGAAGGATGAGCGAAATCGAGCACATGGTTATGCCGACGCAAAGTGTGAAGAGCGTTATGGATCTGCTTCCGTATTTAGACGGAGGGAAGGCGACCGTGACGGACTGCATTCTGGCGGCAGCTCCGCCAAGAGGTGCCATAATTCCCATCGCCATGTAGTGAACTTCGCGGGATACCCCGGGGTCAGGGGCCTTGCCAAGGAATATTCCAATCATAACTCCGGAGATGGTCATCAGTGAACCGCCAAGCGACAGCGGCAGGGTAAATGCCAGCTGGCGAGAGATAGGGGCTTTTTCTTTATCCGGAGCGTCATCGAGCGACTTTATGTATGGTGAGGCGAAATATTTGAAGAGTTGCGATTCGGTAATGACTGCAACGGTTGTAAGCCCCAGTCCCCACATCCATCCGGTTAGGCCGAGCTTGACGAAGATGACGGAGCCCAACCATGTCATACCTATTCGAACAAAGGTTGCGAGGGTGGCTTTATCGCTTCGTTTTTCGGCGAAAAGCGTCGATAAAAACGGGTTTCTGGCGAAAAAGGTGAAATTCATCGGAATGGCGCACAACAGTGTCTTTTTGCCAATATCAAAGAGTTCACCGTCTAAATGGTAGAGCTTGCCGAAGACAATATTGTCAAAGGGCGGGACGCAGCAGAGGAATTGGAGAAGTGCGGCGACGCAACCTAAAAGAAGGCTTAACTTGAAGTAATTGCGATAGCCTGTCAGGCTTCTCGCGAAGATCATTCCTGTCGTGATCATTCCCGCTCCGACGGAGCCGACAAAGAACATTATCGCCTGAGATTGCGCAAAGACGGCATATTCGCTTGCACCTAATTTACCGTGGGAGACGATACTTGCCACAAGGGGATAGGTCAAGGACATCGACATGCCTTGAATCGCCAAGGGAATGTAGAACTTCGTGAGCTTACGGAATGTTTCCCTGATCGGGGGGAATGCCGCACTTTGACTGCTGGCTTCTGGCTGGGTTGTCATGGCTTATTATTTGTCCGCAATGGCTTGAAGTTCAGAAAGAACCGTGCGTCCTTCATAGAGCGCTTTGCCGACAATTGCACCGACGAGGTTTTTGCGATTGAGGGCTTTAAGTGCGTAGATGTCGTCTTTGGAGGCTACACCGCCAGATGCTACGATATCGCATTTTGCGGCATCGCAAATCTGTGCCATCGCTTCAACATTAGGGCCTGTCAGCATTCCGTCTGTAGATGTGTCGGTGTAGATGATTGTCCCGACGCCGATTTCAGCGACGCGTTTTGCCAAATCCGTCGCCTTTGTCGTGGAGGTTTCAACCCATCCTTTAATCTGGACTAATCCATCGCGCGCATCGATTCCGACGGCAATGCGCTCGCTGCCATACTGGTTGACCAGTCGAACGAGCGAGGCTTCGTCGGCGAGTGCTCTTGTGCCGAGTATTACGCGAGAGACGCCTTTGTCGAGCATTAGGCGGACATCGTCGTCAGTGCGCAATCCTCCGCCGATTTCAACCGGGATTGAGAGGGCGGCAACTATTTTCCCGACGACTTCCGCGTGGGCGGGTGCGCCTTGAAAAGCTCCGTCCAGGTCAACGACATGGAGTGCTCTGCCGCCTTCGGCTTGCCAATGGAGTGCCATTTCAACTGGATCGTTACCATAAACGGTGGAATCGTCGGCGCGCCCCTGACGGAGTCTTACGCATTTGCCTCCTTTGAGGTCAATAGCTGGGAAGATGGTCATTGCAAAAAAGTGTTTGTTGACGAGTAAAAATTTGAAAACCTAATGAAATATTATCTACTTATTTTTTATTTTGGTCAAGTTTGGTATAATATGGGTTGTTCAAGGAGTATTTTCTAAATGAATAACGAAACAATGTTGAAAATTCCCGCTCAAAGCTTGCCTGTCAAGTCTCACTCTGATGTCGCCGTTGTCGGTGGCGGTATAGCCGGTGTTTCCGCGGCGGTGGCGGCGGCACGCGAGGGGGCTTCGGTCTGTTTGATCGAGAAGCAAATCGGGCTTGGCGGTTTGGCTACTTTGGGTATCGTGACATATTGGCTTCCTATTTGTGATGGTCGCGGCCGTCAGGTCATTGGCGGTATCGGCGAGGAACTGTTGCGTTTATCCGTTCGTGATTTGAAGGTTCAGAATAAGGAAGCCCATTTTTTGGATATTCCGAAATGCTGGGAAAAGGGCGGTAATAAGGAGGAGCGCCGCAAGTCGAGATTTTTAACGGCCTTTAATCCTGGATTATACGGTCTGGCTTTGGAAGAGTGGGTGCTTGATGCCGGCGTTCAGTTGATGTACGACACGCGTCTTTCTGATGTCAAGCGCAATCGGAAGGGAATTACCCATCTTGTTCTTGAGAACAAGTCAGGCAGGTTTGCCATCTCTGTCGGTGCCGTTGTAGATGCTTCAGGAGACGCTGATGTTTGCTATATGGCAGGCGAGGAGACTGAAACCTCCGATGCAAATGTTGCGGCAGGCTGGTTCTATTACCTTAAAGACGGCGTAGCCTGTCTTAGGATGGCGTCAAACGGCTTCAATCCCCAGCTCGATTCATCAAAGCTTCAGTGCGCCCATTATGACGGCACAAATGGCGATGATGTGACTAAACAGGTAATTGAGTCCCATAAGCTTATCCGTAATGCCTGCGCTGCGCTTTCCGAGAAAAATCCCGATTCAAATATCGAGCCCTTTTATTTGCCGTCAATACCTTGCTTCAGAGCGACACGCCGACTTGTCGGCGAGCAGTCTATGACCGAGGGCGAGATGCACAAGTGGTTTGATGATACAGTCGGTCTAACGGGCGATTGGCGCCGCAGCGGTCCTGTCTTTGCCATCACGATGAGAATGCTTCGCGGTGTCGCGAACAATAATCTTATCGCTGCGGGGCGTTGCTTCTCGATGGATAAGACAATTTGGGATGGCGCCCGTTGTATCCCGACATGTGCGATTTCCGGTGAGGCCGCAGGAATGGCGGCAGCTATCGCCGTCAAGAATAAGGGCGGTAATATTCATCGTTTGCCTATCAGGGCATTCCAGCGTCAAATGCGCGCCAAGGGCAATTTGCTTAGCGAGAAGCTCGTTAAGGAAGTTGAATAGCGTGTAATAAAGGAGAGGTTCAGTAGAAATGAAGAATTTACTTGTGACTGGCGGTGCCGGATTTATCGGTTCTAATTTTATCCGTTATGTCTTTGAAAAGACTGGCTTTCAGGGCCGTATCATAAATTTTGACGCATTGACTTATGCCGGCAATCCAAAGAGTCTTTGCGATATTGAGGCTAAGTATGGCGACCGTTATGTCTTTGTCCATGCCGACATTCGCAACCCTGACGCCATCCGCAAGGCCTTTGCAGATTACGATGTCGACACTATCTGCCACTTTGCCGCAGAGTCCCATGTCGACCGTTCGATCGTGGCGCCCGGCGACTTTATACAGACCAATATCGTAGGCACATACAACTTGCTTCAAGCGGCAAAGGAACTTGGCGAAAAGCTTGAGCGTTTTCATCATGTTTCGACCGATGAGGTATTCGGCTCGCTAGGCGAGACGGGCTTCTTCTCTGAGACAACCCCTTATCAGCCGCACTCTCCGTATTCGTCGTCCAAGGCCGCTTCAGACCATTTGGTCCGCGCTTATCACGATACCTACGGTTTGCCTACGACCATCTCGAATTGCTCTAACAACTATGGGCCTTATCAGTTCCCCGAGAAGTTGATTCCGCTTATGATAATGAATGCCCTTGAGGGTAAGCCATTGCCTGTATACGGCGAGGGTTTGAATGTCCGCGATTGGCTTCATGTCGATGATCACTGTTCGGCAATTTGGACGGTTATGACTAAGGCGGAGGTCGGCACCACCTATTGCGTCGGTGGCCGCTCGGAGCTCCGTAACATTGATGTCGTCAAGAAGATATGCGCTCTTGTTGATAAGCTTGCGGCCCCATTGCCGTCGGGAAAACCACGCGAGTCTTTGATTACCCATGTCGCAGACCGTTTGGGGCATGACCAACGCTATGCGATTGACTGCTCCCTTATTGAGAACGATTTTGGCTGGAAGCAGACCCATACGGCAGATTCAGGCTTTGAGGAGACCGTAAAGTGGTATCTTGCCAACAGTGAATGGGTGGAGTCTGTCCGCAGCGGTGAATATCGCAGGTGGATTGAGCAAAATTACAGCAATAGATAAAATGGCGGATTTTATAACCATTGAGGGTGCCAGGGAGCATAACCTCAAAAATGTCAATGCGAAGATTCCTCGCAATTCCTTTACCGTTATAACGGGATTGTCAGGTTCCGGTAAGTCTTCCCTGGCATTTGACACTCTTTATGCGGAGGGGCAGCGCAGGTATGTAGAGTCTCTTTCCGCATACGCCAGACAATTTTTAGGGCAGCTCCAAAAGCCTGATGTCGAATTTATCGATGGCTTGTCTCCCGCGATTGCAATAGAACAGCGAACAACAAGTAATAACCCGCGTTCGATAGTTGCCACATCAACTGAGATTCACGATTATTTGCGTTTGCTCTATGGCGCAATAGCGATTCCTCATTGTCCTAAATGCGGTAGACCTGTGCGTAGTCAAAGTGCCGAGGAAATCGTGAATATAATCATGACATTTCCGGAGCGAACGAAACTCACCATTTTGGCTCCCGTCGTTCGCGGACACAAGGGAACACAGGCAGATGCTCTCGAAAAGCTTCGGCAGGCCGGCTTTGCCCGTATCCGTTTAGACGGCACCATGTATGAGATTGATGAAGTTCCCGAAATCGATAAAAAGAAGAACCACAATTTGGATGCAGTTGTAGACCGTATAGTTGTTTCGCCGACAGCCCGAACGCGTCTCACAGATTCAGTTGAATTAGCCCTCAAGCATGGCGAGGGGATTCTCTATGCGATAGTCGTAAAGCCCGATTCCGATGAGGAAGAGCAGGTCTTTTCAGAGAAAAACGCCTGTCCTCACTGTTCTATTTCCTTTGAAGAGCTTAAGCCTCGCAATTTTTCATTTAACAATCCGCATGGTGCTTGCCCCACCTGTTCGGGGCTTGGACAGCAACTTGTCTTTGAGGAGTCCTTGGTCGTTCCCGACACTTCAAAGTCGCTCGAGGATGGCGCGATTCAGCCGTGGACTCACGGTGGATTTTATGTCCGCAAATACTATAAGCACTTTTTAAGGGGCTTGGCTGAAGCCTACGGCACCAGTGCCGATATCCCATACTGCGAATTGCCGGAGGACTTTCGCCATATACTTATGCATGGTACCGGCGGCAAGCCGATAGCCGTCAAATTGCGCTCGAAGAGACACACCGTCACAGTTGATAAACCATTTGACGGTGCTCTTGCCGCACTTCACCGTCTATACCTTGAAACCGAGTTTGAGGATACAAGGCAGAGGTTAGAGCGGTATATGGTTATGCGTCAATGCCCCGATTGCAAGGGTGCGCGTCTTAAGCCCGAATCGCGGGCCGCTACCGTTGCGGAGATGACAATAAACGATGTGATGGCTTTGTCGGTTAGGGCAGCGGCGCTTTTCTTTGATGAATTGGGCGGAAAGCTCACCGCTCAAGAGCTTGGCATTGTCGGTGAAGTCCTCAAGGAAATCCGCAAGCGCATACGATTTTTGATTGATGTCGGCTTGGATTATATAACGCTGGACCGCGTTTCGTCGACCCTCTCGGGCGGCGAAATGCAGCGGATACGCCTTGCAACTCAAATCGGCAGTGGTCTGGTTGGTGTTTTATATGTCTTAGACGAGCCCACAATCGGTCTCCACTCTCGCGATAATGAAAAGCTTATCGCCATGCTCCGCCAGCTTCAGCAGCGCGGAAATACCGTCGTGGTCGTCGAGCATGACGAAGAGGTTATCCGTGCGGCAGATCATATAATCGATCTTGGCCCAGGTGCCGGTCGCGAGGGCGGCAATATCGTATATGAGGGTGATATAAAGGGACTTCTCGCCAGTAAGAGCTCATTGACCGCTGATTATCTGACAGGCCGCACAAAAATCGAAACAACCGGCTATCACAAGCCTGGCAAGGAGCGCATCGTCATTAAGGGCGCCGCCGAAAATAATCTTAAAAATATCGATGTTTCAATTCCTACCGGTTGTTTTGTCTGCGTTACCGGAGTCTCCGGCTCAGGTAAATCGTCGTTGGTCGATGATATTCTACGGAAGTATCTTAAAAAGACCTTTTATCGGGCAAAGGAAGAGCCAGGTAAGTTTAAGTCAATTAGCGGCATTGAGTATATCGACAAGGTGATTGAAATCGATCAAAGCCCGATTGGTACGACACCTAGAAGTAATCCTGCGACTTATACCGACGCCTTTACTCCGATTCGCACGCTTTTCTCCCAAACGCCAGCAGCTAAAATGCGTGGCTATGGCCCCGGGCGCTTCAGCTTCAATGTCAAGGGTGGCCGTTGCGAGGCTTGTAAGGGTGATGGTGTAATCAAAACGGAGATGCACTTCCTTCCCGATGTCTATGTGACTTGCGATCAATGCGGCGGCAGGCGCTTCAATCAGGAGACGCTGCAAGTTCAATACGGTGGTAAAAATATCGCTGATGTCCTTGAAATGACAATTGACGAAGCGTGCGAGCACTTTTCTTCAATACGCTCAATTTCAACAAAGCTTCAAACGCTTAAAGATGTCGGTCTCGGATATGTGCAGCTGGGACAATCCTCAACTACATTGTCAGGAGGCGAAGCGCAAAGGGTAAAGCTCGCAACAGAGCTTGCTCGGCAATCAACAGGGCGCACGCTGTATCTCTTGGACGAGCCCACAACAGGCCTGCACTTTGCCGATGTCCATAAGCTGCTTGAGCTGCTTTTAAGGTTAAGAGATGCGGGGAATACCGTTTTGGTCATCGAACACAATCTTGATGTTATAAGGTGTGCCGATTACATTATCGATTTAGGTCCCGAAGGCGGTGAAAACGGGGGCAGAGTTGTTGCCACAGGTTCGCCTTTAGAAGTTGCGGCCTGCCCTCAATCCTATACGGGGCAGTTCTTAAAAAAGTTTTTATAAAACCAAGGTCAGTGCAGTCTCAAAGGAAAAACTATGACTACAATTTTATTTCAAGGTGACTCAATTACAGATTGCGGCAGAGAAAATTCAGGCGGAGCAGGGTATGAGCAGAACCAAATGGGTCCCGGTTATCCAGGGCTCTTGAAATCCCGCATAACCTGCGATTATCCAACTCAAGAGTTTAACTTCATCAATCGCGGTATCAGCGGCAACCGCATAGTCGATTTATATTCCCGCTGGAGAATTGACTGCCTAAATCTTAAGCCTGATATTCTTTCAATTTTGATTGGAGTCAATGACAGTGGTCATGAGTCTCGCCAAATCGGTGTTGATGTAGTCAGAGCCGAGCGGTTCTACCGCGAGCTTTTGCAATGGACGCGAGATGTTTTGCCGAATATCCGCCTTGTAATTATCGAGCCATTTACGCTTGAAGATCCAAAGACGCCGCTTGTCTATCACGATGAGGTCCGCGAGCGCGCCGCATTTACACGCCGTTTGGCTGAGGAATTCGGGGCAGTCTTCATTCCATTTCAGTCATTGCTCGATAAGGCAGTCGCCGCGGGAACCTCACCGTCGCATTGGTCGCATGACGGCATTCATTTGACCCCTGCCGGCCATCAGCTGCTGGCTGATGCATGGTATAAAGCCGTAATGAGCTTGTAGAGTTTTGCCGATGTCGTCTAAATTGCGACATCACTTGAGATTGGTGTAGCCAAAAGCGGCTTCCTGTAATCGTAAATGACGGATTTGCAGAAGCGGCTATAAGTTGCGTAATCACACCTGTAAGCGCAAATGCAGGAAGCCGTAAGCGCTGGATAGCCTCAGGTTCGCAGGGCTAATTTTGACCAAGGAGCTCTTTTACCTTAGTTAACCGCTCCTTGAGGAGCCGCTCGTCCGCCGCCTCCAGCAGAAGGCGCAGATATGGCTCCGTGTTTGATTTACGGAGACTGATCCACCAATCGCTATAATCAAGGCGAATACCGTCAAAGTCTAGTTCTCGTTGAGGTGGCGCTTCTTCTTTGAGGGTGGATATTACTTTCTCGATTGCTCCATCTTTATCTTCTATGCGGAAGTTTATTTCACCGGAATTTGCGTAGCTATCGATAGGTTTTAGCAGTTGAGAGAAGGATATGCCATTTTTCTTGGCGCTTGCGATTTCGCCAAGGGCGATGAGTGACGCTAATTCGCCTGAGTCGCACCAGTGAAAATCCCGGAAGTAGTAGTGTCCCGCATATTCTCCTCCGTATGGTGCATCGATTTCACGAAGCTTTACCTTGGCGAAGGCATGGCCGACCTTCCAGATATATGGCTTTGCGCCCATCCTTTCAAGCGCCTCGGTTACGCCGCGTGATGTGCGGATATCGTGGAGAATTGGGGCGTTGGGATATTTTCTGAGGAAGTATGATGCCATTATCGGAATCATCAAATCTGGTCGTACGAAGGCTCCATTTTCATCAATGAACATCACTCTGTCGGCATCGCCGTCAAAGATTATGCCCAGGTCTGCTTTTTGCTCAAGTACCGTTTTGGTAATCAGTTCCCGTCCCGCAGGCTCTAAAGGATTAGGAGAATGGCTATGGAAGCCGCCATCGGGAGTTGCAGCGATGAGGGTCGCATCGCATTTTTCAAAGAGGTGCTTTGCTGTTAGTGCTCCCATCCCGTCTGAGCAATCAACGACGATTCGCAGTCCATCCAGATCGGGGGCGAATCTGTCTAGAAAACTCAAAAAATCCGGTATGTATTTTTTTTGTGAGAGGGTGCCTTTGAGCGTGCTTGGCGGCTGGCATTCTTTTTCACAAGCCTTTTCCAGCTCTGCAAGTCCTGTTTCATATCCGACCGGGAGCGCACCCTTTTTTGATATTTTGAAGCCGTTGTAGTTAGCGGGATTGTGCGAGGCGGTGACTTGGATCGATATGTCGTAGTTAAACTCAGCGGTGAAGAAGTAAATCATCGGAGTTGAGCTAAATCCGACATCGTCGACATCGCAACCGGCATCTAGAAGGCCTTCTATCAGGGATTTTGACAAGGAGGGAGAGGATAATCTGGCATCTCTTCCAACGAGAACCTTTTTTCCGCCAATCAAGGCCGGTAGGTTACGGCCTATACGATAGGCTAGAGCTTCATCAAGCTCTTCTTTGTAGATCCCGCGAATGTCGTATGCTTTGAATACTCCCATAGGACCTCCTGTCAGATGTCTAATCAAGAATCAGTAAATAGCCTGTGCCGCGCTGTTTCGGGTTGGCGGTACGAAATATCGACGCTTTTGTTAAGGCATTTGTATTATCAGAATCGTCCTCCAGCGAACCGATAGCTTCGGCAACCGATGCGGCTATAGCATCCGGCTTGCTCTTAAAGTTTGTTGCTACGATCCAGGCTCCGGAGATTCCACCGATGAAAAGGGCAAGAACAATCGAAAGGGTAAATGTGCTGGCAGGAAGCACAATCCTGCCAGCGGCACGATTCGAGAGCTCAACAGTCTGCCTGTGTCTGGTACGCTCTGTTTCAAGACGCTCTCGCTCCAGCTCAAGACGCTCACGCTCAAGTTGTATCTTTTCGCGCTCAAAGGAAAGTGATTCTTTCAGAATATTGTTTTCATCGGTATTCATAATCATTTTCCTCCAATCTTGATGCTATGGCGTTTATTTGCTTGCCCGCTTGTGGAATTCTTTTGAGAATTCAGTATAGGCTATCGCCGCAGATGATGATGGGGCATAATCCACGACAGGGCGGCCAAAGCTTGGAGCTTCGCTTACACGGACGCTTCGGGGAATTGCCGTTGTGTAAACCAGCGGGCCAAAGTGATTGCGTACTTCCGCAACGACATCTTGCCCCAAACGGGTGCGCCCGTCGAACATCGTCATTAGGATGCCTTCAATTCGAAGGTTTGGATTTGCTCCATTTTCCTTCAGGCGCTCAACCAGGCTGGTGATGACCGATAGACCTTCCATTGCGTAGTATTCGCACTGCATTGTTACGACGATTGAGTCGGCGGCGGCGAGTGACGCAGTCATAAGGATGCCCAGCGATGGCGGACAGTCCATAATGATGTAGTCAAAGACTCCAGAATCAAGGACGGGCTGAAGGGCTTTCTTTACGCTTTGAAGATGGTCTTCACGGCGGGCGATTTCAATTTCGGCACCGGCAAGGTCAACCTCGGAGGGGATTATGTTAAGGTTCTCGAACGGGGTCGCCTGAATGATGTCGGCAATGTCTGCATCGCCTGTTAGTACCGGGTAGAGGCTTACACCTGCTGTTGGCGTAAGTCCCAAGCCGGAGGTCGCATTTGCCTGCGGGTCCAGGTCGATTACCAGAACGGTACGCTTCATTGCGGCTAATGATGCCGCAAGGTTGACGACTGTCGTAGTTTTGCCGACGCCGCCTTTTTGATTTGCTATTGCGATTACTTTAGTTTTACGCATATTTAAGCTCTCCCGAGAAATTCGCCATTGCGCGTATCGACTTTAACCATTTCACCAACTGTGATGTATTCGGGTACCTGTATAGCCAAACCGGTGGAGAGTTTTGCAGACTTTGTTCTCGCTGTTACCGTCTGACCTTTCATTGTCGGTTCGCAGTCGGCAACCTCAAGAACGACATTCGGAGGAAGCTCGATGGCGAGAGGAGTGCCGTTTACAATGAGAGCCATGATGCCTTCCATGTCTTCAACAAGGTAATACACCTGATCGCCGAGATCGTCTGCATTAAGTGAGAATTGGGTGTAGTCGTTGACATCCATAAAGGTGTAGACTTCGCCTTGCTCTTTGTAGAGATACTGGGACTCGCGCTTTTCAAATTCAAGCTCTTCGAACTTATCGTCGCCATGGCATGACTGGTCAAGCTTGGTCTTGGTAATGAGATTGCGGAATCTGAAACGGAAGATTGATGCTGCGCCACGGGCACTGGGAGTTGAAACCTTGAGGTCTTCAACGATGTATGGGGCGCCATTGATCGATACAATGCCGTTTCGGCTGAGGTCACATGCTTTTACCATTGTTTTATCCTGAACAAAATTTGAAGTAAATAAAAATATTTTAGCATATTTTTGTAAAAATGTGCGATATCTTTTAATCTTTGATATACTATATAGAAGAAGGAGTTGCTTTTATTATGCGTAAGATACCGCTTATCTTTAGAATATTGCTTGGTTTTGCTTTGGGTACATTGGTGGGATTAGCTCTCTCAAAATGCCCAGAAAGTTGCCGTACAAGTATTTTGACATATGTAGAGCCATTTGGTTCCGTGTTGGTCGCAATGCTTAAGATGGTTGTCTATCCAATCATTCTCTTTTCCTTAATCCACGGAGCCGCCTCTATGCCGCTTAAAAAGTCAGGCAAGGTGGGCGGTCGCGTAATGCTCTGGTATTGTTTGACTTCACTCTTTGCGACAATTTTCGGTGTCGCGATGGCTTATTTATTAAATCCTTCGATTGCAGGGGGTGATGAACTGGCATCCAAATCAATGTCTGCCGCACAGGCAATGGCAGGAGGTGCGACGGGCGGCACATTCTCAAAGTTTATCGTCGGAATTTTCCAAAATCCCTTTGCGGCACTTGCCGAGGGGCAGTTCCTGCCAATCATCATCTTTGCGATTGCCTTTGGCCTTGCTGCCCGTTGTTTACTTGATGCAAACAATGAGGTGTCAAAATCCATCAAGACTCTTCTTGATGTCGTAGATGGCGTCCAACGCACAATGTTCCATTTGATAGATTGGGTTGTCCTTTATTTCCCAATAGGCGTTTTTGCCTTGTCGGTCACAAACTTCGCGCAAAACGGCACATTGCTCTTCGGCCCGTACTTGAAGATTACGGCTTGTGTTGCCATCGGTGTGATTGCGATGATGTTTATTGTATATCCTTTGGCGATTATTCTGTTTTGCCGCCAAAATCCAATAAATGTCATGATGCGTATCCGTCCTGCTATGCTGACAGCCTTTGTCACTCGCTCCTCAGCGGCTACATTGCCGGTCTCATTCCGCGTTATGGACGACCTTCGTGTTGATCGCGCACTTTCAAGCTTCTCGCTTCCCATGGGAGCCACGGTCAATATGGATGGTGTATGTGTTCATTTGCCGGTCTTTGTCATTTTGGCCGCCAATATGTTCGGCAAGGATCTCAGTATAGTCCAGATTGCAACGCTTTGCCTTTCAATTATGTTCGCTTCGGTAGGTGCAGGCGGTATTCCCGGCGGGTCGGTTTTCCTGCTTTTCATGGTATTGGAAAGCATGGGGCTTTCTGGAGATCAGGTAGCTCTTGTTGTCGCTTTAGCCCTTGGTATCAATCCAATTCTCGATATGTTTGAGACAAGTTGCAATGTGACCGGTGATAATGTCTGCACATACATTGTCGCCCACAATAGCGATATGATCAATAATGGCGACAAGGTGTCTTAAGCCATGGATGAATCCACTGCTACAAAGCTATTAACCGTTGTAATACCAACGCGGAACGAAGAGCGTAATGTCGGAAAATGTATTGAAGCGTTTGCCTCTGCTTCTTCGTGGCTGGATGTTGTAGTAGTGGATAACGCCTCGACTGATGCGACTTGCGAAATAGCACACTCCTTGAATGTCCCTGTTTTTCAGCAAGGCCCCGAGCGAAGTGCTCAGCGCAACCGAGGATGGAAAGAGTCGAAGACTCCCTTCGTCTGCTTTATGGATGCTGATATGCGAATGCAGCCAGAGGCGCTAGAGGAAATTCGCTCGATTATATCGTCAGATGACGCTCCGGATGCTCTTTATATCCGTGAGGTTAGGGTAGGCAAAGGCTGGTGGATTAAGGTCAGGAATTTTGAGAGAAGCTTCTATGATGCGACATGCATTGATGCATTAAGGGTATTCCGCCGTTCGTTGCTCGAAAAAACAGGTGGATACGATGAGTCTATCACAGGCGAAGAAGACTGGGATCTTGATAGACTTTGCCTAAATGCCGGAGCAAAGGTCGCTTTAACAAAGAATGCATTGCTCCATGATGAGGGAGAATTTTCTTGGAAACGCCATCTTCGCAAGAAGTGCTACTATTCGGGTACAATGGAGCGGTACCGAAAAAAATGGAATAACGACGCTATTGTCCGTAAACAGCTTGGCATTGGGTATAGATTTTTCGGCGTTTTTTTTGAAAATGGCAAATGGCGAAAGGCACTCTCTCATCCGCTTATGATGGCGTCTATATATATCGAACGCTTTGCCGTAGGTGTCTGCTATTTACTTCGCAATCGCAAAGGCTGACCTCTACTTCAAATTCACGGTGCTTCCTTGATATGTCACTATAAGCAGCATCAGAATGTTGCCATGTTTTTACCGAAAAGAACGCAAAAACCGAGACAACTGAAACACCCAAGACAACCGGGACGAATGAGACGGCGCAGTCCCGGATGACTTGGTCACGGATGTCATTTTCGAAAAGCGGCAAGAATTATCAGATCCCAAACGCGATTAAAATCCAACTGCTCCGCAATTGCGGAAATTCGTTTCATAAACTCGCCGATTCTTATGAGAGACGATTGTATCTCGTTTGCCCGAGCCTTGGAGAGGAGCTAGCGACTCGGTTTGCGAGGCTTTTTGTTTTGCGGCTTGCGTGGCTTGGGTGATGCCGTTTTGCGCGGTTTTGGAGCCTTTGGTTTTGATGGTCGAGAGGCTGTTGGCTCTGCCTTTTCCTGTGACTCGCCGCCACGCGTGCGGTTGCGGTAATCGATTATTACAGGCACACCCTCAAGGCCGAAGCTGTTGCGGAGTGACTTGATCAGGTAGTTTGTGTAGTTGTTGCCGGGAATTTGCGAATCATTGACAAAGAGGCGAATGCGTATCGGTGCATAGCCTGTTTGTGTAGCATAGAATATTTTGAAGTGCTTGCGACCGCTTGATGGTGGCTTGATGCGTTCAAAGGCGTCATTGATGGCGCGGTTGAGCAGGCCTGTCGAGAGTTTTGCCCTTGTGTTCGCCGCAACTTCGTCGATGACTTCAAGGGAGCGTCTGACATTGTAACCTGATTGAGCCGATATGAATACTACGGGGCAGAAGTAGAAGAATGGCATCGCCTTTCGTAATTCAGGCTCATACTTTGTCTCAGTTATTCCCGATTCTGGGTCGTCATGGGCTTTGTCCCATTTATTGACTAGCACAACGCAGCTTTTGTTTTCTTTGGAGATAACTGCCGCGATGTGCTTGTCTTGCATTGTCGGGCCTTCTTCGGCGTCAATTACGAGAACGACAACATCGGCTTCTTTGATTGCACTTTCGGCGCGGAAGTGGCTGAAACGCTCAACAGCACTGTCAATACGGTGAACATTTCTCATTCCAGCCGTATCAATGAGCTTGTAGTGGCGGACATGGTCGCCGGAGCCGATGGAGAAGGGGACTTCGATTGTGTCGCGTGTGGTGCCTGCAACATCTGAAACTATTACCCTTGGGTTGCGGAGGAGTCTATTGATGTAGGATGATTTGCCGGCATTGGGTTTGCCGACGATTGCAACTTTAAGGGGGTTGTCGATGCTTTCTTCTTTGGTGTCGGGAAGCATGGGGATGACTTTATCCATCAGGGCGCCAAAACCGCGGTCATGCTGGGCTGATACGGGAAAGAGCGGGAAGCCTAGTCGAGTGAAGTCTATCACTTGAGCTTCGTGTTGTGGAAGATCGCATTTATTTACGGCAACGAGGCAAGGAATGCCTGCTTTGCGGACCATTCTTGCGACTTCTGCATCAACAGGGGTGAGTCCTACTTGTACATCAACCGCTAAGATGGCTACGGCGGCATCTTCAAGGGCTGCTTGCATTTGCTCTACGACACCTGTCTCGATTGCATTTTTTGAATCGACTGCCTGGAGGTTTACACCTCCAGTGTCAACTAGGTCAAAGGCTTGGTCTTTCCAGGTGACGGGACGCATAAGGCGGTCGCGAGTAACGCCGCTTTCGTCGTGTACTATGGCAATGCGTTTGCCTGCAATGCGGTTGAAAATCGCTGATTTGCCTACATTGGGGCGACCGACGATTGCGACTACGCGCCTTTTGGGTGAAGATTGTGCGGTAGTTTCCGCTGTATTATTGTTGTCTTGCATATCTATTGGCGTACTTTGCGAAATTGGCGCGCTGAACCTAGGAGAATACCTATGGGTTCAAGAGGTGCGATATTGTCGCAGATGATTTTTATTGCTGCTGTGATAGGCGTTGCGAGGAGTGCTCCTGCGGGACCCCATAGCCAGCCCCAGAAGAGGAGGGAAACGAGGACGGCTACGGGTGAAAGATTGAGCTGGTCGCCCATTATGCGAGGGCCTATAACATTGCCAATTGTCATTTGAATTGCGAGAATCGCGGCAAGGGCTTCAAAAAATGGAATATATGAGTTTGGGGCATACTGGACGAGCGCAATTACAAGCGGAGGTATTGAGGCTAGAATGGAGCCGATTGTCGGGATGTAGTTTAGTACAAAAGCTAAGACGCCCCAGGTCGCTGCGAAGTCTATGCCTATAATGTGTAGTGCAAGCCAGACAAGTATACCGGTTGAGAGAGAAATCAGGGTGTGTAGAATCAGATATCGGCTGACCTGTGAAGTGATTGATCCGATTACATTATTGACCCGTTCGGGCGAGTCAAAGGCGTTGCCAACCTTTAGTGTGTAGTCTCGCTGCTCAACGAGCATAAAGGCTGTGATAATGAGTACCATCACCGTCGTTGAGGTCGCGGAAATCAGAGTTCCGCTAAGTGAAAGCACCCCTTTTGAGAGGCCTGATTGCCAGTTGAAATTTTTGAGCATATCAACGGCTTGGTCCGGCAATACCTCATAAAAGTGCTGAAGCAGTTCTTGCAGGCGAGTTGCATATTCGCTGTATTTAGATACAAATGTTGATACGAGCGAGTTGACTAAAACTCCTGCCTGAAATATTATCAGAACCGACAATGCCATCGCAATTAGAATCGATATTGTTTCAGGCACGCGAAGGCGTTTTGCGAGGAATCTGACAAGTGGTGATAGGATTGCCATCAAAACCCATGCGAAGGCAAGCGGTTTGAGGACTGATTGCAGTTCACGCATTGCGGCAAATGTCAGGATGACGGCGATTATGCCAATAGGCAGAACAGCCCATGCCCACTTTTTGTTTTTTTGTTGGTTTAAATCATCCATTTTCTAATCCATTTCACAAACGGGCTATACTTTACTTACGGAATGGTTCATAAGCGAATCCCGACCATGAAATGCCTTTGTGATTTGAAAATTCAAGGGTGTTGAGGCGTACCGCATGGACAAGAATGGAAAGTGCACCCATTGCAAAGTTCATTGCGTGACCCAAGAAAAGAATCAGTATTACTGCTGGAATCTTTACGGCGAGAGGGAGACTTAAATCAATCGCCATCTGATTGAAATTTTCGGCAACCATTACGGATGCAAGCCCGACGGCAAAGAGACGAACATACGATATGATATCTCCAAGGCAGCTCATAATGTTGAGCGGCAGAATTCCCAGAGTTACTCCGTCAGTCTTCAGTTCGCTCCTTTTGAGCATAAACAAGAAGATTAACAAGATAGATACAGGTGATACGACCCACATGAATGACGGGAATACGAAACCGTTGACACCTACCAGGCAAGATACGCAATACATCGTCCAAACAACGCCTGTCCACCCGATTTCTGCAAGGGCTTTTGAGTCAGGCCAAAGCTTGACGGCATTCCAAAGTCGAGCGACAGTTAAGTGCAAGGAGCCGAGAAAGAAACAAAACTGCATTATGTTGGAATTGTTTCCTATCCATTCGGAAATCGGGAATTTGAACCATGCGGGAATCATCTCTTTGGGGATTCCAAAATAGGTGGCTGAAAGTACTCCCCAAATGATTGTCGCTGAAGAAAATACCCCCAAAAGGATGAATGGAGCCGAATTGGCATTCTTGAACTTGAGCCGAGCGAGTATTGTCATGACCGCTATGATTGCACCATAGCCGGCATCTCCAACCAGCATCGCAAAAAATATGGTGAAGAAGGCGTAGAATACGATACTGACATCCGCTTCGTAATAGCTTGGGGCAATGCCAAGCATATCAAAAAGAGCGGTGATTGGACGGAATATGCGAGGCGGACGGAGCAGGGTAGGCGGTAATTCGTCAGCATAGGGCTCGCGCGAGGCGATTCCCCATCCGTGAATTTTTGCTGCTGCTTCAACCTTTTCAAGCTTTTCTGCGGGGCAAAAGCCTGTAATCCAAGCAATTCCGGCATCTGCGCCCATAGCCGCTTCCGCTGCATAAAAATCGCGAATGACTTTGCGTGTGGATATAATTTCCGTAAGCTGTTTATCGCTGCCTGCATAGCTTTCTAGATCTGCTTTAGCGGCCCGCAGTTTTTCTTTTTCCTGCTTGAGGAGCGATTTTGTTTCGGAAAGCGGGCGTGACGGCATTGAAATAATTTCAGCACGATGACCTTCTTCAAGGCTGCCAATTGCTACGCCATAGACGAGCCCTTCTGAAGCGTCTTCAAAAAGAATCTTAATAAATCCGCCATTTGCAACTGCGGGGATAGCCCCGTGAACTTTAAAAAGGGTAACTGGTAAGCCTTCATCGGCGAGCTTTGTTGCACTGGCGGGGTCAAAATCGCCAAATGGCGAATATTGTGAAATCTCGTGTTCCAATGTTGAAATAGCTTCTTCGATTTCAGATATTTTATTGGCGGCATCCAAAATCGTTTCCGGAGTTACGGTTCCATTAAATGTTGTATTTTTTTTGATGGCTTTAACGATTGAAAGTGCCTTTTGCGCAGCATTGAGATCTGCCTCTGCTGATGTAAAGTCTGGTGTCGTCTGGTTTATGGGCGACATTGTATTTGAAAGATGCAAGACTCCTAGTTCCTGAAGCGAATCGACTGTTTCTTTGCGTGAGGCTTCAGTACATAGGATTGTTAAATGTTTCATTTCAACAATCATTCAGCACCTCCTTCGTTTGGTGCGGCGGCTACGGTACGCTTTTTGGCGATCTTGCCTCTTGCGACCGCGGCAGTGCTTTCATCACCTAAGTGAATTCTGATTACGCGAATGTTTTCTTTGCACTCCGGAATTTTTACCTTTTCAAAGAGATTTACTCGTTGTGAAGTAGCTAGCAACTCTTCGGTGATGAGCTTGCGCTGCTCTTCCAGAATTTCGCGTTTTGCGTCAAAAGTATATGCTTTTTCAAGTGCGGCTTGAGCGTCGTCGTACCATGCTGGAGTTGCGAGTAGATCAAGCTCGGCCTTTTCTGTTTCAATACCTTTATATAAAGGGATCGGTACGCCTGCGATATTGCCGATTTCTGTATTGATCGACTTTAGGGTTACGAAATTTTCAGGGAGAGCTTCGGAGGCGAAAAGTCCAGTCCACGAGCTTAAATCAGATCTCCACGCTTCTTCTTCTTCAGTGACATTTTCAATTGCCGAGGTAATGGAGGCAATCTCCACCTGAAGTTGTTGCTTCTTCAACTGTAACATTGGCAAGAAGCGTTGATAACGACGGAGTGCATCAGTCTGCGCCTTTAACTCTGTCTTAGTATGCTTAATCTTTGCCATAATAAAACCCTCAATCAAATTTTCACCATAATTATTATATCATAATTTGGGTGTATGATGAATGAGGTTATAGTCGGATGTTCTAGCGTATGATGAAAAAGGTCTCGGGCCGTCGCTGATTTTCGATGCAGCCAATATCAACATTGCGGCGAACCTTACGCTTGCCGCCATAGACATCCACGGCTTTTTCCATCCATGGCATATTATGACCAGAACCAATTAAAGATGAAGTGTCAGGTAGAATAAGCCGTTCGCCTGGAATTGCAATGTAGTCGCCATCAAGTGCTGAGACAATGTCTACTCCATTGAGACTTTCACTTGGAGTAGTGGCGCAGTTAGTGATTGCGACAGTTGAATTAAAGCGGTAGTTGTTGAGGCCTGATGGAGAATAGTTGTCTTCAATGAGATTGTTGATGAATACGGCTCCGCTGTGTCCACAGACACCGGCAGAGGCGTTGGGGTATTCATCATTTTGTGCTGTGAAACGATTGCTGACAACGGTGCAATTTTCAATTATTGCACCTTCGGCAAAAATACCGACGCCGACATAGCCAGAGGATACGGCCGAAGCCTGTCCAAAATTGTTGTGTGCAATATAGCAATTACGGACTGTCGCATCCAGTGCTGTGATTACTCCAACTCTAAATTGAGACCATGAATAGAATCCACCACTGTTATTGTTCGTAAAGACGCATCCGTCAACTAATGCCGAGAGTCCCATAGCCTGAACTCCAAGGCCCGACATATGCCCGCCTCTATTGTAATTATAATCAAAGAGGCAATTTATTACCTTGCCGTTATCGCACCAAACGCCGGTAGCAAAGACACCGTCGCTGGTGGAATTGTTTGTTATACGGCAATTACGGAGCTCGCTGCCTTGCATCCTTACGCCGGCACCGCCAGAGGACTGAATGTTGTTGGAACCAGAGCCTTTCGAGATTGTTATATCGCGAATTAGAGCATTTTTTGCGGTTATCAGCATAGCGCGGCATTTGTAGTTTACATCAATCACCACATCGCGGAAGTCTCCCGTAGCTCCCCGAAGGGTAATATTGCGATAGACTTTTATTGTTGCCGAGCCGCTATTGTAAGTGTAGGTGTTTGGAAGAATGATTACCTCCGAGCCTTCGTATGCGGCATCGATTGCGGTTTGTATGCCAGAGGCGGCCGTCTCTGGTGTAGCGTACGGATACTGAGCATTTGGATTGCTCTTTGTCGCATAGACGCGCGAAGGAGCAAGTATAAAGGTGCGAGAGAAGGAGTCTACCGCATTGTCACCAGCCTTTACCGTAAGCGTAACAACCTTTTCACCATATGGAACATCCGGATATGTAAATGTGTGGGTTATGGAGTCAAGAGTAGCTGTCTTTACAATTTGTTGTCCGTCACCAAAGTCCCATTCGAAGGTGAGAGGCGCGTTTGCCAAGGTGCCTGTAACTGTTGGTGTCAGTGTCGCAGTAAACGAATCCAATCCATTTTGAATGTCTGCCGTGTATGAAACAGCGATTTCGGTAGTTCCAGCCTCAAGACATCCAAGGTCAGGCGCATTGCCGGCTATTCGTAATTTCTTGTTCAAGTCGTAGGATGGCTCCAACATCCAATCAAGGACTGCTCCCGAATTGATAGCTTGAGATGCCAATGGGAGAGATGGTAGCTGTGTTTTGTCACCAATTGCAAAAACCTCGCCATTAGCCTTAATGCCACCACTGATTCCCTCGATTGATGAGGTTGTTAGTAGGTTTATAAATGAAGTAGGTTTACCCATCCAATCATTGATTTCATTTTCACCGCCACCGTTATTGATTGCAATGCAGTTACGGGCAATAGCGTTGTCAACAAGTCGAAGACCTGGTGCGCACCAAATTCCAGATCCCTGCGTCAAATTACGCTCGATCGTGCAGTTGTCTACTATTGAGTTGCCCGCAGCCAGAACGCCGGTAGCCAATTCACTGATTGTACGCCCCTGGACTTTACCTGCATTATTGTTGCCGATATAACTATTTCGAAGCGATCCTCCATCAAGGTATACCATTGCGCCACGGCGGGCTCCGGCATATAAAACCGGCGAATAGTTATTTGTTATTATGCAGCGATCGGTTAGAGCGTCATCACCCGATTGATAAATTGCCAAGCCATAATAGATATATCCAGAAAGATTTTCATTTGCATTGTCATGCATTTTCATGCCATCGACAACGCAGTCAAGGACCTTGCCGTTATTATTGTAAATACCAACTCCTTTGCCGCTGGACTGCTTTGCGGCAGTAACGCGGCAGTTTGTGACTACGCCGCCATCGACGATATTGACGCCAACACTGCCCGTAACATCTTCTCCTCCGCTAATTGTTATTGATGATATAGTCGCATTTGGATTGTGTATTTCAAAAAGTGAGTGCGCCGAAGTCGTTCCAACAAATACATCATTGAAGTTGCCCGATTCTCCTTTAATGGTTATGTCCTTATCAATTATAATTGGGCCTGTCGGAGTGATAGTAGAACCTGAGATAATCGTTATACAACCACCATCAATAGCCGCATCGATGGCATCCTGAATGTCTGTCGCCGCAGTTTCGCGTGTTGCGTATGGTGCGACAGGGTTTTTCGAACGGTTATCGACAAACTGCTGCATTGCCTGAATAAGAATTGTCTGCATTGATGTAGTGCCATATCCCGCAGAGTTTGTCACGCTGAGATAAATGGAGTGTAGACCCGGAGTTGAGATTTCAAGAGGAATTGTTGACTTATCTGCACCAATGACATCTGCAATTCGGTCACCGTTAATGTCCCAATAATAGATTAAGCCATCGGTATTTGTGCCTCTTGGATACGCAGTTAGTATTGTACTGATTTTTTCATTGACGATATAGCCTTCCGAAGAAGTGAAAGGAACAGAAAGCTCGCCCGTCTGATATTCTTCGTGGCCGATATCAAGCTTGCCGTTATCCACGCGTGGCCTGCCAAAAAAATCCAACGCGCCGCAATTAGCTTCATCAGCACCCATATCAATTAAATGGGATGAGGCCTGAAAAATCGCGTCTTTTGAATTAAAAGTCCAATCCGTAGTTGTTATATCGATATTTCCGTTTGGGAGTTCCTTAATCGGTGTCGTTGCGCAATTAGTAAAATTAGCGGCTGGACCGCTCCAGTTAGCTACGGTCGTATTCTTCGAGCTGCTATTTTTATAGATGATACAATTTTTTACATAGCCGTTTGCCTCGGCAACGACGCCGGCATAGCCTTCAGTGATATTATCACCTACATGATTATTATAGACAGTGCAGTTTAACAATAGACCTTTTACAACGCGAACGCCAGTAGCACAAACGGGTGGGGGATATGTCCCTTTTTTACCCATATTATTATGAGCGATAATAGAATTACGGAGAATGCCGCCGCCAACCCATGCTCCTGCTGCTCCCGTCTGACTTCCCCAAGCATGCTGCAAATTGATTGTATTGTTCGTAATAATAAGTCTTTCACCGATTGCCAAATCTCCTTTTTGAGCATATCCGACACCGGCACCTCGATTGTAGGCACTGCATTTATCAAAGACGCAATCTACAACATACCCGTTGACATTATACATTCCACCGCCCAAAGTGTATTCTGAATAGCTCGGACCACTTTTAATATTACAGCTGGTGATATGACAATTTGTAACAGTGCCGCCATTTGAAAGCCTAATGCCTACCCCTTGACGATCACCTTGCGTCGGAACATGTCCTCTTGTAACTGTAAGCGAAGATATTACCGCATTAGTGTGTGAGACTTGAATACAGCGGGAGGCGCTATTTGCATCAATAATAACATCATTAAAATTACCTGTTTCACCCTTTATGGTAATACCTTTTTCAACTGTAATTGGCGCGTATGTGCCAGGTGCGACTAAGATGATATCGCCATCGACAGCAACATCAATAGCCTCCTGCAAATTCGGGGTTGCACCTTCTTTAGTAGTATAAGGCGCGACAGAGTTAGTAGAGGAAGCATCTACATATCGAATAGAAGCTCCAGCTTGTTCGGATAATAAGCCTTCATTGCTTATGCCACTAGCTTCAGCAATACACATAAATACCGAAACAAAAAATGACATTGTAATATTGAATAGTTTATTGCGGTTCATAATCGTCTCCTTTTGCTTAACCTATCATAATTTTCAGAATTTTACAAATAAATCAAATCAAGGGACAGGCCTTGCATAAACAATATTGCCAAACACCCCGCTTTTTGGTAATATATTTGCCTATGGGACAGGCATCTTAAACACCAAAATATCAAACAAGGCTATTGCCAAACATCCCATTTTTTGGTAATATATTTGACCGAGGGACAGACCACCTTTTGCCACATTCACCACAAGGAGACAACAATGAGAAAACCAAGAGTCAAGAATATAGGCGAAAGCTACTACCATATAGTAAGCAGATGTATCTTCAGCCAGTTTTTACTGGGGGATACAGATAAAGACATGTTCGTCAAGATGATGCGTACAATAGCCTATTTCAGCGGAATAGATATACTCAACTATTGCGTAATGGACAACCACTTCCATCTCCTCGTTCATGTACCAGAGCCATCAAAGCTCACAGAGGCACTATTACTAAAACGCATATCCGCACTCTACGGTAGACTCCACGCAGCAGACCTCAAGAGCCGCTGGTATGAGCTAAAGAAGCAAAATCGCCCAGATATTGTCGAAGAAGAACAGGCAGCATTCATTCGCCGCATGGGGGATATAACACCCTTTATGCAATGTCTCAAGCAACGCTACTCAGCTTGGTACCGCGCAAGACACGACTACAAGCAAGGCACAATGTGGGAAGGCCGCTTCCGCAGCACCCTAGTAGAAGGCACCTCAGAAACCCTCTCCTCAATCTCAGCCTACATCGACCTAAATCCCGTACGCGCAGGCATAGTA
>JAZUMF010000025.1:0-9446 GCA_045603485.1 Kiritimatiellia bacterium | reverse complement strand
TTTTGCTAACTATAAGCATATCATATTCGAAAGGTCGTTATTTTTTATTCACCCATTGGGTGAAACGCAAAACTAAGGCAAAGCCCCGATTTTATTGCGTCAAATGGCAATTCTCAGCACCCAACTGCCGAATTTAGGTTAAAAAGAGAAGAATGCGTTTCATTTTAACTTAGCCTTTCTTTGGTTGATGTATATTTTGTTTTGTTCACTTTTACTGTGAAGTGCCTTTAGTCGTCGCTAGAGGTGCCTTTAAGAACAGCGATGAATGCCGTCTGCGGTACATTTACCGAGCCGAACTCCTTCATGCGCTTTTTACCTTCTTTCTGTTTTTTCAAGACTTTTTGTTTGCGGGTTACATCACCGCCATAGAGCTTGGCCAAAACATCCTTGCGGAACGGCTTGATGTCTTCACGCGCGATGACTGTGCGGCCGATTGCCGCCTGAACGGGGATTTTGAACATGTGTGGAGGAATGGTGTCGGCAAGGGATTTGCACATTTGGCGACCGCGGGCAACGGCTTTGTCGCGATGGACCATGCTTGAGAAGGCGTCGACACATTCTCCGTTTAAGAGGATGTCGAGTTTTACAATGTCGCTCTTTCGGTATCCGTACGGCTCGTAGTCCATTGAGGCATAGCCGCGGCTTATTGACTTGAGTGTGTCGTGGAAGTCAATAAGAATCTCGTTCAGAGGCAGAGTGCTGGTCAGCATTACACGGCGCGAATCGACGCTTTCGGTTGCGATGATTTCACCGCGGCGTTCTGTGACCAGGCGCATTATGTCGCCGATATTGTCGCCAGGACAGATTATCGTGGCTTTAATAATGGGCTCCTGAATTTCAGAAATTGTCGTAACATCGGGTAATTTGACGGGGTTGTCGATTTCGAGCGTCGCACCGCCATTTTGGATGACTTTGTAGATTACCGACGGATGTGTGTTGATGATGTCAAGGTCAAACTCTCGGCGAAGGCGTTCTTGGACGATTTCCATGTGGAGGAGACCAAGGAAGCCGCAACGGAAGCCAAAGCCCAAGGCAACGGAGCTTTCAGGGTGGTATGTAAATGCCGGGTCGTTGAGGTGGAGCTTTTCTAGACCTTGGCGGACCTTTTCGAAATCTTCAGAGCCGACAGGGTAGATGCCGCAAAAAACCATCGGGCGGATTTCTGTATAGCCAGGAAGGGGCTCTTTTGCGCCGTCTCTTGCCGTTGTTATTGTATCGCCGTTTTTAACTTCGCGAGGGTCTTTTATCGTGCCAACCAAATATCCGACTTCGCCGGGAGAGAGTTTTTCTACAGGCTTCTGCTCGGGGCTGAATATACCGACCTCGCGAATTTGTGTAGTGATGTTGTTTGCCATAAATGTGACAGTGTCACCGGCTTTCAGCGAACCGTCCATAATGCGGACATATACAACTACACCGCGGAAGATGTCAAAGCGGGAGTCAAAGACTAAAGCTCTCAGGGGGGCTTCTGGTTCTACCTTGGGCGGCGGAATACGGGCGACGACCGCCTCAAGGACAGAATCGACATTTATGCCGGTCTTTGCGGAAATCTGAATATGCTCTTCGGCAGGGATGCCAACCAAATCTTCGACTTGCTGTGAGGCGTTTTCAGGGTCGGCGCCCGGCATATCAACCTTGTTAATCGCGACGATGATTTCAAGGTTATTGTCTACTGCCAGATATGTGTTGGCAACTGTTTGCGCTTCAACGCCCTGTGTAGCGTCAACTACGAGAATCGCCCCTTCGCAGGCACGCATGGAGCGGGAGACTTCGTATGCGAAGTCAACATGTCCCGGGGTGTCGATGAGATTGAATTGATAGACCTGCCCGTCTTTTGCCGTGTAGTGCATCGAGACGGGATGGCTTTTGATGGTGATGCCGCGTTCGCGTTCAAGATCCATTGCGTCAAGGGTCTGCTCACGAATTAAACGAAGGTCAATTGCCTTTGTCAATTCGAGAATACGATCTGACAGCGTCGTCTTACCGTGGTCGATGTGGGCGATGATGCAGAAGTTGCGGATATTCTTGGCGGGAGTTTCGTTCATTGGATGCTTTCGTATGGCTACAGATTAGGCTGTTTGGCGAAGGGGAACGCCTTGCATTGCGGATTTAATCTCAGAAATTGTGTAGTCGCCAGTGTGAATCATGCCTGCTACAATTGCCGCATCGGCATGTCCTTTGTGGTATGCTTCCTCAAGATGCTGCGGGTTTCCCGCACCTCCAGAGGCGATAACCGGCACTCCCACGGCATCAGCGATAAGGCGGGTTACATTCAAATCAAAGCCTGCGCGGGTGCCGTCGGCGTCAACGGAGTTCACGACGATTTCTCCTGCTCCCATATCGGCAGCTCTTTTCGCCCATTCAACGGCGTCCATTCCTGTGCGGACTCTGAAGCCTCTCGTGGTAATTTCGTAGCCGGATGGGAATTTTTCCTTGTCGGTATTGGCGACTGGATCCATGCCGAGAACGATACATTGCGAGCCGAAAGCCTTGGCGCCTTCCGCAATTATTTGCGGGTTGGTGACGGCAAGCGAGTTGACCGAGACCTTTTCAGCGCCGGCAAGTAGAACATTCTGCATATCGTCAAGAGAGGAAATTCCTCCGCCGACGGCAAATGGTATGCGGACGACCTTCGCGACATCTTGGACGATGCCGATGTCGATAGGGCGGCGCTCGGCGGATGCTGTAATGTCATAGACCACGAGCTCGTCGCAACCGTCCTCGTAGTAGCGCAAGGCCATCTCCACGGGGTCGCCAAGGTCTATATTGTTTTGGAATTTAACGCCTTTTGTGACACGCCTATTGCGGACATCAAGGCAGGGGATAATACGGAACTTCAGCATGATGCAGGCTCCTTTCCATCCCACTTGAGGAAGTTAGAGAGAACCTTCAGGCCCGCCTTTCCCGACTTCTCAATGTGAAATTGCGTCGCCACGATGTTCCCCCGTGCGACTGCAGATGTAAAGACGGTGTCGGCAAATTCAGTTTTGCAGATGGAGTCTTGGCCATCAGCCGGGCAAGGATAGTAGCTGTGGACGAAGTAAAAGTCGCTTCCCTCGGGAATGCCCTCAAAAGCGGGGTGAAGGCGTGGATAGGCGACCTGATTCCAGCCCATGTGAGGAACCTTGTCGCGAGATGATGCAGGTTGGAAGCGCTTGACGGTGCCAGGGAGTATGCCGAGCATTTCCGTGCCGCCGTCTTCCTCTGAGGAATCGAAGAGAATTTGAGTTCCGAGGCAGATGCCTAGAAATGGCGTTCCCGAGGCTATTGTCTCGCGAATAGTGGTATCAAGCCCTAAACCTTTAAGATGAGCCATAGCCGAAGCCGCCGCTCCCACACCCGGGAAAATAACATGGTCGGCTTTGCGGATAATTTCGGGAGACGATGTGACGATGCCCTCGGCGCCGATAGCGCTAAGTGACAGTTTTACACTGGTCAGGTTCCCTGCATTGTAATCAATAATAGCAATCATATTCATTACATTATACTAAAAAATGAAATTGTGGTAAAATATAATGTTATTGTATGGCAAGGTTGCTGTACATTGTCGTTTGTTTTTATTTCAAGGAGTTTTTTATGAAGAAGATTGTATCTTTTGTCGCGGCATTGGCAATCGCCTTTGGCGGTCTATGCGGTTGCGGTGATTCCGGTAAAGCGAAGGGACCTGAAAAACTTAAAATCGGCGTTTCGCTTCCTGCTGCAGATCACGGCTGGTCGGGTGGCATCGTTTCTTCGGCTGAGCTTGCCAAAAAGGAGATTGAGGCCGCAAATGCCGATGTCGAGGTAATTATCACCATAGGCAAGGATGCCGCTGAGCAGCATGATAAGATTGATAATCTGGTCGTTAGAGGTATCGACGCTCTCGTTGTCGTCTGCCAAGAGCCGGGCCCGATTACTCCGGCCTGCGTTCGCGCACATGACCGCGGCGTTTATACCGTCATCGTTTCAAATCCGATGCTCCAGCCCTGCCATGACCTCTTTATCAACGGCGACAACCGCAACCTTGGCGAGCAGGCTGCCCGTGCAATCGGCGGTCTGATTGAAGGCAAGGGTGAGATTCTTGTTATGGAGGGTATTCCTTGCCCGATCAATACCGATCGCGTAAACGGCTTCAAGGATGTTATGGCGAAGGAATTCCCCGGCATCAAGATTCTTGAGTCGCAGCCGGCATGGTGGGATACCGAAAAGGGTATGAACCTTATGGAGACATATCTCCAGAAGTACAAGCATGTCGATGCAATATGGGTCGGCGATGACGATGTCCTGGTAGGTGCTCTCCGTGCATACGAGAATTCTGGCCGCAAAGACATCAAGGCAATGGTCGGCGGCGGCGGTAGCAAGTTTGTCGTTAAGAAGATTATGGATGGCGATCCTGTCGTTCGTGCGACGGTTTCTTATCCCCCTATGATGGCTCATCGCGGTATTGTCGAGGCACTCAAAGGTCTTCGCAACGGTAAGAAGCCGATAGACGGTATTTCCGAGATTACTATTCCTTCTGAGATTATCACTCCCGCAAACGCAAAGGATTTCTACTATCCCGAATCAAGATACTAATTGCAAGGCTACACCTCGCAAGCACTAATGTCTATGACGCTACCTGCTAAAATCGAGTTGTTGGATACTACGCTCCGTGATGGGGCGCAGTCTGAGTCAATATCGTATTCTGTACATGATAAATTGGAGATTGTGCGGACACTCTCCAAACTTGGAATTCCACTGATTGAGGCAGGTATCCCAAGCTCAAACCCAAAGGATATTGAGTTTTTTGAGTTGCTCAAAGGGCAGGTTTTTGGACAGTCGCAGGTTGTAGCCTTTGGTGCAACCTGCCGCCCAGGAGTTAAAGCTTGTGACGATCAAGGCTTAAAAGAGCTTGTAGGTGCTTGCACAGAAACAGTATGCGTCTTTGGCAAGGCTTGGCTTCTACATGTAGATGAGGTTCTTCATACTACAAAGGAAGAGAACCTCAGGATGATTTTTGATACCGTTTCCTGGCTTGCAAGTCAAGGTAAGAGGGTCATCTTTGACGCCGAGCATTTCTTTAACGGATATGACGACAATCCCGATTACGCCTTGAGTGTGGCTGCTACCGCATCAAAGGCGGGAGCATCTGTCGTTTGCCTATGTGAAACAAATGGCGGAATGTTTCCCGAAGAGGTCTTTTCAGCGACTGCTAAAGTAGTTGAAACGATTGGCGGGGGCTGCATCGTCGGCATCCATACCCACGATGACGGCGGCCTTGCCGTGGCAAATACGATAGCCGCCGTCCGCGCAGGCGCAACCCATGTGCAGGGCACGCTTGCAGGATTTGGCGAGCGTTGCGGAAATGCCAATCTTGCTACAGTCATAGGTGATTTGCAGTTAAAGCTCAATGTCAAATGTATTCCTGATGCAAGCGTGAAGTTTTTAACGACGGCGGTCCGCAAGATTGCCGAAGTTTCAAATGTTTCCCTCCCGGGAGGGTTGCCGTATGTCGGTAGGCGAGCCTTCGCCCACAAGGGTGGAATGCATATGGACGGCGTCCGCAAGCTCGCATGCTCCTTTGAGCATATCTCTCCCGATCTGGTAGGTAATTCGCGTAGATTTTTAATTAGTGAAATGTCGGGCAAAAGTGCAGTTATTGATCGTATAAATGCGATTTTGCCAGGTATGACTCGAGATGACGAGGGCGTTGAATTGGTTCTTTCAAGATTGAAGGAATTAGAGCAGCAGGGCTATCAATTTGAAGGAGCTGATGGCAGTTTTGAAATTCTCGTTCGCCGCATACTAAAGCCCTACGATTCATTCTTTGAGCTAGAGCGGTTCCGTCTGGTTTCAGAACTTTCAGTCGGCAGTTCCGATGGCCGTATCACCACAGCCATGATAAAAATCTCATCGGCAGGAGTTGAGGAAATTACCGCCGCAGAGGGGAACGGTCCCGTTAATGCTCTTGACAGTGCCCTCCGTAAAGCGCTTGAAAAATTTTACCCGCGCCTTGGCGAGATGCGCCTCTCTGACTACAAGGTGCGCGTCTTCGGTATGGGTGCCGCCACGGCATCTAAGGTCAGGGTTTTGATTGAGTCGACAGATGGTCATAGAATCTGGAACACCGTCGGAGTTTCATCTGACATCATCGAGGCAAGCTGGATCGCCCTCCTAGACTCTGTTGAAAATAAACTTATTCACGATCAGTTGGAGCAAGAAAACTAATGAAGACAAAACCATTTAACGCATTACGCCCGGCAGCAGAAGTGGCCGCAAAGTTGGCTTCAGTTCCGTACGATGTTGTAGATACTGCTGAAGCCCGTCAGTTGGCAGCAGGGAACTCCGTAAGCTTCCTCCATGTTTCACGCCCAGAGATAGACCTTCCTGACGGTACAGATATTTATTCCGACGAAGTCTATGCTCAGGCCGTAAAAGCCCTTGAAGGCCTTAAAGACAGCGGTGCTCTTGCAACTGATACCGAGGAGGCATATTATGCCTATCGCCAGATTATGGGCGACCATGCACAAGTAGGTGTCGTTTCATGCTGCCACATCGATGATTATGCCGCAGATGTTATTCGCAAGCATGAAAAGACCCGTCAAGATAAAGAAGATGACCGCACGCGCCATGTCTTAGAGCTTAATGCAAATACGGGACCTGTCTTTTTGACATATCGCGATCGCTCGGAAATCGACGCCATCGTCTCAAAGGCGATGGAAGAGACTCCACTTTACGATTTTACGGCGGTTGACGGTATACGCCATACGGTTTGGAAGATTGACGCCGCGGCAACCGAAACCTTGCGCTCACAGTTTGATTTGATTGATATTTCGTATGTGGCAGACGGCCACCATAGGGCAAAGGCCGCATGGCGCGCAGGTGCCGAGCGTCGCGATGCCAATCCCGCTCACACAGGTGATGAAGAGTATAATTGGTTTCTGGCCGTTCTTTTCCCCGCCTCCCAGCTTCGCATACTTCCCTACAATCGAACAGTAGTTGATTTGAATGGCCGCACACCCGAAGAGTTTCTCGAAGCGGTAGGTAAAATCTTCGACATAGCCTCTGTTGATGGTGCCGAGCCAATCGGTGCGCGTGAGTGCCGCATGTATCTCAATGGCAAGTGGTATCGCTTATCATGGGCTCCGTTTGAAGCGGATCCGGTCAGTATGCTTGATGTTTCCGTCCTTCAAGAGAGACTTTTGGCGCCATTGCTCGCAATTGACGACCCTCGCACAAATAAGCGTATCTCGTTTATTGGTGGTATTCGCGGTACAAAGGAACTTGAAAAGCGTGTAGACGAAGGGCGCGATGCCGTCGCGTTTTCAATGGCACCCGTTACCGTAGATGAAATGATGGCCATTGCGGACGCCGGGCAGATTATGCCGCCCAAATCAACTTGGTTTGAGCCAAAACTCCGTTCGGGACTGCTAGTCCACGAAATAAATTAAAATTTCTGCATAACACCCTTATTCCAAAATTTTCAGGATAAGGGTGTGCATAATCCCAAATTTGTGGTATTTTATAATTGGTATCAGAAAGGGGGGATATGTCTAAAAAATTTCATATCGTGCCTGCGAAGAAATCTTCGGTGCGTGCAGCACTCCAGAAATTACGCCAAGCGATATTAATCTCTCAGATACCGCAACATTTGTTTGGGCCATCGGAGAAAAGACTAATAGTAAATAAATTGGTAGGCTTTTGCAAGCTTATTTAGTTGTTGACCTGTTATCTGACAGTTATCAATAACCCTTTCGGCCAAGCAAGAACCCATTGGTTTTTTGGGTCTGCCGTGGTCAGCCCCAGAGGCCTGATGTCGGTGCGGGTCCATTTTGCTTTTACGGCATCTGAAAGCTCGCCCCAAGGCTTGTAGGCACTTGACCACTTAAGATTGTTGCGGTTTATATATACAACTCCATTATAGGCTGTTATGCCATAGCCACTGCGAGCCTCCCAAACTCTTGAACCCCATGTCGGATATTTTGGCATCCACAACTCCTTGAATGGCGTTCCCATAAAACAATAGTCACCGAAGGAATTAAGCCCTGATGGATTCAGAACTCCCGATAACTTCAAAGTCTTGAGACTTCTGCATTCGCGAAATGCGTTTGCCGGAATATCCGAGGCAGTTATTTCTCCGTTAAAGATTATATTTGGGACTTTGTGACAACCATAAAAAGCGTCAGCCGCTATCGATGTAATCTTCTTGGCATTGAATACAAGCTCGGATGATATATTCTTTGCGTTGTAAAATGCCATATATCCAATTGACGATATGTTTTTTCCGATAACGACATTCGTTAGAGTAGAGCAATCACGAAATGCGGTTTGCGGCAATGCTGTCATTGCGTCAGGGAGAACGATAGAAACAATTGCCTTACTCTTAAAGAAACCATCCTGCATTTGGTTGATTTTGTAAGTTACATTTGAATCTGTCGCCAATCGGATTGTAGCATTCAAATCAATAGCGCTTGTTTTGCCGTCTGCGTTTTTGCCGATTTGTCCATAAGAGGTGGCACCGGCTTTTTGTTTTAATTGTAGAAACCCAGCGCCATTCGATGCAACATAGATTTTCCAAGGAGTAACAACACCATCTCCGGTTTCAGTAATAGTATCACTGCCGTTATATATCCAATCGGCACACAAAGTCGTTATGCTTAAAGTTAATGCAATTAAAGAGATTGTCGTTTTAGTCGCAATTTGCATTGTTTGCTCCGTGAATTTTACGCCCAATGCGTATCATTCTACTTTATTTTCATTCGACATGTCAATTTCTTTGTCAAATTGAGAAGTTTTAATGATTTAGAAGCGTAGTAGCCGGGCTCATAGTCGGGAGATTAAAGAAAATCATTTTACAGTTGATCTCACCATTTGTGAATTGGGAAGGACTGTCCCCAGAAAAGTTAGGTAATAGGTAATAGGTAATAGGTAATAATGAAGATAAAATGCAGCTTGGTTCTTAAAGGTTATTAGGTGGCAAGTTTGACAGTAAAGACAGTTTGCGAGTTTTACAGTTTTGAAATTGGGAAGGACTGTCCCCAGAAAAGTTAGTAAATAGGTAATAGTGAATAGTGAAGAATTTTTGTAGTTTTTAGGTTAAGTTTTTTGTGCCTTTTGCGAAGTAGACAAAAAGGAGAACTTTTGCAATTTAATGACGGATAAGTGAAAAATTCTCCCGCAAAGAGCGTAGAGAAAATTGTGAGATTTTGTTCCGCACAATAATCTCATTTTGGTATTTCTCTCTCAAAAATGCCAAAGTTGTGGCCTCCTCAACACGCTCAGGATCCAAAAAGGCATCAATCCTCGCCATCATCTGACTTGCCCCCACAACACCATCTGAAATCTCCTTGTAAATCGCAATCGCCCTCAATAACCTCTCTTCCTTGCAACACTTATATCCATTACCACCCATACCACCGTTATATTCACTGCTACACTTACCGCTTTTACCACTCGTTTCATCCATACCACCCTTATTTACATCGCCA
>JAZUMF010000024.1:0-18360 GCA_045603485.1 Kiritimatiellia bacterium | reverse complement strand
CAGGCTCTCGTCATTAAACTCTTCCGCCAATCTGTTTTTGAATTCTTCGCTCTGATCACTCCTGTCATACTGATTGATATAGTGTTCGAACGCTGTCATGACACCGCTCAATTGTTCCTCATTCTTGCCAAACGCATCCATAACCTGGGAGACCACCAGACTAAGATCTCTCATCATCACCCCACCGGGACGCGCAACTCCGCCGCCACGGGCGGAAGGCACCTCCAAATGAGGAAGCGACATCTGCGACATCAGCGTTGATATCTCGTCCAGCAAATCGCACATTTCATTCACCGTGCCGCCTAAGCGCATTTGACATTGGTTGAAGTTGTAGATTGAACCGGGCACTTCAATACCGTGCTTTTGCAGAAGTTGCAGAGCCGCTGAGATGCGCATGCCGATATCCGATAACGAACCCCTATGAAGGACTTCTGCAAGATCCTTCGTGATGGCCTTGTCTTTATTGGCCAGATCAAAGTCCGCGCGTCCCTTATCCGTCAGAAGTTCTCTAAAGGACGACTCAAACATGTCGTTCCACCCGACTTGAGCCGCAGTTATCATTTTAAGCACATTGGCGCGTTCCAGGTCAGTCAGATGCGTGGCATTTCCGAAATCAATGACTGTCAGTCCCTTGCCGTCAGTCATGATGTTTCCGGCATGGAGATCGCCATGATAGAACCCGTTACCGAAAAGCCCCTCCTGCACCCATTTTTTCGTCAAATCAACGAGGTATTTCTGACGCTTGAGAACTTGGCCATAAAGTGCGTCAAGTGAATCCTTCAACTGAAACAACTGAACGATATTCGTTGCCTGCAAGGCACTGTTTAACTGACCTTTCACCTCGCCGATCTTCTCACGCACGGACGCCATATATCGGTCGTACGTTTCGCCCGGCGCTTTTTTGAGAACGAGGCAATCCATCGTGGGCGTCGCCAGCGGGTGCACCTCCATCGAATGGATATCGTCCATAAAAACCGACTGTGTACTGCTGTCAAAAACGCTTTTCTGGCTGAAGTACATCGGGCTCTCATAGACATTGCGCCCGAAGTTGATGTTGGAGGCCTCGAGAGTAAAGTCCAACTCTTCCATGATTCGAGCAAGCTGCCCGGCGAATGTCTGCGACATTCCCGGTACATCGGAGGCGGCCGCTTCAAATATCTCCCTCTCTCTGGCAATGGCCGTCTTGACCGTCGGCCTGAGAAGCTTCACCACGCATTCCTCGCCTTGAGGATTTTCGTCCGTGACCATCCGACACAGGAAGGCCTGTCCCACCGATGCCGCCCCAAGCGAACGCGTAACTTCAATTGATTTAATCCGCCCCTGAGAGCGTTCAATGATTCGATTAAGGCCTGCCTTCACGAAGACATCCGGAATCGGCAGAAGGTTGGACTTCACATCCTGCAACGCTTCAGCCATTTCAGCGCCAAGAGCCCCAGGCGGCACTCCCTGAAGCATCTTCTGCAGAAGAGGCCCTGCTCCCTTGAACAACCCTCCCAACATCTTCGCCTGTGAAGACTCTGAATCTGTTTGACGAATCATGCTTGCCACCATTCTGCGCTGCTCCTGGATAGATGACTTTGCAAAATAGGTGGAAAGGACATTCTTCATAAACCTGCCGTATCCTCCTGAAACATCCGTCATAGATTCGGCGGCAATCTCTTCAAGCTCCATGGCCCAAATCGGATCAGCCGATGCGCCTGCCGGTTTAGAAGCTACCCCTTCAAAAGCCTGCACAATCGCCTCTTGAATCTCTCCCATCGCTGTGCGCACACATTGATCGATGCGGCTTTCAAACCCGTTTAGACCAGCTGTGAGTTTGTGAAGCGCGGCGAGCAAGGCTGCGCTACCCATGGTGCGGGCCATCGGATTCGTTGCCGCCGTTTCAACATAAACATCAACGGACGATGCCCATTCGCCTTGCGGCTTTTCTGCGGTGTCGAGAAGAAACAAAATGACATCCTCGAGCATCTCGTCCGAGGCGGTGCTGAGAAGCGACGCCGACAGGGATTCACTTATAAAAGCGAACGCGTCATCAAAACCGCCGGAAACGGCCATAGGGAATGTCGCGAGAAGTGACGGATCGCGAATGACGGCGACGAGCGCCTTGACATGCTTTCGCATGATGCCGACTACACGCAGATCAGGATTGCCAGAGTCGGCGACACGGCTCTTGTCAAAGTCAAGAACGTTTTCTTCAATGACGACATCTGAAAGGAAGTCATGTACAATTTTAACATTGTTGCCCGAAAGCGACACATCTTCGTTTGATCGTCCGACGCGGTGTGTGAAACTGACGGGAACCGTTTCAAGATTCTCGAGCGCATTGCACATTTCGGCGGCTTCAACACTCGTCATGAGACGAGGATTGATATACCGCTCCAGCATCGTCTTCACGGCTCTTTCCGACACCTCTCCGGTATGCAGCCGATAGCGGCCATCGGCGACGCCTTCAGCAATTTTAAAGAGCTCTTTTGTGCCGACGCTCGCGAATGCGGACGGATCCATCCCGATGGCGCCTTTGATGAACCGTAAGCATAACTCGCGCGAACGGCTGCGGAGTACAGGGTCTGCCGTCAGCTCGGCGCCGCGTATCTGCGGCAGCATCTTCATGACGATATGCGTGCCAAACTGTCCGACATGGCCGAGGGCGTCATCTTCGAACATCTCGACAAATTCACGCGCCGTTTTGGCTGCACGAAACTCTAATCCCGCCACATTAAATACCATCACGCCAGATTCCGTCAAGCGGAACGAAACCTTCTGCCCGAGAAAATCCACGCTCTTCAGGTCTCCCGCACGACCTTCTGAAAGATCGCGCATGGCCGAAATCAAATTAAAGACATCCTTGCCTGTAGCGGAAGTCATCGACGGCAATTTATCGCCCTTGAGTATGTCAGCAACATCTTTGGCCGCGCCCGTAAGCCTATTCCCCTTGTCCGTGAGATCATTCGTGCTTTTAAGTTTGAACAGCCTGATAAGATCGTCGGTCGTCACATCTAAAGGCTGCTTGCCTGTCTGGCGCTGGATAAACAGGGGTGCATCCTCCAGCCTATTATCCGCCAAAACTGCAATCGCCGAGAGTCTTTGCAGCTGCTCGACTGAAATTTCGTTGATGTCGCTTCCGCAGTCTTTAATGTAGCGCAAAATCTTACCCATATCGAAAGTGCCAAACGACCACATGGCCGACGCCGCACGGGCTGACAGATCGCGGGCATTGGTCAAACGAGCACCATTAAGACAAGTTCTTGCATTGACACGATTGCTGAAGCTATCGTCTATACGATCAGGCGTAAGAAAGCCACCCAGATTCCTGCAGATCGATTCTGGCAGGTTGTGATTGATGACGCCGCTTCTTAACGCCTCCCAAATTGGCTTACTGCTTGAAGAATCCACATCAACGCATCCACTTTTGATGTACCAGGCAAGGTCGAGAAGCAGACGCTTGTCGCACCCTTCAAATAGTCGCATCCATTGCTCGGGCACATCCACCCTCTCCTTGCTAAGAGACGGAAGACCGCGCAAGTGATCCCTCGTAATTCCGGGCACACACCCTCGCGACATGCAGATATAGAACGAACGCAAGCCCTCCATGAGGGGATTTACCATTTGCAATTCTCTCTTGCCACCTGCGCGGACTCTGTCACGGTATTCCTCTTCAATCTTATGCACGCCACACGAGCCTATCAGATCGACAATCCACTTGCGCGTGGGAACGGATGACTCTTGCTCAGCGTTCTCCACACTTTCAGGAGTGCCTATTTCAGCGCGTCTATCCTGCGGCGCAATCAGCGCATCGGCTTGAGGATCAACCGATTCAGCATCTATCGCACCTGCAAATTTAGCTATCTCATCTTGCGTGAGAACAACTTCATCACCGATTCTAAATTCCGGATGGTCAAGATCCGCACGGTCGGATTGCAGATAGCACAGAAATTCGTTGAGCATGCACCTGTACTCAAAGAGATCGTTCCGAGCCTTCGTTTTCTCGATCTCGGCACGGCCGGCCGCTGTGCTGTCATCGTAGTGTCCTATCTCCTTCTCAACAGCCGCGCGGAGTTCATCTTCCTCGGTAGCGACAAGTCGGCAAAATTCGGCCTTGACATTCGCATACATCTGAGAAACGGTCATCCCTGTTTCACTGAACGCCTTGCGCTCAAGGAGTTTCGACGAAAACCGGTTATTCTCTATACAAACATAACGGGCCTTCACCTCCATCGGCGTGCGCGGGAATACAGGCGCACCTGGCAAATCAAGGTCGCTGACGAACATCAACCGGGCAGAGGAACCCGTAATGGTGTCATTGGCCGCCACGCTGACAATATTCGCTTTCCCGTTGAGATAGGCTGCCAATCTCCCTTCCAGATCGGGAACGGAGATTACACGGCTCGAAAGCCCTTTCCCATTTGCCAATGCCGCAAAAGAAAGATAAAGGCGCAAGGTGCGCTGAGCGGCGGGCGAATCCGTAGCCGTTCGGCCCGACATGAGCTGCAGATAGATTTCGCGCCCAGCCTTGAGATCCGACTCCACGGCTTCTTTCAACCGATCAACCTCTACAGGCAGATTTTCAGCGGAGATTCCTTTCGTGTATGCCGAGAGTGCCGACAACGGAACATCAACCTCCTTGTCATGGAGCGGCATCTGTATCTTCATAGGCTGACGCCCAGAAGCGATATTCAAACGCCTAAACGCATCTCCGACAACCGTCGTATCTTGAAGACCTGACGCAAACGCAGTATCGATTGCTGTACGCTCATGAACATCGCTCGCCGCCGCCTTTGCGTAGTTCTGCACGGCGCCCATCACCGCACGGATGCGCCGCATCGTCAGCGGCCGTGTACTTGCAACAACACCATCTTTAGACTCCTTGAAATCGCCGATTTTAAGTGCCTTTTTGACATCGGACGGAAGCTCCTCAAGATGCGAGACATTGAACGCTTTCGTCAACGCCGTCTTGAATGCGCGACGAACTTCTGTATTATCCTCGCTCTTTGAGGAACCGGACTTAAGCAACACAACATTTCGACCGGCAAGGCCACTCTCTTCTTGATTTGATATGCCAACACGCGCATTAGCATCGACTGCGCTGTGCATATTAATCGCTGACTGAAACAGCCTAAGTTCACCGAGATTCATTGCCTGCAGATTCCTTTTGTTCTGATTTCAACAGCCTTTATCCTTAAACTTGCATAAACGCCGCATCTAACGAAGAGAGCGGAGCCTCTAACGACACTTCTTGAGATGATTCATTATCGCCAAGCTTTTCAGCAAGAGTGTTTATCTGACGCGCCAAGAATAGGAGTTTCTGAGCAAGAGTTTCTGCGCTTAAACCCTCCATTTCGCTCGTACCAGAAAGAATCAAAGATTGATTAAACCTTCCAAGATGCAGCCCTAAAGTCTCAGCGCCGAAAAGATTTAACGAAAGCGCCTTTTCAAGGATTTCACGCGAAAGCTCTTCACTCTCAAACACAACGCCAAAATAGAGCCAATCGTTATCTTCAGGGCGATAGCGCAAAAGAATCAGACGATCTTCTACGACGATTTCGCAAATGTTATCTGCTGTAAAATTGATTTCCGTGGAAGTCAATTCCGCAAGTTCTTTAATTAATAACTTAGCCTTTTCCATTTTTCACCCGCTTTCTGGAATTCTCTTACATTTAATCTACTTTCGGGGTAAGGTTAAAGACGACAGCCGCTTCGACATTAATGTTTGTAGCCTCTCTTTCGGCGATGAAATTAGATGCGTCAACCTCTGAAAGTCGAGCAATTTCCTCGGCTGAAATCGTCATATCCAAATGCCCGTTCAATGCCGAACCAGATCCAAGCCAAATGGTCGTATCAATATTCGAATCTTTCTCAGGAGGGAATATAATGGCATCGATAGACATTTCTAAATCAACATTCACATGCCATCCGCCATCTTGGGTTTCGACAATCGTAAATTCACGTCTCGACAAGGTTTTGTCTCGACCATCAACAATCCCTATTCCGAATTTTGTCTCTTGAGGCAAGGAAGTAGCGACTAAAGTGGCCAACTTTTCCGACTCCTGCGAAAGGAACGACATCAACAAACTAGCCTTCTTCTTCGTGGCAATGTCTGCAGTTTCAAAATTATCTTGCGTGTTTTTAGAAACATACTTAATAACTTCATTACGAGCCTGCTCAAAATTATTTGGGAGTTTTACACCATTAGGCAACGTTGCGTTCAAGCCTCGCTTAATATCCTTTTGGAATGTACTCACTGAACCTTCCATCCAATGTTTCATTTCAGACATCAAGACTGCTCGTCCCCAGCTCGTACAACGCGTATTTATATGATCGCGCAAGACATCATCTGCAGACACAAATTGATTACCACGAATCTGACCAAGATCATCCATAAGTTCCTGGCGTTTTTTAATGCACCTATTACCTTCCAATCCACCTTGTGCTTGAATATACATCGTCTGCGCCGGGAACTCACCCATAATTTTCACGGGGATCTTTGAGAAGTTGCATTCTTCCGGCACTTTCACTCCTGCCGGCTCTTCACCCAAAGACTCCTGCAAGGACTTCACCATCGCATTGAAAATCTTGAAATTGTTGATGGATGTCTTCCCGCTCATGTTGTTATAGAAGGAGCAAAGATTAACACCCTCGCTGCTCGTCATATTCTGCAAGAGCGCACTGCGGCTTCCCTCGTCAAGCGAAGCGGCAAAATCGCCTAAGATAAAATTAAGCGCGCTGAGCATACCATCTGAATCATCAAGTGCGCCACCTTCCGGGTAATTGATCTCAATTGAAACTACTTTATCAAAAAGGCTCTTGAGTGTATTATGCAGCGTAAGTGAGAGATCGCCGCCCTCATTGCGAACAAGATCATTCACCATCGCGCGATCAATCATTTTTGCAGCATCATGGAGCGCCGTCATCACGCCGGGCTTAACCACGCTCGACATCGCCGTCATAATGCTAATGCCACGCTCGACAATATGCGTTCCGGGATTTGCATTATTAAGCGCATCAAGCTCTGCCAAAACATTTTTCAACTTATCTACCAATTTGCCCGCCGCCTCGGGGGTATTCACAACTTGCTGACGTCGGACGAGCATCGTTGCGGCAAAATCAATAATCCGTTTGTCTCCCCCGCTCCTCTCACTGACAACTGAAAGCGCATCGCAGAGTTTTTGCAACTCGACCGACACGGGCACCTTCCCGGCAGAACCCGCACTACTAATCATACTACTGACATTGCGGTCTAAATACGATTTGATTTTATCGGTATGAGCCTCCCAGCCGACCGGCAATTCCCGCGCTGCCAAATGGACGGTAAAACGCTCCTTCAACTGTGATTGCTGGAGGGCATTCGTTGAAAGTGAATCAAGTTGATCGACAATGCTTTTTATTGTATTCGCCTTGATTGCTTTTGTCGGATCAATTTGCGAAAGCAACTGAGAAGCTTTCTCGCGCACGCCAAAGTAGCGATCATCAAAGAGCACCGCCTTTTTAATTTCTTCAAATGTTTGGCGATTAACCGCCTGTGCCGACTTTGTGCCAACCAAACTGCCAAGAAAATGCCCGACGCTTGACTTCGCAATTGTCTGTGTTTCTGCATTATAGACAATGCCATGATTGCCTGACAATCCACGGAGAGCATCAACTGTGATACTCATTGTTTCTCCTTTTTTAAATCATTTTTCCTGCTGCGTTATTTTTTGAATTCCCCATCGCCTTGACAATGTTCGACGATGTATTGAAAGTCATATCGCGGCGGTTGATGAGAGTTTGAAGGTCAATCATATCCTCCTGTGCCTGCTGCGTCATCTTCTCAAGTTTTTCCTTGATCGCATTCACCGCCTGCATACGCTTTTCGTAAGTCGAAAGATCGTCAGGAAGCCCCTTAACGCCGATGGTATTAGTAAGATACGCCTTTGCCGTCGCCCAGTCGGACATAGTCTCCTCGACAATCGCCTGCATATAGGTCGATGTCTTCTCAAGTTTCTCGGTGCCGACACTCATCATATTCATCTTATTGACGCTCTGTTCTTCAAGCGCACCAGCCGTACGAATACAGACGGCCGACACTAATTGTCCAAGCGTAAGATTATCCGCCGCGCCAGTTGAATAAAGGTTAATCGCCTCGCTTCCCGCAGGCGCATACTTATTTGTCGCTATTTGACTTGCTTCTATCATATCATCTTTTCCCTCTTACCTCTTACCTCTATCACATATTCCTTATCACATTCGACCTTGTATCAGAAACGCTGGTCATGAGGTTGGTTGCCGTCGAATACGACTCGTCGCGGCGGTCAACAAGAGACTGAAGTCTGGTCATATCTGTCTGAGCCTCGTTGTTAAGACCATCAATCTCAGATTTGATACGCGAGAGCACGGCCTCGCATGTCTGCTTGTTTATGATGTATTTGCCGCCTCCGATACTCTTCCAACCACCGTCAGAACCATATCCGAGATCACGCAGCACCTGCGCCGTCGCCTCGGAAAACGCCACATCATTACTGCAGGCATCGGAACCTTTAGCATCGGAATTGAAGCTCGTCTGAATCTTTGTCAATTCCGCCAACGCCTCACCAAGCTCTTCAAGTCGCTCATTACGCTGCCGGATACGGACGGTGAGTGGCTCAACTTCTCCCTCAACCGCGACAGCGCGGTTCTTCGAAAACCTAACGAGTAAATCCTGAAAATCCATCGTATTGGTCTCCGAATTAATCGTAACATTGTAGTCGCCCGCTTGCACACCCCAACGGGCTTCAATGTTATCGATTTTATCCATCGCTATTGTAGCCATATCTAAAATCTCCCTTTGGCATCTGTTTTGACCTATGCCTGCTCTTTCATTCTGATTATATTGTTTTCAGCCAATGCCGCAAAAACGGCATTACGGTTGGCTGGCGACAAAACAATCTTCGCAAGCCCCGTCCTGGGGTCAACAGTCAACACATCGCGCAAGTTATCGCCAAGAAGCTGCTGCAATTGTTCTCTTGCCCCTGTCGGCAACGGTTTTGAACTCGTATAGATGATTCTATCATCCTCACAGACACCCGACCAAGCGATGCGAGTCTTCGGAATGACATCAAGATGCCTAAGTTCCACGAGACCTTTGGCAGACATCTTTGTTGTCGGTGAAGTTGCCTTCTCAAGATTAGAAAGGGTTTCAATTGCATCCCTTCCGACATCAGGCCCGCCTTGAGGATCATTTGTGAGCGCATCGTAAAGTTTGAGCTGTGAATCAAAGACGTTCAATATCTTCGCCATCTGCTCATCAAGCTCGCTCTTCATCCCTCCTAAGCGCTTAAGAACCATCTCAGAAAGTTTTCTATCGGACTCAGGCAAATTTCGAAACTTCGCACAATATTCTTCGTAGAGGTCGGTTATTCTGTTTGACCTATTCAATTCACGCAAAGAGAGAATTCCCTGAAACTTCTCAAAGCGTGTGGAGTCATCAAATACCGAGAAATTAAGGAAGCGTTTTTCAAGTATGTTAACTGCAGTATCTTCAAATGACAAGTCATCATTGATTTTAAGATACTGGCCGTTACCCTCAAGCGAATGGCCGGGATCAATAGCAAAGAAGCGCCCATCCCTAAAGCCCTTGTTCTGACCGTGCGAGCCAATCGCATCGCGGTCGGCAAGCAACAAGAACATCGCTTTATAACGCCCGAGACTTTCAAGCGGCTGCCCGTCATTTTGATTGACAATTCGTCCGTCCCTGATGAAACCATCTTCAAGATCTTTATAGCCGTCGGCAAACTTCGCCTGAAGCATAAGTTTAGTATGACCATCGGAATAACTGCCGCGAACGATTGAGAGCTCCTGCGCAGGAATGCCCGCCATACGCGTAAGATCGTTTGCAAAGGCCTCAGCAACGGCTCCAGCAGAAGCCTTATCACTCGTAGTCAAACGGAATTTTCTGAAGAAGAACCCTTTGAATGCTCCGCCTTTAACAGAACAACGCTCGGGCAGACGCATCTTTCCAAGGCTGCCAGCGCGGTTACGATTGGTGATGCTACGATCGCCCTCGTTATAATCAAGTTTAACGATGTGCCTTTCGGTAAATTTTTTGCAGAGTGGCAACTGTGCATTATTTCTCTCTGTCATTACGGCATCGCGTATCTGAGCAAAAAGTTCTTCCTTGACTTTCTTGAGCGTTTCAGCGCGATTTGGCGACGCAGCTGCAATATCAGCAGGGAAGAGTTCATTCACATTTAAATCTGGAAACTTTGCCGCAAAAGCACGCCCCAAATCCGTATCCGGCCGCCCGAGATCGCGCATCATAATCGACTCGGCAGTAAACGCCATACTCGCAAAGTGACCGACGCCTGCTGCCAAACCTTGTTGAAGAATCGTTGCCGCAGAACCATTTGCACCCATAGCAATATCGGCGGTAAGCGCATCTACCATCAAAGCGCGCGTATCGGATGGCGACCAATCTTTGTGAACAATAAATCCAGGCTCAACACCATTTGTTTTCAACTTTTCAAATAGGAGAGGATTAGAAGTATTTAAATTGACTCTCATCGCCACGCCAACCTCGCCTGACTTGACGCGATCCTCCACTGAAGCCTCATTACTCTTGAATGAAACATCATCAAGGGTCAACAACCCCATGGGATCCGTATCGCCGACCGCAGGTCTCATCGCAGCATTAGCATTAAGCGCCACATCGTTACGAGCACCGGGATTGAGCCTATCAAAGAGCTTTACCTTTGCATCAACATACATCGAAGCGAGAGACTTAATATGCTCTAATGTTGTATCTCTATCAGTGATAAGCCAGCGGATTTGGCCATCCGTCAAGTCCCTTGTGAGTATATTGGCAAGTTCAGGACTGCGTGAAAGCACGCGTGGGTCTGTCTCAACCAAGCGTGCAACCTCGTTTTTAAGATGCATGCGCTTTACAGATTCAAGCTGCGAAAATGTTTTTTCAACATCCGCCTTTCGTAACGACTTGCCCAATTGCGTACGCGTTCCAAGAACGGAATCAAAGGCATGTTCACCGAGGACTCCAAACTGATTTTTCAATGCCGCACGAAAAGCCGCCATAGTGCTGACATTGTCATTCTTGCTAACCGTTGAGACAGACATTCGACCAATCTTACCGAGTGAAACAGTGGCGTCGTCACCAGTTCCATTAACAACGATATCTCGCGTTCCGAGACTCGCCGATTCGGCAATCTGCCGAAAGTCTTGAATCGTTAAAGGCATAACTGTTCCTCTTTAGACTCGAATCTGCATTGATGCGTCAGCGACCTTACCGTCATCGTTGGATTCAACAGAACGACCATTGATTCGGGCAATCCAAAGTTCCATAAGGGAAAGAATCTTTTCGAGTATAGAAACAAATTGAGTAGCATCTGCCGTTTCTGGGACAAAATCGAACATATACTGGTAGATGACGCGATTTGATTCTGCATCAATCGCAAAGGTTCCACCAGCCGTCTCTGTATAGAACAGGTTTGCTGCGAGAAGATCGCGCAAAAGACCGATGTCAGCGTCTGCAGGAATTTCGCACATATCAACAAAACAGAAAATCTTTGAAGTTTGCGGAACATACTGAAGATTAAGACCGAAAGAGCCATCAATCATTAGGCTCACAAGACCGTCCTCATCCGGTGTTAGATCGCCGATAGATGCGACTTCAGCCACCTTTTCCAAAAATTTACGATACTGTTCCATGATTAGTTCCTTTCTTGATTAGAGATTTCCAATCAGCGATGACGCTGTAGAGTTTATTTTTTGCACAAGCGATGCAGCCGTTGAAAAAGCATTGTCACGCTTTGAGACGAGCGATTGCATGGAGACCATATCCTGCTGCATCTCGTTCGTTTCATAGTCAATCTCATACTGGACGGCCGCTTGCGCTTTCAGCGCATCATCGCGACTCACACATACAAAATGAATCAGCTCCAGAACTGGCATCTTGAGATCTGAATTTGGGCTGCGCCGATACTTGTCAAGAATCTGCGAAGCAATCTTGAGATTCGGATCAGGGCTGGACAAGTCACCGCTCTCCGGTTTTTTAACCTTCAATGAGGCAATAGCCTTCACTATTACAGAGAGTGCCCAACCGAGTTCATCAAGTTTTTTCTGCCGCGCTTCAAGAACGGCCGCATAAGCCGCCGTTTCTTTTTCAATCGCGCCCGCCTCCTGGAACATCGCAACCGACGCGGCTTTAATATAATCGCAATGCTCCTTGCCCTTTACGGTGTAGTCCTTTTGCTGAACACCGTAAACGCTCAAGCCTTCAATCGGTTTTGATTCGACAATTGCCATCACCGCTTGCCCTTATGCTTGAATCGCATCGCGCATCGATTGCACCTCTGCCTGAAGAACCGCTTGCATAAGCTGCACGACTGAATCTATAAGGCTTTGGCATTGCGAGAATAAATCCTTCGCCTGATCGAGCATTTCCTGAGCCTGCTGCTGCTCGGCGCTGTCTTCAGTGGCCTCTGCATTCATCATCTGCGTCATACTGGAAACACATCCCTGCACAACACTGCCTATTGCGGTTATCAAATCGCCAAACATGCGCGCACGGTTCTCTATGTGTACACCATCCATATATCTTACATCGTTCTGCATAACCATTTTCGCCTGATCATAATTAGCCCTCGCAACCGACAAATCATCCGCAAGCTGTTGTGGCGTTGAGTTTTGGGCTATTTCATTAGCAGCAAACGCTTCGGCATACGCAATCTCATCTGGAGTTGATGCAGGGTTATTGCGGATGTCGGCAAGTTCGCTCTTTACCTGCGTGCGAAGTAACAACTGCTTGTCTGCAAATGCAGTCTTTACATCAAGAATTTCCGCATTGAGACTGTCGTAGGCGGTTTGTTGTTCAGGGCTGAGTTGAGCACCTTTATCCTTCAATGACTGCAATCTGTCAAACTCATCTATCTTTGCTTTAAGTTCACCGATTTCGGCTTTTGTCGATTGTGAATCGTTAAAGGTGCTTTCAACATTGTTTTTAGCGTCGGGGGCAATTTTTTGTGAAATCTTATCAAGATTTGCTTGAGCATCTTGCGGCTTGCATTGAAGCTCCGCCATCTTCAATTCGGACTTGGCATTCTCCAATCCTGACATTTTTTGGGCATCCATCTGCTTGCCGAATCCCTTGCCTTGATAGGTCAGATTTACAACCTGCATTCCTACCTGAATCGCACATACAACAACACTGCAAATAAGACCTGTCATAGCTGCAGAACGCTGCATATCTGCTTGATTTTGAATACTTTTCTGAACTTGAGCATTTTGAGCTTGGCGCACATCACGCGCAGCATCGCGCATCTTCTGCCCGGACTCGACAAGAAGCGCCATAAGCGCATAAATGTCGAACATGACGCTCTTCGAGTCACCGCTCGTATCGACCCCCGAAGCGCCGCCCGCAGCCAGCGCATCGGCATACGCCTTAAGTGCGTTTGTAAGATTCTTGCAGACGGTCTCGACTTGCGCCGGTGAAAGATTCATAAGATTGCCGGTACCGAGTTTCGCGCAAAGCGAAGCGATTTGGCAGTTGTCGTCTGCCGCCTGCGGCACATCCAGCTCGGGCATCGAGAGCGACACGGAACGCACGGTATCGCCGTTATTCACCGAAAAGACAAGCGCGCGCGTCTCGGCGTTGAAGGAGACATTGTTGACGCTATCCGCCGATTTGAGAGCCTCCAGCGCGTTATCCCACCTAGCTGAGAGATTCTGGTTTACAGTGTTTAGACTGACATTCATATTAAAAAGCCCTTTCCGCTCAAGCCATCTGGCCGATCTTGTTGGCGATTTCGTTTTCGGTATCGATCGAAGAGTTGATGATCGCCGAAATGTCTGTGTAGACATTCTGAATCTGGCTTAAGATCCGCTCCAGTTCCTCTTGGCTCTCCTCAAGCCGCTGCTGCATGACAGCAAGAAACTTGTTCATCTCCATTGTCTCAGCCTTAAGCATCCCCGCCTTGTAATTCTCAGCTGCCGCGACTCCTCCAGCGATAGTGGTACCTACACCGAGAGTACCGGCTAGAAACTGTGCACCGCTCTGAATTGACTTGGCGGTTGCCATTGCCGTAGTGACAGCAGCCTGCGAAGCACCCTTGACAAGTCCCTGAATCGCATTTCCGCCAAACCCGGCTCCAAGAGATATGAGGATCATTGCAGCAGCCACGGCGACTGCGGCGATAATCTGTGCGGCCTGATCGCTCAAACCCATATCTTTCAGCGCATCAACCAATTTTTCTGTTAATTTATCTATAGCTCCAGTCTCACTCAACACGCACATTCCGACGGCAACCACAGCACCGGCAACCGCACCCACAGCAACACCGCCTGTTGCCACACAGGCAGCAACAGCAATAACAACAGAAACCGCCGCCATAAGCCACCCGAAAATACGGGTAAAAAGGCTGGCTTTTGCAGCCTTGTCCATCTGCTCAAGCGATTCGTTGATCTTTTTTATCTGCTCGGCATGACGCTGATCCATACTGCTCTTTTGAAGCTCAATGCGATCCTTGGCAAGCTCGGCCTGATGCTTGTCGGTCTCAAGCTGGAGATAGGAAATAAGCTTTTCAAGATTCACTTCCTTCTGCTTGGCATCATCGGGATTGTCAAGCGCAGGCGCGCCCGTGGGTCCCTTCGCAGTACCGACTTCTCCCGGCAGCGACGCCGATGCGGAGTTCTGCACGCGGACATTGGGCTGGCTCGCAAGAAGTCCTGCGATTTCCTTGGCGAGAACCTGCGAATCCTCAGTAAGACCAAGCGCTTTGGCCATATCGGCCACTTGGTTTACATAAACTGGACGCTGCGGCGCTCTTTCGTTGATTCCGGGTATATCACTCATGCAACACCTCCATACTCTATTTTGAACCTTCAATTAGTTTCTTAAGTTCAGTAGCCTTGGCGCGGTATTCGCGGCCGATATCGGTATTCTCCGGGGCAAAGGCTTCCAATGCGGCAATCGAAGAAAGCGCATTGGCGCGGTCGCCCTTGGCAAGATAGCATTCGGCGGCGTGATACTGAGGCTTTGGATTGTGAATATCCAGGAATGACGCGTAGGCATAAGCGGTAATTGCACCGTCAAATGCCTTCTTAACCTGAAGAACAGCGCCCAGACCAATCCAGTACTTCGGTTCGAAATGATCGAAAATAACGAGGAACTTGAAGACCTTCTCGGCATTCTCGATATTACCGGTCTGATAGAAATTGAAGCCAAGCGAATAAACAGCCTCCATCTCGGCATCTGTGATACCCTTAAGCTCGCGAACGGTCGTCATATCTCCCGCAATCTTCTTGGCTGCTTCTTCAATCTTTTCTCTGCTGATTTCCATGATAGTTAACTCCTTGAAAATGTTGTTTATTAGATTATAACAAAATCCTAAATATGGTCCAAATGCCTATCGGTCACCTCGTCGACCATTTTACCGTCCAAACGATCAAGCGCATCGGCAATGACATCCTCAACCGTTTTTATTGACGAAAGTTCATGCTTCTTGTCGTCCTTTTCGATTTCATCATGAAGATGATCGATATCTCCGGCATCAAGACGAATCGCCTCACGCAAAGCTGTAAGGCTTGACGCATCCAATGAATCAAGAAGACTTTCAAACTTCGTTTGAAGAGATGAGAGCTCACCGTCGATCGCATCATAGGCTTTTTTAACCGAATCGTATGCGCTAGAAGCCTCTTCCAGACGCTTTTCGGCTGAAGCGACCTTACCAGCTGCGGCATCGACTTTAGCCGTGGCAGAATCGAGAGACCGCTTTGCCGCTGAAATGTCGGCGTTAAGCGAAGCGATTTGCGTTGGATCCTGTGGAACACCGGAGTTGGTGTAATCGTCAAGAGCTTTCTTTGCAGCCTTGTACCTTGCTTCCGCCGCGGATTGGGTTTTCTCTGCCGCGGCGAGATCGGCTTTAGCGGAATCAAGGGATTTTTCAGCGCTATCCAATTCCTTTGTCGCTGAATTAAGCTCGTCCCCCTTCGATTTAAGCCTCTCTTCAACCTGAGCCTGATCTTTCGCAAGCTCACACATCTCCTCAACGGTTTCCTTTTCTGACTCGTTCAGATCCGTAAGCTGCTCAAGCGCGCTTGCAAGGCGTGAGCGGGCGGCGTTGAGCTTAGCCTCGTTCGTCTCCATAAGGAGCTTTGAAAGTAAAGATTCAAGATCTGCAGAAGCTCTGGAAATCCTGATATTCTCGGGTGAAAGAATCGGCACAGCATCATTCGCAATAGCCGCACCACTCTTCATAGCCTCTGCTACTGAAGCTAAATTCTTAATTGAAGAGGTATTTAATTGCACATCCATTTTCGTTCTCCTTTTCTTTCTTCTTGATGAACCACTTACTTTGTCTACGCATGAACCTGTAAAAAGTTACATTCTGAACTGCTGCATCATAACATTAAATTTACGCTTGCGGTTTTCTACGGTTCCATCACCATCTCCGGCGGTAAAATTGGCACTGGCTTCACTGGCAGGGCTTTTGAAGGATTCGCTTTCTGTTGCAGAATCGGAGCCACCTCGTGCTGAATATTCGACCTTGTCGTCATCTGTTTCATCCAATAATGGCAATCCCCTGCTCGCAAGTTGAGCGTTTACAGCCTTTTTCTGCTCATCTGTAAAGGAAAATTCCATCACCTGTTCGCGAGTCAATCCCTGACCTTCAAGCATTCGATCGGTCTCGGCCATCCTTAAACGAGCCGACTCGACAAGACTGCGCGAGTCTGAAATTGTTTTGCGGATTTTCGCAAGATATGCTTCAGTATCCTCGAGCATTTTAGACTTTGAGTCCATTTTGCAAATCTCCAAAAAATTAAATAAACTTAGGCATCTCCGGCGGCTGCCAATCTAAATGCGATGACAACAGCTTTCCCAATTTATCGTCACGGACGATATCCTTCTCAATCTCATCCATGTCAACATCATTAACATCGTTGATTTGAAAATTCTCCCGTTCCTGAATAGTAAGCGAATCTGAAAAAAGCGGCTTAACGCTATTTTCGGAATTTTTTGCGTTCTTTACATCAGCGCTTGCGTCTAAAGCGCCAAGGCCGCGATTGGCTATTATTCTCGATAAATCTATATTCATGCATCATCCCCCTGAATTAGGATACGAATCATTTCAAAAAAGGTTACAAAAAATTTTGGTGAAAATTATAAAATATCCAAATCGCCAAGCGACTCCCTAAGTTTTTGTTTAGCGCGAAAGATACGAACCTTGACAAGCGACTCACCGATACCAAGCTGAAGAGAAATCTCGCGAATTGAAAGCTCTGAAACCTGAAAAAGCAGAAATGCCTCTCGCAATAACGGCGGAAGGTCATCCAATGCCTTCATAATCCTTCCCTTTAAGTATGCCGAATCGCTCACCTTTGACTGCGTTTCATCAGAAACAAGCTCGTAATCTTGAATTTTTTCTCGAAAAGTCACAAATTTGTCATGACGGAAGGAATCGGCGCGAAGATTACGGGCGATCGTATAAACAAGTCCCGAAACCCTTGCTTCATCGGACTCAAGGTTATCACGCATCTTCCAAATACGAAGAAATGTCTCTTGAACGATATCGCATGCTGCAGCATACGCTGTACCATTGGCAACGAGATAGTTCGTCAACTTTGGAGCCAATCTCTGATAAAGAGACTCTATATCAACCTTATTCATACTTTATAGCCATAAACCTCGAAGTGTATATATTATATGCTTTTGGCTTTTTTTCGGCAAATCCCAAAAGAAGTCCAAAACAAAGGCACACCCTACACGACCATGTAAGGGTGTGCCTTAAATCTAAATTCGGCAGTTGTAAGCATAAAATCTCCGTTTGACGCAATAAAATTGGGGGCTTCGCCTTGGTTTTGCGTTTCACCCAATGGGTAAACGAGAAGGACTAGACTTGATATACCAAAATCTTGACTCAATAACTTCCTATAGCTTAAGCAAAGTTTGCAAGTAGGAGCAGTTTGATAGTTTGCGAGTTTGACAGTTTTTCACGCGGTAAAACTTCCCATCTCCCAATCTCCTCTTCTCCAAGTAGCGTAATCACTTTTAAGTGTCAGACAATTACACTTGACATAACAACAAAACCTAACCCTTTAAGTGTCAGACAATTTCACTTGACACAACAACAAAACCTCACTATACTAACACAATAAATAGTCGATATCACAAAATCTCTGCGTTCTTTGCGGTAAAACTTTTTCAGTTGACAGTCCTTTTCATCTTCGACTTGCAAATTACAAGTCATTGTTATACAATTTGTGTATGAACCAATGGCTTCTAATTTTTGCAATGCTATTTTCATTATCAAATCTCTTTGCAGACAAGGTTATATACAATACTTTGCCATTGCCTAATTATTTAGACACTGAGGTTTCGACTAATATTTCATTACCATTATG